>NC_010511.1:5417500-5717500 GCF_000019365.1 Methylobacterium sp. 4-46 | reverse complement strand
GGCGGCCCGGCGGCCGCCGCGCGGGGCGGGGCGATCATCGGGGCCCGGCGAATTGGCGCGCCGGATCAACTCGGCTAAGGAGACGGCCGCGCTCCTCGCTGACCGGCCCCCTGCACCGAAGTCAGCCCGTCGCGCGACGCAAGGAAATCGTCCGACGCAATGCAGCAACGACCGAATGGGACGCCCCGGCGCACCCCTCGCATCCGGGTCCTTCAGGATCCGGTCACACGGCGTGCCGGCCTCGCAACTTGTCGATCCCGGAGCGACGCGGCGGGCCGGCCGGGCGACGCCGCTCGAGCGATGCTCCTGCCGGCGCGCGCCCTCCCGGCCGCCTGACGGCTGCCATCGCGGGACCCGGTTCGATCCGGGCGAGCCCCGCCAGCCCCGTCGCGATTCCCTCCCGAGGCCAGACATGACGACGAACGACACCGCTCCCCCTCAGCGCAAGCGCGTCGCCGGCTGGGTCACCACCGTCTACGCGCGCGGCAGGACGCCGAAATCGGCCGTCAGGTCGAATATCGACGTCGTCGAGGGCCGGCGCATCGCGGGCTGGGCCTATGACAGCTCGCGCGCCCACGCCGCCCTGACCGTCGAGGCGACCTCCTCCGCGGGCCAGCGGGCGCGCGCCACCGCCGACATCTTCCGGCAGGATCTGCGGGAGGCCGGCATCGGCAACGGTGCCCATTGCTTCGAGATCGACCTCGGCGGGTGGACGCAGGAGGCGGGCGAGGTGACCGTCCGGGTGGTGGAGACGCAGGACGTCCTCGGCGTCTTCCCCTTCGACACGGGCCCGCTTCCCGCCTCGCCCGCCCGGCGGGAGGAGTCCGCGCCGGCGTCCCGCTGGCGGTGGAACATCGACCGGGTCGATTCGCGGTCGGTCCTGGGCTGGATCCAGGACACGCGCAGCCCTTCCGGCGCCGTCCTGCTGCAGGCCCTCGGGGAGACCGGCAGGTCGGTCCTGATCACGGCCGACCTTTACCGCGCCGACCTGGAGGAGGCCGGGATCGGCGACGGCCGCCACGGCTTCGAGGTCAACCTCGCCGAGGTCGGCGCGCGGAACGCCGTCACCCTCCTCATCGCCGAGACGGGCGAGCCCCTCACCCCCGCGCCGATTCCGACGAGCGCCGTCGCGGTCGTCAAGAGCGGCGGGATCTCGGACCAGATGAAGGTGCAGCTGCGGATGGCGCTCGTCGAGATCGCCGCGCTCGCGCGAGACCACGGCATCGAGACCGCGGCGTCCCGCGACTGAGCCCCCGCCGCCCTCCGACGACCGATCAACCCGCAGGCACCCGATGAGCAGCTCCCCCATCCTCCAGGTCGCCAATCCGGAGCGCGACCCGGAAGGTCTCATCACGAAGTACGTTCAGTTCGAGAGCTTCCGCCTCGTGCGGGACCACCACCTCGACGACATGACCGGCTCGCTGCAGGATCGGCTCAAGGTCCTGATGTGGTACCTGACGGACTATCAGGCGCACCGCAAGGCGCAGGGCACGCGCTTCGAGATGCCGCTGTCGCGCGCGCAGGTGGCGTTCCTGAACCGGCCGATGCCGCTCGCCGGCCTGTCGCCGGCCGTGACCGTCGCCCTCTACAATTCCGTCGTGCGGGAACTGCCGAGCCACCTCAACCTGGCCGATGTGCGCGTGCTGCGCGAAGCCGTCTACTGGTGGTGCTTCGAGCGGACGATCGACGCCAAGCTGCATCGCGCGCTCGTGACGCGGGAGCAGATCGCGGTCCTGCAGGCGCCGTCGAGCGCGCCGTACGCCGACTTCCCCTTCAACATCTTCATGGAGATCCAGTTCGAGCGCGACCGGGCCAAGCTCGACCTGACCAGGGACAAGGCCTCGGACCGCGCCGCCTATCTCTGCTACCTGATCCTGTCGAGCTACACGCGGCCCTACCTCAGGAGCTTCCTGCCGGGCAGTCAGGTCCGGCAGCTGCTGCGGGCGAGGGCGGAGGCCGCCTCGCTCTTCGACGAGATCATCGCGGCCGTCGCCCTGCCGCCGGGCGCGCCGCCCTCCCGCGTGGCGGCCCTGCGCGGGCAGGCGGAGGCCCTCGCGGCCAAGCTGGCGAGGCAGGGGGCCGGCGAGAGCACGGCCGAGGTTCGGGATTACGGCGAGTTCCTGCTGCCGAAGCGGGATTTCCCGCGCTCCCACCCCGAACCCGGCGTCGCCCTGATCGGTCCGCTCCTCCAGACGTCGGGCCTCGGCCAGGCGACGCGCATCTCCTACGAGATCCTGACGGCCGCCGAGCGCGTGCGTCCCACCGCGCTGCCCTTCGGCCTCGACAACCCGGCGCCCATCGGCTTCGCCACCGAGCTGAACTTCGAGACCTTCACCGCTCCGCGCGAGATCAACCTCATCCACCTCAACGCCGAATCGATTCCCCTGGTCTACGCGTTCGAGCAGCGCGAGATCGTGGCCAACAGTTACAATATCGGATATTTCTTCTGGGAGCTGAATCAGATCCCGAAGTGCCATAATCTGGCGCTCGATCTGCTCGATGAGATCTGGGTCTCTTCGGAGTACAACCGCGAGATCTACGCCCGGTTCACCGACAAGCCGGTGGTGAACGTGGGCATGGCGGTCGAGCCGCTGCCCGAGGTGGAGGCGATGGACCTCGGCAGCCTCGGGCTGGAGCGCGACGCGACAATCTTCCTCACCACCTTCGACTCCTTCTCCTTCATCGAGCGCAAGAACCCGCTGGCCGCCGTCGAGGCGTTCCGGCAGGCCTTTCCGCTCGGCACCGAGGCGGTCGCCCTCGTCATCAAGACCCAGAACAGGACCCGGGTCGGCGATCCGCACCAAGTGGCGATCTGGAGGAAGATCGACGACGCCTGCAGGGCGGACCCGCGGATCCTGATCGTCGACGAGACGCTCAAGTACAGGGACCTCCTCGCCCTCAAGAAGGCCTGCGACTGCTACGTCTCGCTGCATCGGTCCGAGGGCTGGGGCTTCGGCATGATCGAGGCCATGCAGCTCGAGCGGCCGGTGATCGCGACGGCCTATGGCGGCAACATGGATTTCTGCAGCGAGGAGAGCGCCTACCTGATCGGGTACGACCTCGTCGGGGTGCAGAGGGACGAGTACATCTTCGTCGAGCGCGGCAGCGTCTGGGCCGATGCCGACCTCCGGCAGGCCGCCGCCGCCATGCGCCACGTCGCGACCGACCAGGCCGCGGCGCGCGCCAAGGGCGTGAGCGCGGCCCGTCTCGTCAAGGCGCGTTTCAGCATCCCGGCGATCGCGAAGCGCTACGGCGCGCGGCTGGAGGAGATCCGCGCCGCGCCCGCTCGCCGCCTGGCCGCCTCGTGACGGGCCGCAGCGGGCGGGTCGCGCATTGGTCCCGACCGGGGCAAGGGGCCTCTGACGCAGAGGCCGGCGCTCTTGCGGGGCCGGTACGAGGACGAGATGACGGCCGCGGCAAGCCCGCAGACGAGCTTAGCCATTGCACTTGACTTCATCGGGAGCCCTCCATACCGAGGGCCCGAATAGCGGCAAGGGGAACTGAGATGACACGCAGACGTGCCTTGATCACCGGAATTACCGGCCAGGATGGGGCCTACCTGGCGCAGCTTCTGCTTGAAAAAGACTACGAAGTCTACGGTATTGTCCGTCGGTCGAGCCATGCTGGTGTTTATGATCACAGGCTGAAGTGGCTCGGCGTTGCCAAGGACGTTCACCTCATCGACGGCAATCTGATCGATCTGTCGAGCCTGCTGCGCATCGTCCAGCAGGTCCGGCCCGATGAGGTTTACAACCTCGCCGCACAGTCGTTCGTCACCTCGTCCTGGCAGCAGCCGATCCTCACCGGGCAGGTGACCGGCCTCGGGGCGACCAACCTGCTCGAAGCGGTCCGCATCATGGCCCCGCAGGCGCGCTACTACCAGGCCTCCTCGTCGGAGATGTTCGGCCTGATCCAGGAGCAGGTGCAGAGCGAGCAGACCCCCTTCTACCCGCGCTCCCCGTACGGCGTCGCCAAGCTCTACGCGCACTGGATGACGATCAACTACCGGGAGAGTTTCGGCCTGCACGCCTCGAACGGCATCCTGTTCAACCACGAATCCCCGCTGCGCGGGGTCGAGTTCGTGACCCGCAAGGTCACGGACGGCGTCGCGCGCATCAAGCTCGGCCTCGAGACGGAACTGCGGCTCGGCAACATCGACGCGAAGCGGGACTGGGGCCACGCCAAGGACTACGTCCGGGCGATGTGGCTCATGCTGCAGCAGGACGCGCCGGACGACTACGTGGTGGCGACCGGGCGCACCACCACCGTGCGCGACATGTGCCGGATCGCCTTCGACCACGTGGGCCTGACCATGGACGACCACCTCCGGATCGACGAGAAGCTGTTCCGCCCGGCCGAGGTCGACGTGCTCCTCGGCAACCCTGCCAAGGCCGAGCGCATTCTGGGCTGGAAGCCGGAGATCTCGCTCGAGGAGATGATCACCGAGATGGTCGACGCGGACCTCGCCCGCCTGCGCGCCTCCGTCTGAGCCGCCCTGCCGAGGCTCTGGCGTGAAGCGCATCCTGATCACCGGCGCGACGGGTTTCGTCGGCCGCCACGCGGCCGCCGCCTTCCTCGACCGGTTCGGCGCCGGCGCGGAGATCGTCGGTCTCGGCCGCGAGGCCAGGCCGGCGGCGCTTTCCGCCGGGATCGGCTACGTCGCGGCCGACCTGTCGGACGGTCGCCGCACGGCGGAGTGCCTGCGCGAGGTCGCGCCGACGGACATCCTCCACCTCGCCGCCCTCTCCTCCGTCTCGGACGCCGCCGCGCGGCCGGTCCGGGCCTGGAGCGAGAACGTCGGCACGGTGCTGAGCCTCGCATCGGCGCTGGTCGACCACCTGCCCGGGACGAACCTGTTCTTCGTGAGTTCCGGGGAGGTGTACGGTCGGGCCTTCCTGTCGGGACAGCCCGTCGGCGAGGCGGTCCGGCCGGAGCCGGCGAGCACCTACGCCAAGACGAAGCTCGTCGGCGAGCAGATCCTGACGGACGTGCTGGGCCGGGCGGGGTCGCGCCTGGTGATCCTGAGGCCGCTCAACCACATCGGCCCGGGCCAGAGCGAGCGGTTCGTGGTCGCCTCGTTCGCCGCGCAGATCGCCCGCATCGAGGCGCAGCTGGTTCCGCCCGTGCTGGAGGTCGGGGACCTCTCGGCCCGTCGCGACTTCCTGGACGTCCGCGACGTCGTCGAGGCCTATGCGGGTCTGGTCGCGGCCGCCGACACGCTCGACCGATGCAGCATCTTCAACATCGCCTCCGGCCAGGCGCGGTCGATCGGCAGCCTGCTGGAGACGCTGGCATCCCTCTCGCGCAGGCCCTTCGAGGTGCGGGTGGCGCAGGAGCGGCTGCGCCCCTCCGAGATCCCGACCGCCTGCGGGGACGCCTCGGCGCTGGCCGCCCGCACCGGCTGGGCCCCGAAGCGCTCCCTCACCGAGACGCTCGCCTCCGTTCTCGACCACGCGCGGGCGGAGGTCCGCCACGGCTGAGCATCGCGGGCCGACGGGGCGGCGCCGCGGGCGAGGAGTGGATCCGGCGGGACGGATCGCCGGAGACGATGGAGCGGGAGCGGCGCCCGAACCGCCCTCGCGGGAGAGTCCCTGGATCGGACCAGGCCTCTGATTTGCAAGCGCTTTCCGGCGAACCGAAATCCGCTTCGCCGGAATGAACCCTTCAATTACCTTACGACGAACGGGAGCCTCCCGGGGAATCGGCTCACCGGCAGGGCCCTCGGGCCCGCCCTTGAACGGCAGGATGAGAGTGATGACGTTTCCGAAGCCGCATGCATCGCTGGCCCCGAACAGCTTCGCGTTCGAGTCGCTTCCGCTCGTGGCCCCCACCGGCTTTCGCGAGTACGACGCGCGGTGGCTCTTTCCCAAGGACCTCAACCTCATGGGGGTGCAGGCGCTGGGGCTGGGCCTCGGGACGCTCATCCACGAGATGGGCGTGCGGCCCGACATCGTCACCGGCCACGATTTCCGCGCCTACTCGGCCTCGATCAAGCTCGCCCTCATCGCCGGCATGATGGCGGGGGGCTTGCGCGTGAAGGATATCGGGCTCGCCCTCTCGCCCATGGCCTATTTCGGGCAGTTCGCCCTCGATTGCCCCTGCGTGGCCATGGTCACGGCCTCCCACAACGACAATGGCTGGACCGGCGTGAAGATGGGCGCCGAGCGGCCCATGACCTTCGGCCCCGCCGAGATGGGCCGCCTGAAGGAGATCGTGCTGGCGGGCGCCTTCAAGTACCGCGACGGCGGCGCCTACGCCTTCGTGCCGGACTTCGCCGCCCGCTACCAGGCCGACCTGCTCTCGCGGACCAAGACGATCGGCCGCAAGCTCAAGGTCGTGGCCGCCTGCGGCAACGGCACGGCGGGCGCCTTCGCGCCGGCGGTGCTGGAGGCGCTCGGCTGCGAGGTCGTGCCCCTCGACACCGAGGCCGACGCGACCTTCCCGCGCTACAACCCCAACCCCGAGGACATGGCGATGCTGCACGCGATCGCCGACACGGTGCGCGAGACCGGCGCCGATGTGGGGCTGGGCTTCGACGGCGACGGCGACCGCTGCGGGGTGGTCGACAACGAGGGCCACGAGATCTTCGCCGACAAGGTCGGCGTGCTGCTCGCCCGCGACCTCTCGCAACTGCACCCGGGCGCGACCTTCGTCGTGGACGTCAAGTCGACGGGCCTGTTCGCCTCGGATCCGGAGCTGCGGGCGCGCGACGTCAAGGCGGATTACTGGAAGACCGGCCATTCCTACATCAAGCGGCGGGTGAACGAGCTGGGCGCGCTGGCCGGGTTCGAGAAGTCGGGACACTTCTTCTTCAACGCGCCGATCGGCCGCGGCTACGACGACGGGCTGATGACGGCGATCACGGTCATCGAGATGCTGGACCGCAATCCGGGCCGCAGCCTCGCCGACCTGTACCGGGCGCTGCCGAAGACCTGGGGCTCGCCGACGATGTCGCCGCACTGCGCCGACGAGGTGAAGTACGGGGTGGTCGAGAAGGTGACGGCCCGGGTGCGGGCCATGATGGAGCGCGGCGAGCCGATCGGGGGCGCGCGCATCACCGACCTCGTGACCGTGAACGGCGTGCGCGTGGTGACGGAGGACGGCACCTGGGGCCTGGTGCGGGCCTCGTCGAACAAGCCGGAACTCGTCGTCGTGGTGGAGAGCCCCGTCTCGGAGGCGCGCCTGCGCGCGATGTTCGAGGGCGTCGACGGGGTGCTGCGCGAGAATCCGGAGGTCGGCGCCTACAATCAGACCATCTGACGCCGCGTCCGGGCCCGCGCCGGCGGCGGTCTCGCGCGCCGGCGCGGGCCCGCATGCGGGCCGGCAGGTTCCTCGGCGCGCGCTTCCGACCTATGAAGGCCGCAAGCCCGCGAGACATCGACCCGTCGGCGCCCACCGCGCCGCGGGCCCTTCCCTTGATCGATACGGAGACGGTGACGCCATGACCACCCTCATCCATCCGGTGATCCTCTGCGGTGGATCGGGCACACGGCTGTGGCCCGCCTCCCGCGAGAGCCATCCCAAGCAGTTCATCCCCCTGGCCGAGGCCGAGCGCTCGTCCTTCCAGGCCACCGCCCTGCGCGTCGCCGACGGCGCGGTCTTCGCGCGGCCGACGGTCATCACCGCGCAGGACGCGCGCTTCATCGTCGGCGAGCAACTCGCCGCCGTCGGCCTCTCGGCCGAGATCCTGCTCGAGCCGCAGCGCCGGGATTCGGCCGCCGCCGTGGCGGTGGCGGCGCTCAGCGCCGCGCAGAGCGAGCCCGAGGCGCTGGTGCTGATCCTTGCGGCCGACCACGTGATCGGCGACACCCCGGCCTTCGTCGCCGCCGCCAAGGCCGCCGCCGTGGCGGCGCGGGCGGGCTACATCATGACCCTCGGCATCACGCCGACCGCGCCCGCCACCGCCTACGGCTACGTCCAGCCCGGCGAGAGGCTGCCCGGCGAGGCCGGGGCGCAGGGGGCCTGCCACGTGGCCCGCTTCCTGGAGAAGCCCGACGCGTCCCGGGCCGCCGGCCTGATCGCCGAGGGAGCCCTCTGGAACAGCGGCTACTTCCTGTTCCGGGCCGACGTGATGATCGAGGAGCTGCGCGCCCACGCCCCGGCCGTCCTGGAGGCCGCCGAGCAGGCCCTGGAGAAGGCCCGCCGCGACCTCGACTTCATCCGCCTCGACCCGGAGGCCTTCGGGCAGGCGCCGCAGATCTCGATCGACTACGCGGTGATGGAGCACACGGCCCGCTCGGGCGTGCTGCCGGTGCGCTTCCCCTGGTCGGACATCGGCACCTGGGGCGCCCTCTGGGACGTGTCGGAGCGGGACGCCTCCGGCAACGCCCTGCGCGGCCGCGTGGCGGTGCGCGACACCCGCAACAGCCTCGTGCACAGCCCCGAGGAGATCCTGACCACGGTGGTGGGCCTCGACGACGTCGTGGTGGTGGCGACCCCGGACGCGGTGCTGGTGACCTCCCGCGAGGCCGGCGCCGGGGTCAAGGCCCTGGTGGAGGATCTGCGGGCCAAGGGCGCGCCCGAGGCCGACGCGCATCGCCTGATGTACCGGCCCTGGGGCTCCTACCAGCGCATCGACATCGGCGACCGCTTCCAGGTGAAGCGGATCACCGTGAAGCCGGGCGGGCGCCTGTCGCTGCAGAAGCACTACCACAGGGCCGAGCACTGGATCGTGGTGCACGGCACCGCCGAGGTGACCGTGGACGACGCCGTGACCCTCGTCCACGAGAACGAGGCCATCTACCTGCCGATCGGCTGCGTCCATCGCCTCGTCAATCCGGGCAAGATCCCGCTCGAACTGATCGAGGTGCAGGTCGGCAGCTACACGGGCGAGGACGACATCATCCGCATCGAGGATGTCTACGGCCGCCAGAGCTGAGCGGCACGCGCGAAACCGGTCACCGGCCGGGCCGCGGACCGGATCACGCGCCCGCGCGGCGCGTGAGCGAGGCCCCCAGCCGCCATCCCGAAGGGATCTGGCGGATGGGGGATGAGAGGCCGAGCGGATCCGCCCACCATGCCGGTCCGCTCGGCACGAGACGTTGCGCGGCGTCGCGCGGCGGAGGGACAGCGCCGCCTGCCTGACCATCACCGGGACGGTGCTGATCCTCCGGCAGGGCGAGACGCTGGCCAGGATCGAGATCGCGCCGCCGCGCTGATCGGGCCCGCCCCCGCCCGGCTCCGCGCGGGTCCGACCTCGCCGCGGGCCCGCCGGGTCGCGGCGTCGCGCGGGCCTGCCTTGGTCCGCGCGTCGCTCTCCACGGGCTCGCCGGGTGCCGGACGCCCGGCCCGCGTCGTACGGCGTCCGACGGATTGCGTCGCAATATGCGGATGCCGGCGTCGCTCACGCGCCGCGCGGGCCTGTCATCCGCTGTCCGGACGATCACGTGCGGACAGAGGATGACAGGCGCCCACATGGCCGGACGGGATCGACGCCTCGACCGGCGGCGCGGAGCGCCTGGCTGCGGATCGGGGGGATGCGGCGCGGAGGGAAGGATGGCTCCCCGAGCAGGACTCGAACCTGCGACAAGGCGATTAACAGTCGCCTGCTCTACCAGCTGAGCTATCGGGGATCACGCCGGGGCGCCTCTGTAGGCGAAACACGCGGCCCCGTCAAATCGATCCCGCGGTCGGAGCGCCCCATCCGCCCCGCCCCCTGGCCGCCGGGATGCCCCTGTACTCCTCCCACCCGGTCACCAATAACGGGTCGCGTCCGCCCGTCATTGCCCCGCGCGGGGCCGGTGATTGACACGGAAACCTGTCCGAAGCCGCCAGCGATTTGGAACAGCCGTATCGCTCTGCTGCGCTCCGATGTGAATATGCGAGAATTCCTGTTGACGTTCCGCGACAAACACTACACTGCTGTGTCGGGCGCAAGCACAGGAACAGATTCATGAGCGAGACCGGGGCAGCAGCCATCGACCTCAGCGGCCTGACGAGCGATATCGTGTCGGCCTACGTGTCGAGGAACAGCGTTCCGAGCGCGGAGCTGCCGGCGCTGATCCGCAGCATCTACGACGCCCTCGTCAGTACGGGGAAGGCGCCGGCACCGAGCACCCAGGAGAGCGCGAAAGCGACGCCCGCGCAGATTCGCAAATCGATCAGCTACGATCATCTCGTGAGCTTCGTCGACGGCAAACCTTACAAGTCCCTGAAGCGGCACCTGACGAAGCACGGGCTCACGCCGGAGGAGTACCGGGTCAAGTACGGTCTGCCGCGCGACTACCCCATGGTCGCCGAGAGCTACGCCAAGCAGCGCTCGGAACTCGCCCGCACCCTGGGCCTCGGCCAGATCCGGCGCGACCGCGCGGCCCGGGCGAAGGCCGAGGCGCCCGCGCCGGACCCGGTCGAGGCGCCGCAGGACGTCGCGCCCGCGAACCCGGATTCCGCCGCGGAGGCTTCGGGGAAGAAGCCCCGGCGCGCCCGCGCCGCCAAGGCGGCGGCCGAGTAGCACCCGGCGCGCGGCGGGTGCGCCGCGCCGCCGTCTCGGGCGCGTCCGAGAGAGCGGGCCCGGGAGGCGGGACTGCACGCGGACCCCCCCCGCGGCCCTGTATCCCCGCAGGCTCGACTGATCATCGGCCGCGCCGACCTTGATCTCTCCTCGGCAGGACTGGACCGGCCGCCCGCTTCCACCTTGACGGCCGCTGCGGCTTTGGCCGACAACGTGGTCGCCGCGATGCGGGGTGGCGGCGTCCGAGGGGGGCGATGCGCGCCGCGATCCTTCCGATCCTCGTCCTCTGGACGCATGGCGCCGCCGCGACCGAACCGCTGCCCGCGGTCGAGTCGCGCACGGATTACTCGGAATTCCGCATCGCCCTGGCGCTGCAAGGCTGGAAGCCCGACCGGCAGGCCAAGGCGCGCGAGAAATGCGTGAGCGGCCGGACCCGGATCTGCGAGACCTACGCCGAGACGATCAGCTGCCAGCGCACCACGCCCTCGCGCTGCCTCTTCCTCTGGAACAAGAACCAGACCCAGATCGAGATCGAGACCGTCGGCAGCAAGCCGCAGGTGATCAAGGTCGAGCAGATGCGCTGCCGCGCCGGCTGCCTGCCCGAGGAACCGTCCTGGCCCACCACCGACCGCTGAGGCGGGCCCGGCGAGGGCCGGGGGACCCATGCGGGGCCGCGGGGGACCCATGGGGGGCCGAATGGCCGGGCCGACACCGGGGCGCCGGCCCGGAGCGGCTCAGCCCTGCGGGCCGCCCATCATCGCCTGCATCTGGGTGAGCTGCGCGATGTGCAGGCGGATCAGCGGCAGGGCGCCGCGGGCGATGCGGCGCAGGGCCGGATCCTCGCCGGCCTCGGCGTAGGAGCCGTGGATCGCGAAGGCCTCGCGGTGGCCCTGGAGGGAGGCGCCGACGAAGGCCGCGTCGTATTGCGGCCCGCCCTGCATGCCGGCGAGCTGCGCCTGGATGGCGGCCTTCTGGGCGTCGCTGGTCATCGGGGCGCCGGCCGCCCCGCCCGCGCCCGGCGCCCCGAGGACGCCCGCGGCCACGCCGGCCGCGGCCCCCGTCGCCGCGCCCGCCACCGCGAGCGGGGCCGCCACGAGGCCGCCGACGAGGCCGCCCGGCCCGGGCGGCGGACCGCCGGCCGCGACGGCGGCCCCGGCGCCACCCGTGTAGGCGTCGATCCGGTTGGCGAGGTTCACCTGCTCGACCACCTCGGCCCGGGCGAATTTCCTGACCCGCGGGTTGCCGGTCTTGGCGAAGGCGTCGCGGGCGGTGCTCTCCAGGAACAGGCCGCCCTTCGTCGCCATGGCCAGGTAGGCCCCCGTGGGGACGGCGCCCCCCGGGAGGGGCTGGGCGAGGGCGGTGCGGGTGACGGCGAGGGCGGCGGTCGCCGACAGCAGGCTGACCAGGACGTCGCGGCGGTGCATGGAACCTCCGGGATGGGGCGACGCTTCCGTGCTCCCAGCCGGTTGTCCGGGGCCGAGCGTTCGCCGACATAATCTTGCCGGGGTCGCGCCTGTTCCTCGCATCGCGACGGCGATCCGGGCCGGGTGCCCGGATCTTGCATCGCGGTCGACCGGGCCGGAGGGGCCGGCTCGGCCCCGTGGCGGACCGGGAGCGGGCGCGCAGCAGAGCGGGAGACATGCGGCGATGAGGGATCGGACGTCGCCTTTCGCCCCGGTGGAGGAGCAGGTCCAGCGCGTGCTGGCGGCCTCCGTGGCGCTCGCCCAGCACTCGGTGCTGCTCGGCGTCGCGCTCCAGGCGGCGTGGCTCGACGCCTGGATGCGGGCCGTCCTGGAGGCGCAGGACGCCTGCCGCACCTGGCGGACGCAGCAGGAGCGGCGCACCCGCCTGGTGCGCCGCGGCGTCCCGGATCAGCTGGCCCGGCAGGGCCTGCGGCTGGTTCCGGGCGCGGGCCGGTGACGCGTCCCGCCGTTCCGCCGCCCGGCACCATGCGCCGAAGCGATCGCGGGCTCGCCGGCAGGTAGGATGCGGGGGCAAGAGCCCGTGGGGGCAAGAGCCCGTGGGGGCAAGAGCCCGTGCGGGCAAGAGCCCGTGCGAGATTGCGGCCCGCCGCTCCGCACAGGTCCGGAACCGCGCACGGCCGCCCGCTGTTGATCGCTGTTGACGGGAGCGAAAGGGCCTCGCCCTTCGGCGCGCCGCGTGCGACAGCGCACAGCGGCCGGCGCGTCCGGCGGTTTACCGAAATTCGAACGGACACGCTTGGCCCGCGGCAACCCTTCGGACCCTCGCGACTTATCTATGGCAGGAGCGCGGTGCGGCGGCGAAGCTGCTCGCCGCGCCGACACCCTCTCAGGAACAGGATGCCTCCCATGCGCGCGCTCCTCGGCGCCCGGCTGACCCTGCTCGCCGCCCTGATCGCCGGTGCGTGTCTCGGCGCCGGTCCGGGACTCGCGGCCCCCGCCGTCGACAAGGCGCCGAAGGCCCAGGGCCGCAGCGCGGCGGTGCGCGACGTGACCGTCACCGCGACCGCTCCCGAGGAGGGCGCGGACGACGCCACCTGCACGACCTCGCGCAAGCGCCTGTTCGTCGAGGGCGAGGGCTGGATCGTCCGCCGGGTCACGACCTGCCGCTGAGGGTTAGAGCAGGCCGAGATCGGCCGGCGCGACCCCCGCGAAGACCCGGCGCAGGGCGGCCTGGTCGAGCCCGTAGAGGCGGGCGAGCAGGCCCGCCAGCAGCGCCCGGTAATCGGTGAGCACCGGGTAGTCCCGGTTCTGGAACAGGTGCGCCTCGTCGGCCGGCACCTGCGGGCCGGCGATCCGCCCGCCCCGCACGGCGCCGCCCAGGACCCAGTAGACGCTGCCGTGGCCGTGATCGGTGCCGCGGTTGCCGTTCTCCCGGAAGGTGCGGCCGAATTCCGACAGCACCACGACCACCGTGTCGGCCCAGCCCGGGCCGATCTCCTGGGCGAAGCCCGCCAGCCCGCGCCCGAGCTCGCCGAGCCGGTCGGCGAGGTAGCCGCTCGCCCCGCCCTGGTTCACGTGCGTGTCCCAGCCGCCGACATCGACGAAGCCGAGGGTGAACTGGTCGCGCATCAGCCGGCCGATGCGCCGCGCCGCCCGTTCGAAGCCTTTGGGCGAGACGGCGCCCCGGTCCGCCTGCATGGCGTGCTCCGAGACCGTCTGGTAGACGGCGTCGCGCACGCGGAAACCCTCCTCGATGGCGCCGGCGAGCGGGCTCTCCCGGTACATCGACGCGATCAGCCGCGCTTGGCGCTCATCGATGCCGGGCTTGCCGACCTGGTGGATGGCGACGTTGGGCACCGGCTCGCCGCCCCGGAAGATCAGCGGCATCTGCTCCGCGAAGGCGACCGGCCGCGCCCGCGTCAGCTCGGCGGCGAGCCGGGCCATGAAGCCCGAAGTGTAGTCCCGCGCCGCCCCGGCCGCCTGGCCCATCTCGATCGTGTCCTGGGTCTCGAAATGGCTGCGCGTGACGTCGTCCGTGCCCGCGAAGGGCACGAAGGCGGCCTGCCCCCTGGCGAAGAGCGGCAGGATCGTGTCGCGCAGGGCCGGGTGCAGGCTCCACTCCGCGTCGAGGGGGAGCGCGGCGGCGGGATCCGCGGCCGAGGGCCGGGCGAGGGCGAGCGTCGGCCGGGCCCGGTAGTAGAAGTCGCTGCCGGTCGGGATCACCACGCCGGCGGCGTCGTAGGCTCCGCGCAGGAAGACGACGAGCAGGCGCGCATCGGCCCTCGGCGCCGCCCAGACCCGGCCGGCGACGGTCGCGGTGCCGAGGGCCAGGGCGGCGCGCAGGAGGTCGCGGCGGTGCATGGGCGGCTCCCGGCTCAGCGCATGAATTCGGGGGAGGACAGGAACAGGGTGTTCCACTCCTGGGGCGAGACGGCCCGGGCCAGCGCCGCGCGGGTCGGCTCGCCGAGCATCCCGGCGAGCGTCGAGAAGTAGAGGGCGTTCTGCACGAGGGGGAAGGCCGGCTCCTCGGTCGCGTCCGGGCCGGGCGGCCGGAACAGCCCGGCCGGGCCGGAGCCGATCTGGCGCGCGACCTCGAATCGGGCGACGAGCTGGCCCGGCCCGTTCCAGGCCGCGGCCGCCAGCGGGTAGCCGTCCGGCGTCGAGCGGTTGAACAGGCCCTCGCCGAGGCGGGTGAGCCAGCCCTGGACGGGGCCGGTATTGAGGATCACCCGGGTGTCGTAGGCGAGGCGCAGGGCCGAGAGCACGTAGCGCATCGGGTCCTTGAAGGGCGCGGCCGCGCGGGTGAGGTCGGGCGACTCGGCCAGGGCCGCGACCGTCGCGGCGATGTCGCCCCGCGTCCGGACGAACACGGCGGCGAGGCGCTCCACCAGGGCGTCGGGCGGCTCCGCCCCGGTCAGGGCGGCGGCGAGCATCCGCGAGACGTGGCGGGCCGTCGCCGGCTGAGCCGCCAGGAGGTCGAGGGCCTCCTCCACCTCGGCGAAGCCGCGGCCCCGGATGGTGTGGCCGAGCAGGACCTTGTCGCCGTAATCGTGCCGCGCCGGGTTGAAGATGAACACTCCGTCCCGGATCAGGTCGGCGCGGCGCTCGGGCGGCAGCTTCGGGTCCTCGGGGCGCGCGTCGAGGCCGATTCCGGTGAGGATGCGGGCGAGGGCCTCCACGTCCGCCTGCGTGTAGCCGGAGCCGACGCCCATCGTGTGGAGTTCCATCAGCTCGCGCGCGTAGTTCTCGTTGAGGCGGCCGGCGGCGTTCTCGGCATTGTCGAGGTAGCGCAGCATGGCCGGGTGGCGCAGCGTCGCCCCGAGGAGGTCGCGGAAGCGGCCGAGGGCGTGGGGGCGGATCGCGGTGTCGAGGTAGTCGCCCACCATGGCGCGCAGGTTCGCCTTGCCCTGGTGGACGTTGAAGCGGTTGAACCAGATCCAGGTCAGCCGCTCGCGCAGCTGGTCCGGGCTGGAGAGGGCGCGCAGCAGCGTCGCCGCGACGGCGTCGCGCAGGGCCGCGTTCAGCGCCTCCTGGTAGGCCTGCAGCGCCGCCTTGCGGGCTTCCGCGTCCGGCAGGGCGCCCGCCGCCCTCTGCTGCGCGTCGAGGGCGACGATCCGCTCGCGCAGCGGCTGCCGCGGGGTGAGGGCCTCAACCTGCGCCTGGGCGGCCGGCGGCAGCCGGGGCTCCGCCCGTGGGTGCAGCTGCGCGGCGAGCCAGCGGGCCCGGCCGAGGGCGCGCAGCTCCGCGAAGCCGGACGGGGTCACGCCCCAGGTGAGCGCGTTGAGGAAGGCCGCGTCCTCGTCCGGGGAGGCGGCGCGCGCGGGCGCCGCCCCGGCGAGGAGGAGGAGAGCGACGCAGAGGCCCGCCGCGACCCGGTTCCGCTGCCCCGCCCGCACCATGGCCATCCTCCGCGCGGCCGGCCGCCCGGGGGCGGCCCGAGATCCTGACCCTGAGGCAAAGAACGGTCACATTGCGGCATCCGGCCGCCGCGATCCTCACGATCCCGTGTGCGCGGGGACGGCCCCGCGCCGGACGCGGCGGAGGATCCCCGCCTCCCCTCGATCCCCGGCCGCCGCGGCGCATGGCAACGACGAGAGCCCCGCCCCCTCGCGGGGGCGGGGCTCTCCGCGCCGGGGCGCGTCAGGCCAGGATGTCGCGGTCCTTGGTCTCGGGCACGAACAGGAGGCCGATGACGAAGGTCATCATGGCGATCACGATCGGGTACCAGAGGCCGTAATAGATGTCGCCGGTCTGGGCCACCATGGCGAAGGCGGTGGCGGGCAGGAGGCCGCCGAACCAGCCGTTGCCGATGTGGTAGGGCAGGGACATCGAGGTGTAGCGGATCCGGGTCGGGAACAGCTCGACCAGGGCGGCGGCGATCGGGCCGTAGACCATCGTCACGTAGAGGACGAGGACGGTCAGCACCGCCACCACGGTCAGCTTCTGGCCCGAGAAGATGTCGACCGGGTGCTGGGCCCTCACGATCTCGGGGTTGTTGGCGCCCGGATAGCCCGCCTCCGCGAGGGCGGCCGGCACTGCCTTGGCGAAGGCCGGGTCGCTCACCGCGAAGGACTTGCCGGCCACGGTCACGCTGGTGGGCGTGCCCGCCGGCACCGCCTCGGTCCGGTAGTTCACCGCGTTGCGGGCGAGCAGCGCCTTGGCGACGTCGCACTCCTTGGTGAACTTGGCCGTGCCGACCGGGTTGAACTGGAACGAGCACTCGTCCGGGTTCGTCCTGACCACGACCTCGACGCTGGATTGCGCCGCGTAGAGCTTCGGGTTGGCGTTGGCGGTCAGCACCTTGAAGAGCGGGAAGTAGGTCATCGCCGCGATCAGGCAGCCGCCCAGGATGATCGGCTTGCGGCCGACCCGGTCGGACAGCGCGCCGAAGAACAGGAAGCCGCCGGTGCCCAGAACCAGCGACCAGGCGATCAGCACGTTCGCCGTGTACTGGTCGACCTTGAGGATGCTCTGGAGGAAGAAGAGGGCGTAGAACTGGCCCGTGTACCAGACCACGGCCTGGCCGGCGGTGAGGCCGAGCAGGGCGAGGAGCGCCCACTTGGCGTTGCGCCACTGGCCGAACGCCTCCGAGAGCGGGGCCTTCGAGTGGGTGCCCTCCTCCTTCATCTTCTTGAAGGCGGGGCTCTCCTGCATCTGCAGGCGGATCCAGACCGAGATGGCGAGCAGCACCACCGAGACCAGGAAGGGAATGCGCCAGCCCCAGACCTGGAAGGCGGTGAGCGTCGTCGTGGTGCCGTCCGGGTTCTGCGTCACGGTCGGCGGGTAGGCCGCGTTCACGTAGCCCTGGGTCGACAGGATGATGATCAGCGAGAGCAGCAGCCCGAGCGTCGCCGTCGTCTGGATGAAGGAGGTGTAGAAGCCGCGCCGGTTGCGGGGCGCGTGCTCGGCCACGTAGACGGCCGCGCCCCCGTACTCGCCGCCGAGCGCCAGGCCCTGCAGCATGCGCAGGGCGAGCAGCGTCACCGGGGCGAGCCAGCCGATGCCGTAGGCGGCGAGCGCGCCGTAGGAGGGCAGGAGGCCGACGCAGAAGGTCGACAGGCCCATGATCAGGATGGTGATGAGGAAGGTGTGCTTGCGCCCGACCATGTCGCCGAGCCGCCCGAACACCAGGGCGCCGAAGGGCCGCACCAGGAAGCCCGCCGCGAAGGCGAGCAGCGCGAAGATGTTGCGCGTCGCCTCCGGGTAGGCGGAGAAGAACTGCGCGCCGATCACCGCGGCGAGCGAGCCGTAGAGATAGAAATCGTACCACTCGAAGACGGTGCCGAGGGACGAAGCCAGGATGACCCGCTTCTCCTCCCGGCTCATCGGACGGGCGGCATCGACCGCCTGACCGACCGCGGTTGCTGTTGCCATGGGGGCGTTCCTCTGTCGTGCGAGCCGCCTATCCGCCGGGGCGCCTGCGCGTCCCGCCGGGCGGCTCTGTCGCCGCGCGATCTCGATCCGAGCGGGCGCGGTCGGGGCCGGTGCGCTCCGGCCTCCGCTGCGCGTCCCGTCACGGCCGCAGCCTTAGGGTTAGCCCGGCCGGGGACCGAACCCAATGCTCCGTTCGTCGTCAGACTTTCGGATCATCCTGCGGCTCGCGGCGCGAACCGTGCGGCTCGCGGGGCGAACCGTGCGGCTCGCGGGGCGAACCGGGCGGCTCGCGGGGCGAACCGGGCGGCTCGTGAAGCGAAGCAGGCGGTCCGCGGGGCGAACCCGGCAGTGCCGGGGATCCGCCGCGGTCCGAGCGCCGGAGGGAGAGACGATCCTCCGCCCGGCAAGCATTCCGGCAATCCGGCGCCCGGCTCTCTGCTCCGCGCGACTTTCCGATCGTGGCGGATCGCCGGCCCACTCCTCCGCGCCGAGCTTCCGGCCCCGATTCGCAGCTCGCCGGAATCCCGTATCACAAGTTGTATTTTGCGACTTTGAGTTGAATCACGCGCCTCGACCAGTTCCGATGTCCAGGCTATTCGCACGTTATTTGTGACGCGATCGGTCAACATTCGATCGCAGATCGTTTCACTCCGTTTCTGAATTTTATGTCTCGGCAACATTTCCGGCCAGGATTTATACCCGCTTTTCACAGGACGTTAACCATTCGAATTGGTGCGTTCCGATTAAACGCCCGTTAACTTTCCTCCGTCGGCGGATGCGGGGGCGATCCTGCCGACGAAGACAGCACGACGCGGGATTTGATCGCATGAGCCGCACATCCTCCTCAGCCTGGCGGGATACAACCCGGACGACGCGGAAGACGTCGCGGGCTCCGGCCGCGTCGATCGCCGCGGTGGCGCCGGGACGGGCCGCCCCGTCGGGCTCCGCCTCCCACCGGCTGCCGGTCCGATCGCGGGAACGGCACTACGCCGACGTCGCGCGCGACGTGAGGCGCGCCCTCGACCAAGTCCACGCCATCGCGCTGGCGGACGGCTACGATCCCTTCATCGCCGAGCTCATCGACTTCCTCGGCGTGATGCGGGATTCCTTCCGCGACGGGACGTGGCGGGAGGCGGTCGTGCCGGCGGCGCGCGGCCACGGGGTGGCGGCCCTCGTGCACGAGGACCCGTTCACCCGTCACTCCTTCGCCCGGCCGCGGGGCTATCCGGGCGATGCGGGGCTGCTCGACTTCGTCTACCGGCATCCGGCCGCGCGCGCCGCGGAGGAGGCCGCCACGGCGGGCGGGCGGGCCGTGATGGCCCACACGGTCAACGTCACGGCCTGCGAGGCGGTGCGCCAGCGCCGGGAGATCCTGGCGGGGCGGATCGACGAGGCCGCCCGCCGCCGCCCGGGGGCGGAGGTGCTGGCCATCGCCTGCGGCCACCTGCGGGAGGCGGAGAGCAGCCTCGCCCTGCGGGAGGGGCGCATCGGCCGCCTCGTCGCCACCGACCAGGATCCGGTCAGCCTGGGGACCGTCGCGGGTTACCGGGAGACCGTCTCGGCGGCGATCGAGACCCGCCCGCTCAGCGTGCGCCAGGTCCTGGCCGCCCGGCACGATCTCGGCCTCTTCGACCTCGTCTACGCGGCGGGCCTCTACGATTACCTGGAGGAAAGGCTCGCGGCGCGGCTCACCCGCGCCCTGTTCGCGCGGCTCAGGCCCGGCGGGCGGCTGCTGGTGCCGAACTTCCGCACCGGGGTCCGGGAGGAGGCCTACATGGAGGCCTACATGGACTGGCACCTCCTCTACCGCTCCCGGGCGGAGATCGAGGCCTTCGCCTCCGAGATCCCTCCCGAGGAGGTCGCGCAATTCCGCTACTTCGAGGACGAGAGCGGCCTGATCGGCTACCTGGAGATCGAGCGCCGCTGAGCGGCCCGGCCGGCGGCGCGCGAGGCGCGCCGCCCGCGCCAGGCGCGCCGCTCAGCCGGCGGACGACGCCAGCCGTCCGCCCTTGGCCGCCAGCATCCGCAGCGCCTCCGCCGACATCGGCCGGTTGAAGTAGTAGCCCTGGAGCAGGGCCACCCCGTACTGCTTCAGGAGCTCGACCTGGTCGGCCGTCTCGACGCCCTCGACCACGATCCGCTGCCCGGAATTCTGCACCAGCGTCACGATGTCCTTGAGCATCTTGGCGCCGCGGGGCGTGTCGCTGGCCTGGACGAAGAGCCTGTCGACCTTGATCGTGTCGAAGCTGATCCGGCTGATGCAGGACAGGCCGGCGAAGCCGGTGCCGAAATCGTCGAGCCAGATCTGCACGCCGAGCCGCGAGAGCGCGCCGATCGCCTCGGCGACGCGGGAATCGGTGTCGATCTCCAGCCCCTCGGTGATCTCGACGGCGAGGCGGGCCGGCGCGACGCCGGTCTCGCGCAGCAGGGCCGCGACCGTCTCGACGAAGTCGGGGCGGCCGAGCTGCACCGCCGAGACGTTCACGCTGACCATCGGGATCGCCTCGGTCGCGGCGAGCTGGCGGCAGGCCTCCCGGAACGCGAAGGCGCCGAGCTCCACGATCGCCCCGGTCCGCTCGGCCACCGGGATGAAGGTCGCGGGCGAGAGCGCGGTGCCGTCCGGGGCGGTGAGCCGCATCAGGGCCTCGGCCGCCAGGATCCGGCCGGCCGACACGTCCCAGATCGGCTGGAAGACCAGCGACACCCGCCCCCGCTCCACCGCGGTGCGCACCGCCTCGGCGACGCTGTCCTGGCTGCTGACGCGGTCGAACAGCCGGCCGTCGAACAGCTTGACGCAGTTGCGGTTGCTGTCCTTGGCGAGCAGCAGGGCGCGCTCGGCGGCGGTGACGATGCGCTCCGGCTTGTCGGCCGCGATCCCCCGGCAGAAGGCCGCCCCGATGCTGGCCGTCACGGCGGCGAGGTGGTCCATCCGCGCCTCGTGAGGGATCGCCAGCGCCTCCACCTCCCGCCGCACCTCCTCGGCGACGGCGGCGACCGCCTCCGGCTCCTCGCAGCGCAGGAGCAGGATGAAGTCCTCGCCCCCGAAGCGGCCGATCCGCCCGCCGTGCCGCCTCGCCACGGCCGCCATGGCGCGCGCCATCGAGACCAGGCCGGCATCGCCCCGCTGGTGACCGTAATAGTCGTTGAACATCCGGAAATAGTCGATGTCGATGAGGACCACCCCGAAGGCCGCGCCCCCCTCCCGCCATGCCTTCCACAGGCTGTGCAGCTCCTGGTCGATGGCCCGCCGGTTGGCGAGACCCGTGAGCGCGTCGGTCGTCGACAGTTTCAGCAGTTCCTCGCCGCGCTCCGCCGCCTGCCGCTGGCGAATCTCCGCCCGCATCGCGTTGAGGAACACGCGATAACGCTCCAGGTTCAATTTCCAGTTGATAAAGATCGTCAGAACGAAGCTCAGGACGTAGAGCGACCCGATCGCGGCGTAATAGTGGAACGGGAAATCGAAACACAGAAAGGCCGAGACGAAGAAGATCAGAGTGATCAGGCCGGAGGTGAGCAGCGCGACTCGGAAGCGGAAGTTGAAGAACAGATTGGCCACCATCATGAAGACGGTGCCGTAGGCAAGATAGTAGGAAACGTTGGCGCTGTGGTCGCTGAAGTAGGTCAGCAGCAACCAGGATGCGTAGCCGACGACGACGCCGAGGGCGCATTGCAGCTCAATCAGGCGGGCGTCGACGTCGCGCCTGATCTGCAGGCCGATGCAGGCGATGTAGACGGTGCCGATGGCGAGCCGCAGCAGGACTGCGTACACGATCACGTCGCCGATCAGGATCGCGTCCGTGATCGAGAACAGGATGTAGAGCGCGCCGACGAACCAGATCGCGCTGCGCGCATCCTGCCGCTGCGCCTGCCGCTGCTGCGCCTCGTACAGCCGCTTGAGCACGCTCATCCGTCGATCGCTCCAAGTCTTTGCGATCTCTGCATCGAGCAACTTGGCGAAGTCTGCTTGCATTGCGTGACCCATCATCGCCTGCACGATAGCAGTGCCGATCTCCGAAACCGTTAACGATCGAGCGACAAGCTTTGCATCTTGGCTCGACCTCTGACGCGAGGGCAGGTGCACGGGCCCGCGGGCGCGAGAGCGAGAACGAGAGCTTGCGAATTCTGCGCGCCGGAGGAGGCGGGGCGGGGATCCGCCGGGGCATTACGCACTCTGCCACGGCTGGCGCGGCTGCCGGGCGGGAACGACCATGCGGCATGTGCGATTGACGAGCGGATGTGAGCGGGAGCGTGGGATTATGCGTCGTGACCTGATCGGCCTCGGGCTCGCCGCCCTGGCGGGTCTCCTCGCCGGGCCCGCCGCGGCGCGGCCCTCCGCCCCGATCCAGGGTGCCGGCTACGGACCGCCGCAGCGGTCCGCCTACGGACCGCCGCAGCGGTCCGCCTACGGGCCGCCCCGGGGGGGCGCCTACGGGCCTGCGGCGTCGCCGCGCGCGCCGCGGCATGACGGCCGGGCCGGACACCGCGGCGGCCGCTTCGCGGCCGACCCCTACGGTTTCGCGGGCGGCGTGGTGGCCGGCGGCGAGGCCGTTCCGCCCATCGTCACGGAGGGGCCGCTCCTCACCCTGCCGCGGCCCGCCGAACTCGTGCCGACCGCCTGGGGCTACGGCACCTACGGCGTTCCCACGGTGGCGGGCATTCCGAGCCCGCCGCGGGCCGAGCCGGTCGTCTACGTCATCGACGGGGTCGGGGCGGCGCGACCGCGGGCCGGCGAGCCCGGTGCGGCCGGGCCGGCCGTCTATCGCCGCGGCCGGGACGGGTCCTGGCTGGCGGCCGGGACGGTCGAGCGCCCCGCGGCCCGGCGCGCGGGCGGCGCCCGCGTGGTGGAGATCGCGGTGCCGCGGCGCTGAGCGGAACCGCCCCACGCAATCGGCCGAGCTCGGCGCCGCACCCGGCGCCCGACACGGGCCTCCTGCCGGGCCTCCTGGCCGGACGTCGCCGACCCGGCCCGGGACCTGTCTGCGCTCCGTGCAGCCTCTAGATACGGTCCGGCTCCGGGGCGGTCCTCTCCGGCGCCGGGATCCGGACCCCGTGCCCGTCCGCAGGGACCCCGTTCGCGGGGAGATCCGATGAGCGAGCCGGAGACCCGGCGAGGCGGCGTCCGGCGCGACGCCGCGCCGCCCGAACCCGGGACCGACCTCACCGGCCCCCTCCTGGCCGAGACGGCGGCCCTGCGCCGCGAGGTTGCGGCCCTGCAGGCGGCCCTGCACGAGCGCGACGCGTTCCTGGCGGCCATGGCGCACGAGCTGCGCAACCCGATGACCCCGATCCTCGGCCAGGTCGAGCGCCTGCGGGACGCGGCCGAGGACGAGGCGGCGGGGCCGCGCCTCGCTCAAGGCTTGTCCCGCCTGCACTGGCTCGTGGAGCGCTACGTGCGGCGGGCGACGACGGTCCTCGACGTCTCGCGCGCCCAGGCCGGGCGCCTCGTCCTCGATCCCGCCCCGGTGGTCCTCGCCGAGGTGGTGCGCGAGGTGGCGCGGGGCGTCGAGCCCCTCGCGGCCCATGCGGGGAGCCGCCTCACGGTGGCGGTGCCGGAGGAGCTCGTCCTGCGCTGCGAGCGGGTCGCCCTCGACCAGATCCTCGACAACCTCGTCACGAACGCGATCAAGTACGGGGATTCCAAGCCGATCGCGATCGAGGCCGAGCGGATCGGGGCGCGGGCGGCGATCCGCGTCCGCGACGAGGGGCACGGCATCCCGCAGGCCGACCAGGAGCGGATCTTCGAGCGCTTCGAGCGGGCGGCGCTGCCGGATCCCGAGCTGCGCAGCGGCTTCGGGGTCGGGCTCTGGCTGGTGCGCCGCCTCGCCGAGGCGATGGAGGGGAGCGTGAGCGTGCGGAGCGGGGCTGGTGAAGGCGCGACCTTCACGGTAACTCTCCCCCTCTATCTCTAGACGGATACCGAGACCACGATGACCGGGGCGGGTGCGAGCACGACGCGGGTCGGCGGCTACGGCGGGCTGGAGCGCGTCCCGACGGGGATCGCCGGGCTCGACGAGATCCTGGGCGGCGGCCTGTTCGAGGGCGGCGTCTACATCGTCCAGGGCACGCCGGGCAGCGGCAAGACCATCCTGGCCAACCAAGTCTGCTTCACCCACGCGGCGGCGGGCGGCAGGCGGGCGCTCTACGTGACCCTCCTGGCCGAGAGTCACGCCCGGATGCTCGGGCACATCGCGCCCCTGGGCTTCTTCGATTCCGGCGCCATCCCCGATCGCCTGACCTACCTGTCGGCCTTCCGCACCCTGCAGGACGAGGGCCTGTCCGGGCTCCTGACGCTGCTGCGCCGGGAGGCGGCCGGGCGGGAGGCGAGCCTGATCGTCCTCGACGGCGTGATGGCGGCGGAGGAAACCGCGGATTCGGCCATCGAATTCAAGAAGTTCATCCACGAATTGCAGACCCAGGCGGCGGCCACCGGCGCCACGATCCTGCTGCTCACCAGCGCGGCCACGGGCGCCGAGATGGTGGCGGCCGAGCACACGATGGTGGACGGGCTGATCGAGTTGTCGAGCCGCCCCTACGGCCGCCGGTCCGAGCGGGACCTCGAGGTGCGCAAGTTCCGCGGCAGCGGATTCCTGCGCGGGCGCCACGTCTTCCGCATCACGGATGCGGGGGTGGCGGTCTATCCCCGCACCGAGGCCCGCCTGCGCGAGCCGAGCCGGCGCGACCACCTGCGCGGGCCCAAGGTTCCGCTCGGCGTACCCGCCCTCGACGGGATGCTCGACGGCGGCCTGCCGCTCCACTCGACGACGCTCCTGGCGGGCCCCTCCGGCATCGGCAAGACCACGTTGGGCCTGCAATTCCTGGGGTCCGGGGCGGAGCCGGGCCTCCTCGTGGGCTTCCACGAGAGCGCGGAATCGCTCAAGGCCAAGGCGGAAGCCCTCGGGCTGGCCGCGGCGGCGGCGATCGCCGCCGGGGAGGTCGGGCTGATGTGGCAGCCGGCGACCGAGGGACTGATCGACGAGGTCTGCGACCAGCTCCTCGCGACCGTGCGGAACCGCGGCGTGCGGCGCGTGTTCCTCGACGGACTCGACGCGATGAGCCGTCTGGCCGAGGACGGGGACCGGATCATCCGCATCGTCGCCGCCCTGACGGCGGAGCTGCGGGCCCTCAACGTGACCAGCATCGTCACGATGGAGACCGATCTCACCGGGCTCGCCGCCGGCTTCCCGCTCAGCGGCGTGTCGCTCAGGGGGGCCTCCGCCATCACCGAGAACATCCTGCTCATGCGCTTCGTCGAGCAGCGCTCCGCGCTCCACCGCATGGTGTCGGTGATCAAGGCACGGGACAGCGCCATCGACCAGCGCCTGCGCTGCTTCGCCATCCGGGCCGGCGGCCTCGTCGTCGAGGACGGACCCGACCGCGCCGAGGCCATCCTGGCCGAGCTCCAGTCCCCCGCGGGACGGCGCGGCGGGGAGTGAGCGCGTGGCGACGGTGCTCATCGTGGACGACGAGTTCGGCATCGCCGAGCTCCTGGATTCGGTTCTCACGGATGAGGGTCACACGGTGCTCACCGCGGCCAACGGCCGCCACGGCCTCGCGCGCCTCGCCGAGGCGCGGCCCGACCTGATCCTCCTCGACTTCATGATGCCGGTGATGGACGGGCCGGCGATGCTGCGGGCGCTCGCCGAGGACGCCGCCACGGCCCGCATCCCGGTCGTGCTGATGAGCTCGATGCCCGAGACCGCCGTGCGGGAGCGCTGCCGCGGCTACACCGCCTTCCTGCGCAAGCCCTTCCGGCTCAAGGAGGCGCGCGCGGCGGTGGCGGCGGCCCTGGCGGGGGCGGGGGGAGACCCGCCCGGCCGCGACGGTTAAGGTCCCGCCCCGCTTCCGGCGGCGGGCAGGGCCGGCGTCCCGCCCGGACCCTGCGCCGGGATCGGCGCGCGGAGGATCCGACGGCGCCGACGGCCGCGCTTTCCACAGCGCCACCTCACGCGCGCGTGAGAACCCGCGCGTGAGCCCCCCGCGCGTTAGACCTTTGCGGGCTCGGCGGATATGGTTCCCTCGGAACATACCCCCGGGGAGCTTAGCCATGGAGCCGGAAGGCAGCGCCGCGCGGCAGGACGGGGACGGGATCGCCGCGGCGGAACCGGCCCTGTTCGCGCGGCGGACCGCGGCGGAGGGCGGGGCCTCCGCCGCGGAGCTCGACCTCGACCAGCTGCTCGCCGCCCTCCAGGCGATGCGGGCGGGGGATTTCAGCGTGCGTCTGCCCGGCAACCTGACGGGCCGCTCCGGCAAGGTTGCCGACACCTTCAACGAGATCGTGGCCGCCAACGAGCGCATGGCCGGGCAGCTGGAGCGGGTCGGGCAGGTGGTCGGCCGCGAGGGCCGCACCCGCACCCGCGTGCGCTTCGACCTCACCCAGGGCGCCTGGGGCGAGATGGAATCCTCCGTCAACACCCTGATCGACGACCTGCTCTGGCCGACCACCGCGGTGACGCGGGCGATCACCGCGGTGGCCCGCGGCGACCTCCTGCAGACCGTGCCCCTCGACGTCGACGGGCGCGCGCTCCAGGGCGAGTTCCTGCGCTCGGCCACCATCGTCAACGCGATGATCAAGCAGCTCAGCGTGTTCACCTCGGAGGTGACCCGCGTCGCCCGCGAGGTCGGCACCGACGGCAAGCTCGGCGGTCAGGCCCAGGTGCGCGAGGTGACCGGGGTCTGGAAGGACCTCACCGAGAGCGTCAACTCGATGGCCTCGAACCTCACCGCCCAGGTGCGCAACATCGCCGAGGTGACGATCGCGGTCGCCAACGGCGACCTCTCGAAGAAGATCACCGTCGACGTCCGCGGCGAGATCCTGCAGCTCAAGGAGGCCATCAACACGATGGTCGACCAGCTGCGCTCCTTCGCCTCGGAGGTGACCCGGGTCGCCCGCGAGGTCGGCACCGAGGGGCAGCTCGGCGGCCAGGCCATCGTGCCGGGCGTTGCCGGAACCTGGAAGGACCTCACCGACTCGGTCAACGCCATGTGCGGCAACCTGACCGCCCAGGTGCGCAACATCGCCCAGGTGACGACCGCGGTGGCCCGCGGCGACCTCTCGCGCAAGATCACGGTCGACGTCTCGGGCGAGATCCTCGAACTCAAGAACACCATCAACACGATGGTGGACCAGCTGAACGCCTTCGCCGGGGAGGTGACGCGCGTCGCCCGCGAGGTCGGCACCGAGGGCCGCCTCGGCGGCCAGGCCCAGGTGCCGGGCGCCGCCGGCACCTGGAAGGACCTCACCGACAACGTCAACTCGATGGCCTCGAACCTGACCGCGCAGGTGCGCAACATCGCCGAGGTCTCGACCGCCATCGCCAGCGGCGACCTCTCGAAGAAGATCACCGTCAACGTCTCGGGCGAGATCCTGGAGCTGAAGGAGACCATCAACACGATGGTCGACCAGCTCAACGCCTTCGCCAGCGAGGTGACGCGCGTCGCCCGCGAGGTCGGCACCGAGGGCAAGCTCGGCGGCCAGGCGACCGTGCGGGGCGTCGCCGGGACCTGGAAGGACCTCACCGACAACGTCAACTCGATGGCCTCGAACCTCACCGCCCAGGTGCGCAACATCGCCGAGGTCGCGACCGCGGTGGCGCAGGGCGACCTGTCGAAGAAGATCACCGTCAACGTCTCGGGCGAGATCCTGCAGCTGAAGGAGACCATCAACACGATGGTCGATCAGCTGCGCTCCTTCGCCGGGGAGGTGACGCGCGTCGCCCGCGAGGTCGGCACCGAGGGCCGCCTCGGCGGCCAGGCGCAGGTGCCGGGCGTCGCGGGAACCTGGAAGGACCTCACCGACAACGTCAACTCGATGGCCGGCAACCTCACCGCCCAGGTGCGCAACATCGCCGAGGTCTCGACCGCCATCGCCAACGGGGACCTGTCGCGCAAGATCACGGTCGACGTGCGCGGCGAGATCCTGGAGCTGAAGGAGACCCTCAACACGATGGTCGACCAGCTCAACCGCTTCGCCAGCGAGGTGACCCGGGTCGCCCGCGAGGTCGGCACCGAGGGCAAGCTCGGCGGCCAGGCCCAGGTGCCGGGCGTGGCGGGAACCTGGAAGGACCTCACCGACAACGTCAACTCGATGGCCGGCAACCTCACCGCGCAGGTGCGCAACATCGCGGAGGTCACCACGGCGGTGGCCCGCGGCGACCTCTCGCGCAAGATCGCGGTCGACGTGAAGGGCGAGATGCTGGAACTCAAGAACACCATCAACACGATGGTGGACCAGCTGAACGCCTTCGCCGGGGAGGTGACGCGCGTCGCCCGCGAGGTCGGCACCGAGGGCAAGCTCGGCGGCCAGGCGCAGGTTCCCGGCGTGGCGGGAACCTGGAAGGACCTCACCGACACCGTGAACGTGATGGCGGCCAACCTCACCGAGCAGGTGCGCGGCATCGTCAAGGTCGTCACCGCGGTGGCGGACGGCGACCTGACCCAGAACCTCACCGTCGCCTCGAAGGGCGAGGTCGCGGCCCTCGCCGAGACGATCAACAACATGACCCGGACGCTGGCGACCTTCGCCGACCAGGTCACCACGGTGGCGCGCGAGGTCGGCGTCGAGGGCCGCCTCGGCGGTCAGGCCAACGTGCCGGGCGCCGCCGGCACCTGGAAGGACCTCACCGGCAACGTGAACCTGCTCGCCGCCAACCTGACCACCCAGGTGCGCGCCATCGCGGAGGTCGCCACCGCCGTCACCAAGGGCGACCTCACCCGCTCGATCCAGGTCGAGGCCCGCGGCGAGGTCGCCGAGCTCAAGGACAACATCAACACGATGATCGGCAATCTCCGTCTCACGACGGAGCGCAACACCGAGCAGGACTGGCTCAAGACCAATCTCGCCCGCTTCACCAACATGCTGCAGGGACAGCGCGACCTGACCACGGTGGGGCGCACGCTCCTGTCCGAACTCGCCGTGCTGGTCGAGGCGCAGCAGGGCGTGATCTACCGGGTCGAGACCGGGGAGGCCGGCGCCGGCTCCCTGCGCCTGCTCTCGGCCTACGCGGACGACGCCATCGTGGGCCACAAGGAGCGCCTCGCGCTCGGCGAGGGGCTGATCGGGCAATGCGCCCGGGACGCGCGGCGCCTGCTCGTCACCGAGGTGCCCGCGACCGCGACCCCGGTCGTCTCCGGCCTGTTCCGGGCGGTGCCGCGCACCGCCATCGTGCTCCCGGTCCTGTTCGAGGGGCAGGTGAAGGCGGTGATCGAACTCGCCTCGCTCACCGCGTTCACGGACCTGCAGATCTCCTTCCTGGAGCAGCTCACCAGCGGCATCGGCATCGTGCTCAACTCGATCGAGGCGACGATGCAGACCGAGGGGCTGCTCACGCAATCCCAGCAGCTCGCCAGCGAATTGCAGATCCGCCAGCGGGAATTGCAGCAGACCAACGAGCAGCTGGAGCAGAAGGCCCAGCAGCTCGCCGACCGCAACGACGAGGTCGAGGCGAAGAACCAGGAAATCGAGCAGGCCCGCCGCGCGCTGGAGGAGAAGGCGGCGGAGCTCGCGCTCACCTCCAAGTACAAGTCCGAGTTCCTGGCCAACATGAGCCACGAGCTGCGCACGCCGCTCAACTCTATCCTGATCCTCGGCCAGCAGCTGAGCGAGAACCCGGACGGCAACCTGTCGGAACGGCAGGTGGAGTTCGCCCGCACGATCCACGGCGCCGGCACCGACCTGCTGAACCTGATCAGCGACATCCTCGATCTGTCGAAGATCGAGTCCGGCACGGTCTCGGTGGAGGCCGAGGAGATCTCGTTCGCCAACCTGCTGGCCACCACGGCCCGCCCGTTCCGGCACGAGGCGGAGAACCGGCGCCTGTCCTTCGACGTCGAGATGGCGCCGGAGCTCGGCACCCTCGTCACCGATTCGAAGCGCCTGCAGCAGGTGCTCAAGAACCTCCTGTCGAACGCCTTCAAGTTCACCGAGCAGGGCGGCGTGCGCCTGCGCGTGGCGCCCGCCGCCGGCGGCTGGAGCGCCGACCACCCGGTGCTCAAGAACGCGCCGGCCGTCGTCGCCTTCGAGGTCTCGGATACGGGCATCGGCATCCCGCCCGAGAAGCAGAAGATCATCTTCGAGGCCTTCCAGCAGGCCGATGCCGGAACGAGCCGCAAGTACGGCGGCACCGGCCTCGGCCTCGCCATCAGCCGCGAACTCGCCAACCTGCTCGGCGGCGAGATCCAGCTGCGCAGCGCCTCCGGGGTGGGGAGCACCTTCACCCTCTACCTGCCCCTCGCCTACGGGGGCGCGGCGAGCACGATCCCGGCGGCCTCCCCGTCCCCGGCGCCCGTCCCGGCGGCGCCCGCCGGAACGGGCCTGTCCGCCGGAACGGGCTTGTCAGCCGGGACGGGTTTGGCCGCCGGAGCGGGTTTGGCCGCCAGGGCGGGCGAGTGGACGCTGGCGGTGGTCGAGGGCGGACAGGGCGACGACCGCGAGAGCCTGCAGCCGGGCGACGCGGTGCTGCTCATCGTCGAGGACGACCCCCACTACGCCCGCGTCCTGGCCCAGCTCGCCCGCGACGGCGGCTTCAAGGTGCTGATCGCGAGCCGGGGCGCCGACGCGCTGGCGCTGGCGCGGCGCCACCGCCCGACCGCGATCTCCCTCGACGTCTTCCTGCCCGACATGCTGGGCTGGACGGTGCTGAGCCACCTCAAGCAGGATCCGGCGACGCGCCACATCCCGGTGCAGATCGTCACCCTCGACGAGGATCGCCGCCACGGCCTCGCGCGCGGCGCCTACGCGTTCCTGTCGAAGCCGACGACCTCGGAGGATCTCGGCGCGGCGCTGCGGCGCATCAAGCGCTTCGCCGAGCCGCGGCAGCGGCGGCTCCTGATCGTCGAGGACAACCCGGCCGAGCGCATGAGCGTGGCGACGCTGCTCGGCCACGAGGACATCGCCATCGTCACCGCCGAGACCGGCGAGGAGGCGCTGGCGGCCCTCAGGGCCGGCGCCTTCGACTGCGTCGTCCTCGACCTGAAGCTCCCCGACATGTCGGGCTTCGAGGTGCTGGAGCGCCTGCGCGAGGACCACGCGCTGGCCGACCTGCCGGTCGTGGTCTTCACCGGCCGCGCCCTCTCGCCGGAGGAGGATGCGCGGCTGCACGCGCTCGCCCGCTCCGTGGTGGTCAAGGGGGTGGAATCGCCCGAGCGCCTCCTCGACGAGACCGCCCTGTTCCTGCACCGGGTGGTGGCGGACCTGCCCCCCGAGAAGCAGCGGATGCTGGAGCGCCTGCACCGCTCCGACGAGGACCTGGTCGGGCGCACCGTGCTCCTCGTCGACGACGACGCGCGCAACATCTTCGCCCTGTCGAGCGTGCTGGAGCGGCGCGGCATGCGGGTCCTGACCGCGACGACGGGGCGCGAGGCGATCTCGATCATCGAGGCGCGCGCCGACATCGCCATCGTGCTCATGGACATCATGATGCCGGAGATGGACGGCTACGAGACCATGCAGGTCATCCGCGCCAACCCGGCCTTCCGGCGCCTGCCGATCGTGGCGCTGACCGCCAAGGCGATGAAGGGCGACCGGGAGAAGTGCCTGGAGGCCGGCGCCTCCGACTACCTCGCCAAGCCCGTCAACACCGAACAGCTCCTCTCGGCGCTCCGCCTATGGCTCCACCGGTGACCTCCCTGCCCGGCGCTCCCCAGGGCGTCGCCCCCCCGATGGCCGCCCCGTCCCCGCGGCCGGAGGAGGAGCGCGTCAACATCCTGCTGGTCGACGACCAGCCGGCCAAGCTGCTCAGCTACGAGGTCATCCTGAGCGAGCTGGGGGACCGGCTGATCAAGGCCAGCTCGGCCCGGGAGGCGCTGGAGCACCTGCTGCGCACCGAGATCGCCGTGGTGCTGATCGACGTCTGCATGCCCGAACTCGACGGGATCGAGCTCGCCACGATGATCCGCGAGCACCCGCGCTACCAGCACGTGGCGATCATCTTCGTCTCGGCGATCCAGATCAGCGACCTCGACCACCTGCGCGGCTACGAGGCGGGGGCGGTCGATTACGTGCCGGTGCCGGTGGTGCCGGCGGTGCTGCGCGCGAAGGTCCGGATCTTCGCCGAACTCTACCGCAAGACCCGGCAGCTGGAGCGGCTGAACGCCGAGCTGGAGCAGCACGTGGCCGAGCGCACGGCCGCCCTGGAGGCCTCGACGGCGCGCCTGCGCGAGAGCGAGCAGCGGCGCAGCCTCGCGCTGGCCGCCGGCCGCATGGGCGCCTGGGACTGGGACCCGGCGACCCGCAGCTACAGCTGGGACGCGGGCCAGTACCGGCTGTTCGGGGTCGATCCGGCGGCCTTCGTGCCGACGCCGGAGGCGGTCGAGGCGCTGATCCACCCGGAGGACCGGGAGCGCCTGCGGGCGCTCGGCCGCCACGCGGCGCGCACGGGCGAGCCCTTCGACGCGGAATTCCGGATCCTGCGGCCGGACGGGGAGACGCGCTGGTGCGCGGCCTCCGCGGCGACGACCCTCGACGCCGCCGGGCGGCGGCTCAGCGGCGTCACCTACGACATCACGGCGCGCAAGCGCGCCGAGGAGGCGCTGATCGACCTCAACCGCGAGCTGGAGGGGCGGATCGAGGAGCGCACGCGCGAGCGGGAGGCGGCCCTCGCCCAGCTCTTCGAGGCGCAGAAGCTCGACACGATCGGCCAGCTCACCGGTGGCGTGGCGCACGATTTCAACAACCTGCTGATGGCGGTGCTGGGCTCGCTCGAACTCCTGGAGAAGCGCCTCGACCCGCAGGACGACCTCGCCCGGCGCCTCCTCGGCAACGCCGTGCAGGGGGCGCAGCGCGGCGCCGCCCTGACGCAGCGGCTCCTCGCCTTCGCCCGGCGCCAGGAGCTGCGCCCCGAGACCGTGGCGGTGGCCGACCTCGTCGAGGGGATGCGGGGCCTGCTGGAGCGGGCGCTCGGGCCGAGCGTCGCCCTGGAGACCCGCCTGCCGGCCGACCTGCCGCCGGTGCGCATCGACGCCAACCAGTTCGAACTCGCGCTCCTCAACCTCGCGGTGAATGCCCGCGACGCCATGCCGACCGGCGGCACGATCACGCTCGAGGGCGGCAGCGTCGCGGCGGCGCCGGGCCTGCCCCCCGGCGCCTACGTGCGGGTCGCCCTCGCCGATACCGGCACGGGCATGGATGCGGCCACCCTGGCCAAGGCGACCGAGCCCTTCTTCACCACCAAGGGGCCGGGCAAGGGCACCGGGCTCGGCCTGTCGATGGTGCAGGGGCTGATGGCGCAGTCGGGCGGGACGCTGCGGGTGTCGAGCGCGCCGGGGCAGGGGACCACGGTCGCCCTCTGGCTGCCCGCCGCCGCCCCGGTCGAGGCGCGGGAGAACCCGGCGCGGGCGGCGCTGCCGGGTCTGGCCGAGATCCCGCCCTCGACGGTTCTGGTGGTGGACGACGATCCGCTGGTGCGGCTCGGCACCGCGGCGATGCTGGAGGATCTCGGCCACGTCGCCCTGGAGGCGGCCTCGGCCGCCGAGGCGCTGGCCCTGATCGAGGGGAGGGCCGGCATCGACGCCGTGGTGACGGACCACGCCATGCCGGGCATGACGGGCCTCGACCTCGCCCGCGCCCTGCGCGCGGCGCATCCCGGCCTGCCGGTGATCCTGGCCACCGGCTACGCGGAACTGCCGAGCGAGGACGAGCTGGCGCTGCCCCGCCTCGCCAAGCCCTTCAGCCAGGATGAGCTGGCGCTGCAGCTCGCGGCGGTGCTGGCGGTGGTGACGGCGGCCTGATCCGGGATCCGGTTGATCGAAGTGGATCCCGGATCATCCGCTGACGGGAAGTGATCGTCCGGACAGCGGATGATCCGTGCCGCCGATCGCGGCCACGCCCCGCTGCGAGGCCGCACCGGTCAGCGGACCTCCGGATCAGCCCGGCACCACCGAGAGCCCCTCGGCCGGGAAGCCGCCGCCGCGCCGCACGCAGAGCACCCGCGCGCCCGCGTGCCGGCCGATCGCCTCCGCGACGGTCTCGGGCGGGGTCGGGGCCCCTGGCGTCTCGCTCACCACCACGGCCCGCAGCGCGACCGCGTGGTGGCGCAGGGTCTCGACCGCGGTGAGCGCGTGGCTGATCGCCCCGAGATAGCTGCCGGACACGAGGAGCGTCGGGAGCCCGAGGGCCTTCAGCCAGGCGAGGCCCGTCGCCTCCGCGGTGAGCGGGCTCATCAGCCCGCCGACGCCCTCGACGAGCACGGCCGTCCCCGGCGCGGCCGCCGCGATCACGGTCCGGCACCACGCCGCGAGGTCGTCGAGGGCGAGGCGGCGGCCCTCGCGGGCGGCCGCGAGGTCCGGCGCCAGGGGCGCGGCGAAGCGCCAGGGCGTCGTGGCCGCCACGGTCTCGGGCGTCACCGGCAGGTCCTGGGCCGCCAGGAGCCGGGCCGTGTCGCTCTCCGCGAAATCCGGATCGGCGAGGCGCGGCACGCCGCTCGCGACGGGCTTGAGGGCGAGGACGCGCCGGCCGTCCTGCCGCAGCGCCCGGGTCAGCGCCGCGGTGACGTAGGTCTTGCCGATCTCGGTGCCGGCGCCCGCGACGAACAGGGCGCTCACGCCGCGGCCCCGAGATCGAGGAGGGCCTGGGCCAGGGCGTCGACCTCCGCCTCCTCGTGCGCCGCCGAGAAGGCGACGCGCAGGCGGGCGGTGCCGGGCGGCACGGTCGGGGGCCGGATCGCCACCACCAGGAAGCCCCGCGCCTCCAGCGCCCGCGACAGGGCGAGCGCGGCCTCGGCCTCGCCGACGAGGACGGGTACCACGGCGCTCTGCGCCTCCGGCAGGCCGAGCCGGGCGGTGAAGCGGCGGGCGAGCGCGAGCGGCCGGGCGGCGCGGGCCGGCTCGGCCTCGATCAGCCGGAGGGCGGCCAGGGCCGCGGCCGCGGAGGCCGGGGGCAGGCCGGTCGTGTAGACGAAGCTGCGCGCCCGCGAGGTCAGGAGGTCGATCACCGGCCGCGAGGCGCAGAGATAGCCGCCGTAGCTGCCGAGCGCCTTCGACAGGGTGCCCATCTCCAGCGGCGCGGTCGCGTCCGGCCCGACGACGCCGAGCCCGTGCGCGTCGTCGACCAGGGTCCAGGCGTCGAAGGCCCGGGCGAGGCCGAGGATCTCCGCGACCGGGGCGCGGTCGCCGTCCATCGAGAAGACCCGCTCGGTGAGGATGAGCGCGCGGCGGGCGCGCGCGCGCTCGCGCGCCAGCAGGTCCTCGAGGTGGCCGAGGTCGTTGTGGCGGAAGGGCAGGGCGCGGGCGCCCGCGAGGCGCGTCCCCGCCCACATGCAGGAATGGCCGAGTTCGTCGATCAGGATCAGGTCGCCCGCCCCGACGAGGGCCGGGGTGACGCCCAGATTAGCGAGGTAGCCGCTGCCGAAGACCAGCGCCGCCTCGTGGCCCTTCCGGGCGGCGAGGGCCGCTTCGAGTTCGGCGAGGATCGGGTGGCTCCCGGTGACGAGGCGCGAGCCGCCGCTGCCCGCCCCGTAGCGGTCGAGGGCGGCGTGCGCCGCGGCCACCACCTCGGGATGGGTCGCGAGGCCCAGATAGTCGTTACAGGAGAAGGAGACGACCGCCCGGCCGTCCCGCTCGGCCCGGGCGCCGCCGGTGCGGGCGGTCGGCACGAGGCGGCGGCGCAGGCCCGCCGCGTCGAGCCCGGCGAGCTTGGCGGCCGCGAAGGCGTCGAGGCTGAGGGTGGGAGGAACCGGCATGGCGGGGCTGTGGGCCCGCGGCCGGCAGGGTGTCAAGCCGGACGAATCTGCGACCGACCGCGCGCCCGCCGGGACGGGGCCGGACGGCCGCCTCGGCCGGTGCGGCCGCCGCGCCGGTACGCCGCGGTGCCCGCCTCGAATTAATTGACTCAGTCAAGTGATTGCGCCAAGCTCCGCGCGTTCAGGAGGAGCCATGGCAGAGCCCCCATCCGACGCGGTCGCCGCGGTGCGCGCGTTCAACCGCTTCTACACGCGCCAGATCGGCCTCCTCGACGAGGGCCTGCACCGCAGCCCCTACTCGCTCACCGAGGCGCGGGTGCTCTACGAACTGGCGCATCGCGACCGGCCCAATGCGGCGGAGCTCGGCCAGGATCTCAGCCTCGACGCGGGCTATCTCAGCCGCCTGCTCAAGCGCTTCGTCGCCCGGGGCCTCGTCGCCAGGACGCCCTCGGCGCGCGACGCGCGGCGCCACGAACTGACGCTGACGGCGGCCGGGCGGGCGGCCTTCGCCCCCCTCGACGCGGCCTCGCGGGGCGAGGTCGAGGCGATGCTGGCGCGGCTCGCGCCGCCGGACCGGGCGGAGCTGGTGCGGGCGATGGAGCGGGTCCAGGGCCTCCTCACCCCGGCCCCGGCCCCCGCTCCGGTGGCGATCCGCCCCTTCCGGGCGGGCGATACCGGCTGGATCATCCACCGCCAGGGCCGCCTCTACGCCGAGGAATACGGCTTCGACGACAGCTTCGAGGGCCTCGTCGCGGGCATCCTCGCGGGTTTCGTGGCGGGGCACGATCCCGCCCGCGAGGGCGGCTGGGTGGCGGAGAGCGGCGGCTCGCCGGTCGGCAGCGTCTTCCTGGTCCGGCAATCGGAGGCGGTGGCGAAGCTGCGGCTCCTCTACGTCGAGGCGGCGGCGCGGGGCTCGGGCACCGGCCGGCGGCTCGTCGAGACCTGCCTCGCCTTCGCGCGCGGCGCGGGCTACCGGCAGGTGACGCTGTGGACGAACGACGTGCTCGCCCCGGCCCGGCGCCTCTACGAGCGGGCGGGGTTCCGCCTCGCCGAGCGGGCGCCGCACCGCTCCTTCGGGCGGGACCTCGTCGGCGAGACCTGGAGCCTCGATCTCGCGGGCCGCGATCGCGCCGCTTGACACCGGCGCGCCCGCGCGCCGACTGGCCGCATGAGCGAGCCACGCGACCACGCCCTCTGGCGCCCCTACACGCAGATGAAGACGGCCGCCCCGCCCCTGCGGGCCGCCCGCACGCAGGGCAGCCGCATCCTGCTCGAGGACGGCCGCTCCCTGGTCGACGGCATCGCCTCCTGGTGGACGGCCTGCCACGGCTACAACCACCCGGAGATTGCCCGGGCGGTGGCCGCGCAGCTCGACGCGATGCCGCACGTGATGTTCGGCGGCCTGACCCACGCCCCGGCCGAGACCCTGGCGCGGCGCCTCGCCGGCCTCCTGCCGGGGGATCTCGACCACGTCTTCTTCTCGGATTCGGGCTCGGTGGCGGTCGAAGTCGCCCTGAAGGCGGCGGCCCAGGTCTGGCTCAACCGCGGCGTCGCGGGCCGCTCCCGCTTCGCCGCCTTCCGAGGCGGCTATCACGGCGACACGATGGGGGCGATGTCGGTCTGCGACCCCGAGGAGGGGATGCATCGCCGCTTCGGCCGCTACCTGCCCGAGCAGGTCTTCTTCGACCTCCCCGACACGCGCGCGCGGGAGGCCGCCCTCGATGCCGGGCTGGCGCGCCACCGCGACGGGCTCGCCGGGGTGATCGTGGAGCCGCTGGTGCAGGGGGCCGGCGGCATGCGCATGCATCCGCCCGAGGTGCTGGCGCGGATCGCGCGGCTCGCTCGCCGCCACGGCCTGATCCTGATCCTGGACGAGGTCTTCACCGGCTTCGGCCGCACCGGCAGCCTGTTCGCCTGCGAGCAGGCGGGGGTGGTGCCGGACCTGATCTGCCTCTCGAAGGCGCTCACGGGCGGCACGATGCCGCTCGCCGCCACGGTGGCGACCACCGAGATCTTCTCCGCCTTCTGGTCCGACGATCCCGCCGCCGCGCTGATGCACGGGCCGACCTTCATGGCGAACCCGCTCGCCTGCGCGGCGGCGAATGCGAGCCTCGACCTCTTCGCCCGCGAGCCCCGCCTCGCCCAGGCGCGGGCCCTGGCGGCGCGGCTGGAGGAGGGGCTCGCCCCGCTGCGGGGCCGGCCCGGCATCGTGGACGTGCGGGTGCTGGGGGCGATCGGGGCGGTGCAGCTCGCGCCGCCCCTCGACCTCGCGGGCCTCAAGGCCGCCTTCCTGGAGCGGGGCGTCTGGGTGCGGCCCTTCGGCGACATCGTCTACCTCACCCCGTGCCTCACCATCGGCGAGGAGGATCTCGGCCTCCTCCTCGCCGCGATGCGGGAGGTGCTGGGCGCCCGCTGAGGGGCCGGCCGCGGCGGGGGCGCGACCGGGTCGGCCGCCCGGTCCCGCGCCGCGACCCTTCAGGATGCCAGCGACAGCAGCGCCCCTTCGGGCGGGGCGCTCCCCTGCGCGAACGCCACCCGGTCGCCGTCGAGCCGCGCCCGGCCCGCGGCGACGAGCGCGACCGCCGCCGGGTAGAGCCGGTGCTCCTGCACCAGGACCCGGGCCGCGAGGCTGTCGGCGTCGTCGTCCGGGCGCACCGGCACGGCGGCCTGCGCGATGATCGGGCCCGCATCGAGTTCGGGCACCACGAAATGCACCGTGCAGCCGTGGAGCCGCACCCCGGCCGCCAGCGCCTGCGCGTGGGTGTGTGTGCCGCGGAAGAGCGGCAGCAGGGAGGGATGGATGTTGACCATCCGGCCCGCCCAGGCCTCGACGAAGCCGGGGGTCAGCACGCGCATGAAGCCCGCCAGCACCACGAGCTCGATCCCGTGGGCGCGCAGCCCCGCGTCGAGGGCGGCGTCGAAGCCCGCCCGGTCCGGATGGGCCCGGTGGTCGAGGGCGAGCGTCGCGAGGCCGGCCGCCGCCGCGTGGGCGAGGCCGGGCGCGTCGGGCCGGTTCGAGGCCGCGAGCACGAACTGCGCCGGATAGGCCGGATCCTCCGCCGCCCGCAGCAGCGAGACCATGTTGGAGCCGCGCCCCGAGATCAGGATCGCGGTGCGGGGGCGCGCCGTCACAGGCCGAGCCTGCCCGCGAAGCTGACGGGGGCCTCGCCCCGGGGCGTGACCGTCCCGAGCCGGACCGGCGCCTCGCCGGCCGCGCGGAGCGCCGCCTCGACGGCCTCGATCCGCTCCGGCGCCACCACCACCACCATGCCGATGCCGCAATTGAAGGTGCGCAGCATCTCCGGCACCGCGACGCCGCCGGTGCGGGCGAGCCAGCCGAAGACCGGCGGCACCGCCACCGCGTCGAGGTCGAGGGCGATGCCGACCGCCTCCGGCAGCACCCGGGGAAGGTTGTCGGGGAAGCCCCCGCCCGTGATGTGGGCGAGCGCCTTGATCGCCCCGCGGCCGGTCGCCCGCAGCGCCGCGAGGAGCGGGCGCACGTAGATCCGGGTCGGGGTCAGCAGCGCCTCGCCGAGGCTCCGGCCCGGCGCGAAGGGCGCGGGCGCGTCCCAGGGCAGGCCCGAGGCCGAGACGATCCGGCGCACCAGCGAGAAGCCGTTCGAGTGCACGCCCGAGGAGGGGAGCCCGAGCACGAGGTCGCCGGGGGCGACGCCGTCGGTCGGCAGCAGCGCCCCGCGCTCGGCCGCGCCGACCGCGAAGCCCGCGAGGTCGTAGTCGGACCCGTCGTAGAGGCCGGGCATCTCGGCGGTCTCGCCGCCGATCAGCGCGCAGCCCGCCTGCCGGCAGCCCTCGGCGATGCCCGTCACGATCGCCGCGCCCACCCCCGGCACCAGCTTGCCCGTGGCGTAGTAGTCGAGGAAGAACAGGGGCTCGGCCCCCTGCACCACGATGTCGTTGACGCACATCGCCACGAGGTCGATCCCGATGGTGTCGTGGCGCCCGGTCTCGATCGCGATCTTGACCTTGGTGCCGACGCCGTCGTTCGCCGCGACCAGGATCGGGTCGGAGAAGCCCGCGGCCTTGAGGTCGAACAGGCCGCCGAAGCCGCCGATCTCCGCATCCGCGCCGGGGCGGCGGGTCGAGCGCACCAGCGGCTTGATCGCCTCGACCATGGCGTTGCCCGCGTCGATGTCGACGCCCGCTGCGGCATAGGTCAGCCCGTTCTCGCCCGCCATCACCCGTGAACCCTTCGGCTTTGCGCTGCCGCCCCGTGTAGCCGCTTCCGGCGCGGGCGGCGAGTCGCCGGGTGCGGGTCGCCGGGTGCGAGTCGCCGGGTGCGAGTCGCCGGGTGCGAGTCGCCGGGTGGAGGCGGCGCGCGGCTTCTGACACCATGGCGGGACGGAGAGATCGACCGCCCCGCATGACGATCCCCAACCTGATCACCCTCGGCCGCCTCGTCCTGGTCCCCTTCGTGATCGCGATGATCGGGCAGGGGGCCTGGGCGCTCGCCTTCGCGGGCTTCGCGCTGGCGGGCCTCTCGGACGCGGTCGACGGCTACGTCGCCCGCCGCTTCAACATGAAGAGCGAACTCGGCGCCTACCTGGACGCGCTGGCCGACAAGGCGCTGCTGGTCTCGATCTTCGTCGCCCTCGCGGTGGTCGGCGCGGTGCCCGCGTGGCTCGCCATCGTGATCGTCTCGCGCGACGTCATGGTGCTGGGGGCGATCCTGCTCGCGTGGCTCCTCGACCGGCGCATGGCGATCCGCCCGCTCCTGATCGGCAAGCTCAACACCGCGCTGCAGATCGTCTTCGCCGGGGGGCTCCTGGGCCTGCGCGCCTTCGGGGCGCCGCCCCACCCGGCCGAGACCCTGGCGGCGATCCTCGTCGCCGCCCTGGCGGCGGCCTCCGTGCTGGTCTACGGCCTCCTCTGGATGCGGCACATGAGCCGGGAGGAGGCGCCGTGACCCGCCCGCAGCAGCGGCTTGACCCTGGGGAGGCCGCATCCCTATCTGCGCCGGGCGGCGGGGACGCGCCGCCACGGGAACCGGGAATGCTCCAGCGCCGCGCCACGATCGGGCTCGCCGTGCTCGCGGTCGTGGTCTTCCTGCTCTACGAGCTGCGGGACGTGCTGGTGCCCTTCGTGGCCGGCGCGGCCCTCGCCTACGTGCTCGACCCGGTCGCCGACCGGCTGGAGCGGCTCGGGATCGGGCGGCTTTCCGCCACCTTCTTGATCCTGGCGGTGTTCGTGCTCGGGCTGCTGCTGGCGCTGATCATCGCGGTGCCCCTCGCCGCCCGCCAGATCGGCGCGCTCGCCGCCGCCCTGCCCGGGGTGGTCTCGCGGATCCAGGCGATCATCGCCGAGAATGCCGGGCCGCTCCTCGAGCGGGCGGGCGGGGCGGGCACGCTCCAGGACCTGCAGGCCTCGGTCGGGCGCCTCGTCGGGCAGGCCGGCAGCTTCCTCGTCAACCTCGCCGGCTCCCTCTGGTCGGGGAGCCAGGCCGTCGTCGGGATCCTGTCGCTCCTCGTCGTCACGCCCGTCGTCGCCTTCTACCTCCTGATCGACTGGGACCGCATGACCGCCACCCTCGACGGCTGGGTGCCGCCCCGCCACCGGGACACCGTGCGCCTCATCGCCCGCGACATCGACCGGGCGATCACCAGCTTCATCCGCGGCCAGAGCCTGGTCTGCCTCCTGCTCGGCACCTTCTACGCGCTCGGCCTGTTCCTGATCGGGCTCAATTTCGGCGTGCTGATCGGGCTGCTCGCCGGCTTCCTCACCTTCATCCCCTACGTGGGCTCGCTCACCGGCTTCCTGCTCTCGACCGGGGTCGCGGTGGTGCAGTTCTGGCCGGACTGGCCCTGGATCCTGGCCACGCTCGGGGTGTTCCTGGTCGGCCAGTTCATGGAGGGCAACGTGCTGCAGCCCAAGCTCGTCGGCGACGCGGTGCGCCTGCACCCGGTCTGGCTGATGTTCGCGCTCCTCGCCTTCGGCTCGCTGTTCGGCTTCCTCGGCCTGCTGCTCGCCGTGCCGATCGCCGCGGCGCTCGGCGTCGTCGCGCGGTTCGCGGTGCGGCGCTACCTGGAGAGCAGCCTCTACTGGGGCGAGGCGCCGCTGCCGGCGGCGCTCCCGCTGGCGCCGGCGCCGCTGCCGGCCGCGGCGCGGCCGCCGGCGGACCACGACGCGCGGAGCCGCGCCTGATGCCGGAGGCTCCGCGCCAGCTCGCCCTCGACCTGCCCCTCGATCCCCGCTTCGGCCCCGAGGATTTCCTGGTCGGCCCGAGCAACGAGGACGCCTACGCGCGGATCGAGGCCTGGCCCGACTGGCCCGACCCGGTCCTCGTCCTCACCGGTCCCCCGGGCAGCGGCAAGAGCCACCTCGCGGCGATCTGGGCCGAGCGGGCCGGGGCCCGCATCGTGGCGGCCGGCGCCGTGACGCGGGCCGCCCTGCCGGACCTCGCCGGAGAGCCGGCCCTCGTGGTCGAGGATGCGGACAGGCCGTCCGGGCGCGACGAGCCCGCCCTGTTCCACCTCCTCAACCTCGCCCGCGAGCGCGGGCGCGGCCTCGTCGTCACCGGCAGCGGCCCGGTCGAGGGCTGGGGCTTCGCCACGCCCGACCTGCGCTCGCGCCTGCGGCTCGCCCCCACCCTCGGCCTCGCGCCGCCGGACGAGGCCCTGCTGCGGGCGGTGCTGGTCAAGCTCTTCGTCGACCGCCAGCTCGTGGTCGATACCAGCGTCGTCGACGCCCTCGCGCTGCGCATCGACCGCTCCCTCGGCCGCGCCCGCGACGTCGTCGCCGCCCTCGACCACGAGGGGTTGAGCCGCGGACGGCGCATCACCCGCCCGCTCGCGCTCGCGACCCTGGCCGCCCTCGACGCGGCCGCCGGCGAGGAGAGCCCCTGAGGTTTCATCGAGATGTCAGACCGCGCTGTCAGGCCGCGCACCGGCCCCAGGCAAGCCGCCACCCGTCCCAGCCCCGAGGAGGCTCCCGCCGTGATCGAACCCGTCGCCCACGCCAAGGTGATCGAAGCCCCGGACGCGGTCGGGCCGCGGCCCGAGACCCCGGCGCACGGGGCCCGGCCGATCGACAAGGCGGTCGCGGCGGGACGGGCCCTGCGCAGGGAGCCGGCCCGCTTCGTCAACCGCGAATTGTCGTGGCTCCAGTTCAACCGGCGGGTGCTGGAGGAGGCCTCCAATACGGGCCACCCGTTGCTGGAGCAGCTGCGCTTCCTGTCGATCTCGGCCAACAACCTCGACGAGTTCTTCATGGTCCGGGTCGCCGGCCTGCACGATCAGGTCCGCGCCGGCGTCGCCACCCCGTCGCAGGACGGGCTGACCCCCTCCGAGCAGCTCGCCCGCATCGCCGCCGAGGTGTCGGAACTCGCCCGCGACCAGCAGCGGCGCTGGCGCGAGCTGCGCGAGGAATTGCAGGCCCACGGCATCGAACTGGTCGAGGGGATGGGGCTCTCGGCCGAGGAGGCGACCTGGCTGGAGGAGTACTTCCTGCAGCACATCTTCCCGGTGCTGACGCCGCTCGCCATCGACCCGGCCCATCCCTTCCCGTTCATCCCGAATCTCGGCTCGACCCTCGCGCTGATGCTGGTGCGGCCCCGGGACGGGCGGTTGCTGCGGGCGCTGATCCGCCTGCCGGCCGTGGTCGAGCGCTTCGTGCGGCTGCCCGACCCGGCCGGCACCGGCGCTTCCCGCTTCATCGCCGTCGAGCAGGTGATCGTGCTGTTCACGAGCCGGCTGTTCCCGGGCTACCTCGTCAAGGGCCAGGGCGGCTTCCGGGTGGTGCGCGACTCGGATCTCGAGATCGAGGAGGAGGCCGAGGACCTCGTCCGCCACTTCGAGACCGCGCTCAAGCAGCGCCGCCGCGGCGTCGTCATTCGCCTCGAGGTCGAGGCGAGCATGCCGGAGGATTTGCGCGCTTTCGTGGCCGACGAGCTGGAGATCCCGGCCGACGGGGTATTCCTGGTCGAGGGCATGCTCGCCCTCAACGAGCTGTCGCAGATCGTCTCGATGGACCGGCCCGACCTGAAGTTCAAGCCCTACAACCCGCGCTTCCCCGAGCGCATCCGCGAGAGCGGCGGCGACTGCTTCGCGGCCATCCGCCAGAAGGACTTCGTGGTCCACCACCCCTACGAGTCCTTCGACGCGGTGGTGCAGTTCCTGGCCCAGGCCGCCCGCGACCCGAACGTGGTGGCGATCAAGCAGACGCTCTACCGCACCTCCTCGAACTCGCCCATCGTGGCGGCGCTGGCCGAGGCCGCCGAGGCCGGCAAGTCGGTGACCGCCCTCGTCGAGCTCAAGGCCCGCTTCGACGAGGAGGCCAATATCCGCTGGGCGCGCAACCTGGAGAAGGCCGGCGCGCAGGTGGTGTTCGGCTTCATCGAGCTGAAGACCCACGCCAAGCTGTCGATGGTGGTCCGCCGCGAGGGCGACCGGCTCGTCACCTACTGCCACGTCGGCACCGGCAACTACCACCCGATCACGGCCCGGATCTACACCGACCTGTCCTTCTTCACCGCCGACCCGGTGATCGCCCGGGACGTCTCGCGGATCTTCAACTTCATCACCGGCTACGCCGAGCCCGCCGAGCTGGAGCGCATGGCGGTCTCGCCGCTCGCTCTCAAGGCGCGCCTCCTCAAGCACATCGAGGAGGAGATCGAGCACGCCAGGGCCGGGCGCCCGGCCTCGATCTGGATCAAGTGCAACTCCCTCGTCGACGCGCCGGTGATCGACGCCCTCTACGACGCGAGCCAGGCCGGGGTGCAGATCGACTGCGTGGTGCGCGGGATCTGCTGCCTCCGGCCCGGCGTGCCGGGCCTCTCCGAGAACATCCGGGTGAAGTCGATCGTCGGGCGGTTCCTGGAGCACGGGCGCATCTACGCCTTCGGCAACGGCGTCGGGCTGCCGAATCCCAAGGCCAAGCTCTACATCTCCTCGGCCGACCTGATGAGCCGCAACCTCGACCGCCGCGTCGAGGCCCTGCTGCCGATCCTCAACCCCACCGTGCACCAGCAGGTTCTCGACCAGATCATGCTGGCCAATCTCCTCGACAACCAGCAGAGCTGGCGGGTGCTGGCCTCCGGGGCGAGCGAGCGCATCCAGCCCGCCTCGGGCGAGGAACCCTTCAACGCGCACAGCTATTTCATGACGAATCCGAGCCTCTCCGGGCGCGGCAAGGCGTCGAAGAAGTCGAGTCCGCGGGCGCTGAGCCGGCGCGGCCAGGGTGGCTGACAGGTGGGCTGCTTCCGGTCATAAGCTGCCGCAACGACACGGCGTTGCGCCCCGCCGCAGCCGCCCGGCGCCGACGCCGCGAGGAATTCCATGGACGCGCACACGACCGCACCCGTCCCGCCGAGCGCCGCCGTGGCCGAGATCGCGCCCGGAGAGCCGGTCGCGATCGTCGATATCGGCTCCAACTCGGTGCGCCTCGTGGCCTATTCGGGGCTCTCGCGGGCGCCGACGCCGCTCTACAATGAGAAGGCGATGTGCGGTCTGGGCCGCGCCGTGGCCACGACGGGGCGCCTGCACGAGGACGGCATCCGCCGCGCCCTCCAGGCGCTGGCGCGCTTCCGCGAACTCTGCCGCACGATTCGGGTCGGGCGCATCCACGTGCTCGCCACCGCGGCGGCCCGCGACGCGGAGAACGGCCCCGACTTCCTGCGCGCCGCCGAGGAGGCGATCGGCCAGCCGATCGAGCTTCTGTCGGGCCGCCGGGAGGCGGAACTCTCGGCATTGGGCGTGGTCTCGGGCTTCTACGCGCCCGACGGGGTGGTGGGGGACCTCGGCGGCGGCTCCCTCGAACTCGTCGACGTGCGGGGCGTCGCGGTCGGCCAGGGCGTGACGACGCCGCTCGGCGGGCTCGCCCTGCAGGACCTCAGCGGCGGCTCCCTCAAGAAGGCGCGCAGGCTCGCGGCCGACACCCTCAAGCGGGCCGCGCCGCAGCTCGAGACCCTGCGCGGGCGCACCTTCTACGCGGTGGGCGGCACCTGGCGGGCCCTCGCCCGCCTGCACCAGGCCACCCGCGGCTACCCGCTGCACGTCATGCACGGCTACACGATCGCCCCGGCCGACGAGCTGAGCTTCCTGGAGGTGGTGGAGCGGGTCGACGCGGCGACGCTCGCCGCCGTCGAGAGCGTCTCGGAGGCGCGCCGCCCGCTCCTCGCCTACGGGGCGGTGGTGCTGGAGGAGATCATCCGCAGCGGGCGCCCGCGGGAGATCGCCGTCTCGGCGACGGGCGTGCGCGAGGGGCTGCTCTACGAACTGCTCGATCCGGCGCAGCGCGCCCTCGACCCGCTCCTGGCGGCCGCCGAGGAGCTCAACCGCCTGCGCGCCCGCTGCCCGGGCCACGGCGCCGAGCTCCAGGCCTGGACCGACGCCTTCATGGCGAGCCTCGACCGGCCGGAGACCTCCGACGAGCGGCGCCTGCGCCACGCCGCCTGCCTGCTCGCCGATATCGGCTGGCGCACCCATCCGGATTACCGCGGCGAGCAGAGCCTCAACCTGATCGCGCACGGCTCCTTCGTGGCGATCGATCATCCGGGCCGGGCCTACCTGGCGGTGGCGGTGTTCTTCCGCCACGAGGGCGTGGCGCCCGAGAAGGCGAGCCCGACCCTGCGCCAGTTGGCGGGCGGGCGGCTGTTCGAGCTGGCGCGGCTCCTCGGCGCGGCCCTGCGGGTCGCCTTCCCGATCTCGGTGGCGATGGAGGGGGTGCTGCCGCGCACGCCGCTCCTCCTGCGCGACGGCGCCCTGGTGCTGCACCTGCCGGAGGATCTGCGGGCGCTGGCGAGCGACCGCCTGGTCAGCCGCCTGCGCGGCCTCGCGCGCCTGGTCGGCGTCGAGGCCAGGATCGCCGTGGGCGCGTGAGCGGCGACGGGCGGCGGCTCCCCGGCGCGCGTGGACGCCCGCTGCGGGTCGCCCGCGCTTAAACCCCCGTTAGCCCTGCCGTGACACGGTGGCTGGCCGCTCGGGGAATCGTGTGGGGATGGGTCGGACGGGCACAGGCCGGTGCGGGGCGCGGCTCCTCATCGCGCTCGCGACGCTGCTCCTCGGCACGGCCGGAGCGGCGGCGGCGAAGCTCGTCGCCGTGGCGGGGAGCGAGCAGCGCAATTTCGGCCGCATCGCCCTCACCTTCGACCAGACCGTCAAGGTCACCGCCAAGGTCTCGGGCAGCATCCTGGTCATCCGCTTCCGCGAGCCGGCGGGCGGCGCGCTGCGCGACCGCCTGGCCGCCGAGTTGCCCGGCTACGTCGGCCAGATGCGCCGCGACCCGGACGGCAGCGGCCTGCGCATCGCCCTGCAGCGCCCCTTCGGCGTCAACGTGCTGGAGGCGGCCGAGAAGGTCTTCGTCGACCTCCTGCCCGAGACCTGGACCGGCCTGCCGCCGGGTCTGCCCCCCGAGGTGGTGGCCGACCTCGCCAAGCGCGCGGAGGAGGCGGAGGCGCGTCTGCGCCGGGAGGCGCTCGCGGCCCGGCCGCCGCAGCCGCTGCGCCTGGAGACCGCCGAACTCCCGACCCTGCACCGGCTGACCGTGCGGCTCCCGCGAGGGGCGCCGGCGGAGCTGGAGCAGCGCGGCCGCATCCTGGAGCTCGCCCTCCCGGGCGCCTACACGGTCGCGCCGAGCGACGCGCGCATCCGCCTGAGGCCAGCCGCCGAGGGCCTGACCGCCGAGGCCGGCCCCGACCGGGCCCGCCTCGCCCTGACCCTCGCCCCGGGCTACGAGGGCGAGGGCTACCGGGACGAGGACGGCTACACGATCGACCTGCGCAAGGCCGCGGATCCGGAGGCGCCCGAGCCGGCCGCCGCCCGCGCGGAGGCGCCCGGCCCCGCCCGGCCCGCCGCCCGGACCGAGACGCCGCCGGGCGAGCTGGTGCGGGACAATCCGGGCCGGATCGACCTGACGCGCGAGGCCCCGGCGCGCGAGGCCCCGGCGCGGGAGAATCCCGTGCGGGAGAACCCGGCGCGGGAGAACCCGGCGCGCGAGGCACCCGCCGCGGCCGAGGCCGCCCCCGTCCCGGACCCGCGTCCCGCGGGGCCCGTCGAGGGACGCGTCGCCCGCAGCGGCGAGACGGCCCGGATCGCCTTCCCGTTCGCGGCGCGCCCGCCCGCGTCCCTGTTCGAGCGGGGCGGCATCGCCACCCTGGTCTTCGAGACGCCCGGCCCGGTGCGCCTCGACCCGGCGGCGCTGCCGCCCGGTTTCCCGGCCCGGCTCGCCGAGGCGCCGCGGCAGGACGGCGCCTACGCGGTGCTGCGCCTCGCCCTCGAACCCGGCATCATCGCCCAGCTCGCCGCCGAAGGGACCGGCTGGACGCTCGTCCTCGGCGACGGCAGCCTGCCGCCCGGCGACCTGCTCGGGCCCCAGCGCGGCGCGGACGGGGCCGGGAGGCCGGCCGTGACCGTGCCGCTCGCCCAGGCCGGCTCGGTGTTCTGGCTCACGCGCAACGGCGAGCGCGTGGCCGTCGTCACGGCGCGGGGGCCGCTCCTCGCCGGGGTGCCCAAGCGGGCCCGCTTCGTCGATTTCGAGCTGCTGCCGAGCCGCCAGGGCGTCGCCGTGCTGGCGCTCGCCGACGACCTCGTGGTCCGCCCCGGCCTCGCCGAGGTGGTGATCTCCCGGGCAGGCGGGCTCGCGGTCAGCCCGATCGCCCCCGACCCGGCCGAGGCCGGCCCGCCGCTCTCCCCGGACGGCCTCGCCGTGCAGGCCGACCGCTGGCGCATCGACCGCTCCGGCGACGTGCTCGCCCGCATCCGGGCGGCGCAGCAGGCCGCGGCGGCGGCGGACCGACCCCGGCGCTCGCCCGCGCGGCTCGACCTCGCCCGGGTGCTCCTGGCGAACGGCCTCGACGCGGAGGCCGGCGCGGTGCTCGCCTTCGCGGGCCGCGAGGACGCGGTGGTGGCCCTCGACCGCGGCGCCCGGATCCTCTCCGCCATCGCGGCCTTCCGGCTGGGGCGGGACGCGCGGGCGGCCGAGATCCTGGGCGATGCGAAGCTGGCGCGCGATCCGGAGATCCGCCTGTGGCGGGCCATGCTCGACGCGCGCGGCGGCCGCGTCGCCGGTCCGGCGGTGCTCGCCGCCCTGAAATCCACGATGCCGGTGGCGGAGGCCTACCCGGACGAGCTGCGGCTGCCGGTCCTGCTCGCCGCCGCCTCCCTCGCCCTCGATGCCCGCGACCTCACCTACGCCCAGCGCATGATCGCGGCCGCCGCGTCCCTCGGCGACGCGCCCCTGGCCCGGGATCAGGTCGCGCTGCTGCGCGCCCGGCTCACCGAGCAGATCGGGCAGGAGGCGATGGCGCGCGGCGAGTACCAGCGCCTGATCGACGGCGGCGCGCCGCCGGTGGCCGCCGAGGCGGCTTTGCGCTTCATCGACCTCGCCCAGGCGGGCGGGGCAGTGCCCCGGGAGGAGATCCTCGCCCGCCTGGAACGGCTGGCCCTGCTCTGGCACGGGGACCGGATCGAGGCCGAGACCCTGGCCCGGCTCAGCCGCGCCTACGCGGAGGCCGGGCGCTGGCGCGACGCCTTCGCCACCGCCCGCAAGGCCACCCGCCTGTTCCCCGAGCACCCGGCGACCCGGAGCCTGCACCAGGACACGGTCGGGCTGTTCGCCGACCTGTTCCTGACCGACAAGGGCGCCAAGCTCGGGCGGGTCGAGGCCCTCGCCCTCTACTACGACTTCAAGGAATTCACCCCGCTCGGGCGCCAGGGCGACGAGATCGTGCGCGGGCTCGCCGACCGGCTGGTCGCCCTCGACCTCCTCGACGCGGCCGCCGACCTCCTCCAGTACCAAGTCGACAAGCGCCTCACCGGCGCCGCGCGGGCGACCGTCGCCGCCCGCCTCGCCAGCATCCGCCTCATGGACGAGAAGCCGCTCCTCGCCCTGCAGGTGCTCCAGGCCACCCGCCTGCCGGAACTGCCCGCGCGGCTGCGCGAGGCCCGCATCCTGCTCGAGGCCCGCGCCCTCTCGGACCTGTCGCGCACCGACCTCGCCCTCGAACTCGTCGAGGGCCTGGAGGGCGGGGAGGTCGCGCAGCTGCGCGCCGACATCCTGTGGGGGGCGCGGCGCTGGCGCGAGGCCGGCGAGGCGCACGAGGCCCTGGCCGGCACCCGCTGGCGCGAGGCCGGGCCGCTCGGCGAGGCCGAGCGAACCAACGTCATGCGGGCCGCCATCGCCTACGCCCTCGCGGAGGAGGGGCTGAGCCTCGACCGCCTGCGGGCGAAGTTCATGCCCAAGATGGCCGAGAGCCCCGATGCCCGCACCTTCGCGCTGGTCTCGGCCCCGAACGCGATCCGCGGCGCCGCCTTCCGGGAGGCGGCCGGCCGCGTGATCAGCGCCGAGACCCTGACCTCGTTCCTGCGCGCCTACCGGGCGCGCTACCCCGAGAGCGCCGTGCCCGAGCGCGGGCGGCCGGCGGCCGAGCCCGGGCCGGAGGCGCGCCGGGCCGGCGGGGCGCCGCCCGGCTGAGCCGCACCCGCCCGGTCGGCCTCAGCCGCCGTAGCTCTGCACCAGCGAGCCCGCGACCAGGGTCCAGCCGTCGACCAGCACGAAGAAGATCAGCTTGAAGGGCAGGGCCACGGTGGCGGGCGGCAGCATCATCATGCCCACCGACATCAGCACCGAGGCGACCACGAGGTCGATGATCAGGAACGGGATGAAGAGCAGGAAGCCGATCTCGAAGGCGCGCCGGAGCTCCGAGATCATGAAGGCCGGGGTGAGGATCTCCAGCCCCACCGCCTCCGGCGTGGCGGGCCGCGGCGCGTTCGACAGGTCGAGGAACAGCCGCAGGTCCTTCTCCCGCACCGAGCGCAGCATGAAGGCCTTGAAGGGCTGGGAGGCCCGCTCGAAGGCCTGGCTCTGGCTGATCTGCCCGGCGACCAGCGGCTCGATCCCGGTCCGGTAGGCCTCCCGGGCGGTCGGCGCCATCACGAAGGCGGTGAGGAACAGGGCGAGGCTGACGATGACCGCGTTGGGCGGCGCCGTCTGCGTGCCGAGCGCCGAGCGCAGGATCGACAGCACCACGACGATGCGGGTGAAGGCGGTCGCCATCACCAGCACCGAGGGCGCGAGGGCCAGGACCGTGATGAGGGCGACGAGCTGGAGCGCCCGCTCGGTCACGCCGCCGCTCGGGCCGAGATCGACGGTCACGCTCTGGGCGAGCCCCGCCGTCGCGGAGCCGAGCAGGCCGAGCCCGGCGAGCAGGGCCGCCCGCCGGCCCCGCACGGCCCATCTCGCGGCGGCCCAGCTCGCCGCGCGCCGGTCCGTGATTCGTCGCGCGATCACGCGCCGCAGCGGGATCCGGTTCGGCGGCGAGCGCTCTGGCGCAGTCGGAAGGCCCATGCCCGCACCCTGGCGCGCGGCGCGCGCCGCGCGCAAGGCCGCGCCGCTCCCGCGGCCGCGCTTCTCGGCCGGCGCGGCGGGAGGGCCACAGCGCCGGACGCCCCGCGGGGTCAGCGCCGATCGAGCGGGCGACCGAGCAGCCGGGCGAACTCGGCCTCGATCTCCTCCACGGAGAACGGGTTCGGGGCCGCCTTCTTGGGCTCGGGTTCGGGCTCCGGGGCCGGAGGCGGGGGAGGCGGCGGCTCGGGCTCGGGTTCCGGCTCCGGCGGTGGCGGGACTGGTTCGGGCGCGGGGGGCGCGGGCTCATGCGCCGGCGCGTGCCCCGCCGCGGGCTCGGGCCCGTGCTCGGCCAGCGGAGCCGGGGGCACGGGCTCGGGCATGGGCTCGGGCATGGGCTCGGGCACGGGCTCGGGCATGGGCTCCGGCGCGGGCTCCGGAATCGGCTCGTGCACGGGCTCCGGCGGTGGGGGCTCCGGCTCCGGATGATGCGGTGGCGGTGCGGCGGCCTCCGGGACCGGCTCCGGGACGGGGGGTGGGGGCGGGGGCGCCGGCTCGGGCGGCGGCGGCGGCGCCGGGATCACGGGCGCGACGGGCTCGGGCTCGGTCGGGCGGCTCATCACGGGGGCGGCCGGCCGGGACGGGGCGACGGCCGAGGAGGGCCGGCGGAGCGCCTCCTCGAGCTGGCGGGCCATGTCGTTCAGGATGGCCGCGTCGACGACCCGCGGCTCGGCCCCGCGCGTGCCCGCCGGGGCCGGAGCGGCCTGCGCCGGAGCGGCCTGCGCCGGAGCGGCCTGCGCCGGGACGGCCGGCGGTTCGACGATGCGGGGCGGCATGTCGAGGGGCGGCGGCGTCTGCCGGCCGGTGCGCAGACTCGGCGGCTCGACGCGCCGGCTCGCATTCAGCCGCGGCCCCGGCCCCGGCCGCGGCGGCACGGCCGGGCGCGGCGCGGCCTCGGGCTGCAGCGCGGGCGGCGGCTCGGTGGGCGGTTCGGGTGCCCGGGGCGGGAACGGCGGGAAGGCGAAGGCCGGCTCCGGCTGGGTCGCGACCGGGGCGGGCGGCGGCACCGGGAAGGGGGCTTCCGGGAAGGGCGGCAGCGGTGGGGGCAGCGTGGCAGGTTCCGCCTCGGCGGGAAGGGCGAGGGGCGGCTCGGGGGCGGGCTCGGCCCGCTCGGCGAGGTCGGCCGGCAGCCGCGCGCCCGCCACCCGCACGATGTTGCGTTCCACCACCACGTCGTTGGGGCCGCCGACCAGAAGCAGGTGCTCGGTGTTGTCGCGGCGCAACAGGATCAGCTGCCGCTGGCGGTCGAGTTCGTAGATGTCGACGATGCCGAGCCGCGGCTGGCGGCCGCGCTGCGCCCCTCCGTTGCTCAGGTTCAGGCGCCCGCGGGCGAAGCGCTTCGCGCCGAACGCGAAGGCGCTGAGAAGCACCACCATGACCAGGAACACGATCAGGTAGGAGATCAAGGGCGAACTGTCCGGCCCGAGGAGCGAGGAGAGCAATGCACGGTCTCTCACAGGTGAGGTGCCGGGGCACCGACGCGATACGAAGGGGTTCTACCACGCGGGCGTTCCCGCCGCGCAGGCCACGTTAAGACCTCTTAACAACTTCATGAAGGGTTTGGCGACCCGACGGCAGGCGGAGCCGCCGCGGCCGCGCGCATGCTTAACCGCCTCTTAACCATGTGCCCGGCAGATTTTGCCGACCGAAGCTGGGGCCGCCCGTGCCAGTCGCCGATCTCCCCCTCGTCAGCATGCTGCGCAACCGCATGCAATGGCACCAGACGCGCCAGAAGGTCCTGGCGGAGAACGTTGCGAATGCCAACACGCCGGGCTTCAAGGCGCGCGACCTGCGCGCGCCGGTCTTCCAGCCGGACGGCAGCGTCGCGGCCGCCGGCCTGCCCGGCATCGGGGTGGAGCGCACGAGCCCGCTGCACATGGCGGGGACGGGCTTCACCCCGTCGGAGGACCGCACCCGCACCCGCTTCGACGTCGTGCCGAGCGGCAATGCCGTCAGCCTCGAGGACGAGATGCTCAAGGCCGCGGACAACCAGGCGGATTATCAACTCGCGGCCTCGCTCTACCAGAAGAGCCTGCAGCTCCTCCGCAATGCGGTCGGCAAGTAGCGCGGGCCCGGGCGCGGGCGAGTCGGGCGGAGGCGCAGCATGGACTTCATGAAAGCGATCGGCATCGCGGCATCGGGGCTTCGGGCGCAGTCCGGGCGGATGCGGGTGATCTCCGAGAACATCGCCAACGCGGATTCCGAGCCGACCCGCGCCGGCGTCGAACCCTACCGCCGCAAGGTCCCGACCTTCGCCAACCGCCTCGACCGGGAGCTCGACGCGCGCATGGTCGATCTCGGCCGGGTCCGCCGCGACCAAGCCCCGTTCCGCACCAAGCACGATCCCGGCAACCCGGTGGCGGATGCCAAGGGGGACGTGCAGCTGCCCAACGTCAACCTGCTCGTCGAGACCGTGGACATGCGCGAGGCCCAGCGCAGCTACGAGGCGAACCTGAACATGGTCACGGCGGCCCGCCGCATGATCTCCCGCACCATCGACATCCTGAAGGTCTGATCCCATGCCCACCAACGCCTTCGCGGCCGGTGCCTACGCGGCGATCCAGAACCTCGGCCGGGCGAATCCCGCCGCGAAGCCCGCGGCGCCGGAGGCCGGCTTCGGCCAGCTCGTCGCCTCGGCGATCGACGGGGTCGAGGCGGCGGGCAAGCGCGGCGAGCACCAGATGATGGCGGTCGGTGCCGGCAAGGCCAACGTCGTCGACGTGGTGACGGCGGTGGCCGAGAGCGAGACCGCGCTCCAGACCCTCGTCGCGGTGCGCGACCGGGTGATCTCCGCCTACGAGGACATCATGCGGATGCAGATCTGATCCCAACGGCTCAGGATGCCGACGCATCGAGCCGTTGGTCCGTCTCGAATTTTCTATTCGAAGCCGAAGGCTTGGCGAAAATTCGAGAGCACCACCGGTCATGAGAGATGACCGCTGGTATGAGTTGCGCACCGGCTTCGCCGCCCCTCACGGATGAAACCTGAGCGTGCATGTGATCAGAGTTCTGCACGCTGGCATAGCAAGTTTCTATTTAGGGCGGCGCGAGCGAAAGGCGCGCGGGAGAACCGCTCTCCCCTCCGGCCCCGCCGCCCTCGCGTCCCTCCCGGCTCCCGAACCTCCCGGCTCCCGAACCTCCCGGCTCCCGAACCTCCCGGCTCCCGAACCTCCCGGCTCCCGAACCTCCCGGCTCCCGAACCTCCCATGACCGGCCTCGCCATCCTCGACATCGCCCGCGACGGGATCGTCACCTTCCTGAAGGTGGCCGGTCCCCTGATGATGATCGCCCTCGTGGTCGGGCTCGCCGTGTCGCTGCTCCAGGCGCTCACGCAGATCCAGGAGCAGACCCTGATCTACGTGCCCAAGATCGTCGCGGTCTTCGCCGCCATGCTGCTGATGCTCCCCTTCATGGGCGACGCCCTGGCGGGCTACATGGGCCGGATCGCCGCCCGCATCGCCGCGGGCGGGTGAGCCCCGGGGCGCCCCCGCGTGAACCTGCTGCTGCCCGGCCTCGCCGCCGCCTATCTCCTGACCTTCGCCCGGGTCGGCACCCTCGTGATGCTGATGCCGGGGATCGGCGAGACCGTGGTGGCGCCGCGCCTGCGGCTCGCCTTCGCGCTCCTCGTCGCCCTGGTCCTGTTCCCCTTCGTGCGCCCGCTCCTGCCGCAGCAGGCGGGGACGGGGCCCGCGCTCATCGGCGTGCTGATCGGCGAGATCGCGGTCGGGCTCGTCCTCGGCCTCAGCGTGCGGGCGGTGCTCGCCGCCCTGCAGACCACCGGCACGATCGTCGCCCAGCAGCTCGGCCTCGCCTACGCGATGACCGTCGACCCGACCACCTCGGGCCAGCAGGCGACGCTCGGCAGCTTCCTGACGATGCTCGGCATCACGCTCGTCCTCGCGGCCGATCTCCACCACCTCGCCATCGCGGGCATCCGCGACAGCTACGCGCTGATGCCCCCCATCGGCGTACCGGCCACCGGCGACGCGGCGGCCTTCGCCATCCGGGCCGTCGCCCGCGGCTTCGCCCTCGCGGTCCAGATCGCCGCGCCCTTCATCGCCTTCGGCATCCTGTTCAACCTCGGCCTGGGCGTGCTGTCGCGGCTGATGCCGCAGATGCAGGTCTTCTTCGTCGCCACCCCGGCCTCGATCCTGATCGGCATGGCGGTGCTGCTCGCCAGCCTCGGCGTGGTCATGGGCGTGTTCGTGGAGGATCTCGGGCGCTGGCTCGGCGAGATCGGGAGGCCCTGAGTGGCGGGCGAGGGCGAGCAGGAGGACCGCACCGAGGAGCCGACCCAGAAGCGGCTCGACGACGCCATCAAGCGCGGCGACGTCGCCACCAGCACCGAGATCAACACGCTCCTCCTCCTCGGCGGCTTCACCCTCGTGCTCCTGGTCGGCGCCGGGAGCATCGCCCGCGGCCTCGCGGTCGAGCTGCGCGACCTCCTCGCCGGCCTGCACCAGGTGCCGGGCGACGCGGCCGGCTACGCGGCCCTGGCCCGCCGGGCGCTCGCCGCCCTCGCCCTCGCGCTGGCGGCTCCGGTGGGCGCGGCCGTCGCGGCGGCGCTGGTCGGCGGGCTCCTGCAGCATCCCCTCGTCTGGACCACCGAGACCCTCGGGGCCAAGTGGGAGCGCGTCTCCCCGGCCGCGGGCCTCAAGCGCCTGTTCGGCCCGGAAGCGTGGTTCCAGTTCGGCAAGGGCATCCTCAAGGTCGCCCTCGTCGGCACGGTGGCGGCGCTGGTGCTCTGGGGCGACCGCGACCGGCTCGACGCGCTCGCGCGGCTCGAACCCTCCGCCCTGCTGCCCGCGACCCTCGCCCTGGTGCTGCGGCTGATGGCCGGCATCCTGGCGGCCTACCTGGTGATCGCGCTCGGCGACGCGGCCTATCAGCGCCTGCGCTGGCGCGCCCGCCTGCGCATGACCAAGGCCGAGATCAAGGAGGAGATGAAGGAGAGCGAGGGCAGCCCCGAGGTGAAGGCGCGGCTGCGCCGCATCCGCGCCACCCGCGCCAAGAAGCGCATGATGGCGGCGGTGCCGGGCGCCACCGTGGTGGTCGCCAACCCGACCCACTTCGCCGTCGCCCTCCTGTACGAGACCGGCATGGCCGCCCCGGTCTGCGTCGCCAAGGGCGTCGACGTGCTGGCGCTTCGCATCCGCGCGCTCGCCGCCGAGAACGGCGTCCCGGTGGTCGAGAACCCGCCGCTCGCCCGCGCCCTCCACGCCACCGTCGAGATCGACCAGGCGATCCCGACCGAGCACTACAAGGCGGTCGCCGAGGTGATCGGCTTCGTGCTGCGCCAGCAGCGCCGATGACGTCGCGGCCGCATCGGGATTGGCCTCGTCCTGACTTGCTTTCCCGGGACTTGCCTTGCCGGGACTTGGCTTCTCGGGACTTGCCGGCCCGGGTGGCTCGGGCATAACCGGCCCGTGGCGGCGCGACCCGCCGCCGGCGGCGAAACCCATCCCCGCGCAAGCTTGGTCCACCAGGATGCGGCCGCGCGGGCGGGGGCCATCGACCGGCATGTTCAGGATGGATCACGGCGTCATGCCCGAGTTGAGTCCCCAAGCCCCGCCCGAGGCCACCGCCCTCGACCGCTCGGAGCGCCCCGGCCGGGTGAGCCTGCTCCTGCTCCTCGCCGGCCTGCTCGTCGGGGCGGCGGTGGGCCTGAGCTTCGTCGCCAACGAGCAGGCCCAGCCGCTGATCCTCGGGCTCCTGGCGGTGCTCGCCATGGCGGGCGTGTTCTCGCTCTTCGCCCTCGCCATCGGCGCCCTGCAGCTCACCGGGCAGGGAGGGCGCAACGACGTCACCAAGGCGGTGGTCGACGCCGCCCCCGAGGGCATGATCGCCGTCGAGGACGGCGCGCGGCCGATCTACGCCAACGCCGCCTACCTCGCGCTGGCGGGGAGCGACAGCTTCTCGAACCTGCGCCTCGTCGAGCGGATCTTCGTCGGCAGCCCGGACGTCTCGGAGGCGGTCTACCGCCTCGCCCAGGCCGCCCGCGAGGGGCGCAGCCTCTCGGAGGAGATCCGCATGGCACCCCCGCCCGGCGGGGGCGAGCGGGACTTCGCGTGGTACCGGATCGCGGTGCGGCCGCTGCCGCTGCCGCGCCGCCCGGTCGCGCTCTGGGCCGTCAGCGACATCACCCACGAGCGCGAGCGCCAGGAGAACGTCTTCCAGGTCCTCCAGCACACGATCGACTTCCTCGACCACGCCCCCGCGGGCTTCCTGTCGGTCGATCCGCGCGGCGGCGTCGTCTACATGAACGCCACCCTGGCGGCGTGGCTCGGCTACGACCTCGCGCAGGTCGGCTCGGGGGGCCTGCGCCTCGCCGAGATCCTGCCGGCGGCGGTGGGCGAGGTGCTGGTGGCGGGCAACGCGCAGCCCGGCGAGGTGCGCACCGACGTCTTCGACCTCGACCTGCGCCGCCGCAACGGCCACCCGCTCCCCGCCCGCATCTACCACCGCGTCGCCTACGGCCAGGACGGGCGCCCGGGCGATTCGCGCACCCTGGTGCTCAACCGCTCGGCCGGGGAGGAGACCGACGAGCCGCAGCGCGCCGCCGAGGTGCGCTTCGCGCGCTTCTTCAACACCAGCCCGATCGCCGTGGCGACGCTCGACGCGGCGGGGCGCCTCGTGCGGGCGAACGCCTCCTTCGCGCGGCTCTTCGGCACGCTGCCGCGCACCGGCGAGGGCCGCGAACTCGGCCCCTCGGCCCACGACTGCATCGCCGAGCGCGACCGCCAGACCTTCGACGGCGCCTTCCGGCTCGCCGCCGAGGGGCGGGGCGACGTCGCCCCCGTGGAGGTCGGCGTCGCCGCCCCGGGCAACCGCTCGGCCCGGATCTGGCTCAGCCCCGAGGTGCGCGCCGCGGGCGGGCCCGAGCCCGACGGCGGCCAGGAGACGGTGATCCTCTACGCCCTCGACACCACCGCCCAGCTCCAGCTGCAGCAGCAGATCAACCAAGCCCAGAAGATGGAGATGGTGGGCCAGCTCGCCGGCGGCATCGCGCACGACTTCAACAACGTCCTGCAGGCGATCATCGGCTACTCGGACCTGCTGCTGGCCAGCCACCGCCCGGTGGACCCGGCCTTCCAGGACATCATGCAGATCAAGCAGAACGCGAACCGGGCCGCGAGCCTGGTGCGCCAGCTGCTCGCCTTCTCGCGCCGGCAGACCCTGCGCCCGGAGGTGATCCATCTCGGCGACGCGCTCTCGGACCTGACGCTGCTGCTCAAGCGCCTCCTCGGCGAGCGGGTCGAGCTCGATCTCAAGCACGGGCGCGACCTCTGGCCGGTCAAGGCCGACGTGAACCAGTTCGAGCAGGTGATCGTGAACCTCGCGGTGAATGCCCGCGACGCGATGCCGAATGGCGGGCGCCTCGCGATCCGCACCGCCAACGTCGCCGCCGAGGCGGCGGGCGCCCTCCAGCTCACCGGCCTGCCGGCGGCCGATTACGTGCTGGTCGAGGTGGCCGATACCGGCACCGGCATGACGCCGGAGATCATGGAGAAGATCTTCGAGCCGTTCTTCACCACCAAGGAGGTGAACAAGGGCACCGGGCTCGGCCTCTCGACGGTGTTCGGCATCGTCAAGCAGTCGGGCGGCTACATCGACGTGAAGTCGACGGTCGGCGAGGGCACGGTGTTCGGCATCTACCTGCCGCGCTACGTCCCGATCCCCGAGGAGGTGCCCGCCCCGGAGGCGGCCCCCGCCGCGGCGCCGGCCGCCGCCGCCCCGGCGGAGGGCGCCGCCCCCGAGCGCAAGGCGCCGGCCGCCGACCTCACCGGCCGCGGCACCATCCTGCTCGTCGAGGACGAGGATCCGGTGCGGGCGGTGAACGCGAGGGCGCTCGCGGCGCGCGGCTACACGGTGCTCGAGGCCGCCTCGGGGCTGGAGGCGCTCGCCATCATCGGCGAGCGCGACACGCCGGTCGACCTCGTCGTGTCGGACGTGGTGATGCCCGAGATGGACGGCCCGACGCTGCTGCGCGAGCTGCGCAAGCGGCACCCCACCCTCAAGGTGATCTTCGTCTCCGGCTACGCCGAGGACGCCTTCCAGAAGAACCTGCCGGAGGGCGAGGAATTCAACTTCCTGCCCAAGCCCTTCAGCCTCAAGCAGCTGGTCGAGACGGTGAAGACCACCATGGCGGTGTAGCGGGGAGGCCAGCTCCCCGCGCGCCCTGCCCGGCCTTGAGGCAGCGCTCGACGCCGGTGCCGAGACCGCTCGACCGGCCGGCGAGGCTCACCGAAACCTCCCGCACCGCCTGGGCGAGCCGCCGGTCTCCCGCGCCGCCTGCGGCACGGCGACGACGGGGCTCGCGACCTCCCGGGTCGAGGCCGTCCGCTCCTCGACCGCGCTCGCCATCGCGAGGGTCATGCGGGCTCCGGTTGATCGCAGCGGATCCCGGATCAGCCGCGAGAGTTCGGTGACCGCCCCGTTGATCGCCGCCATGGCCTCGGCGCCCCCCCCCGATCGCCGCCTGGAGGTCGCCGACGCGCTTGGTCATCGCATCGCGCGTGATCCGCCGCCCGGCGGGCCCCCGGGCGGGCCCCGGGCGAGGCCGGGGCGAGCGGCGGGACGCGCCTCCGGCGGCGGGGGATCGGTTCCGCCCCGCTGGCGCCGAGATGGTTCTGATATAAACTATCTCGATGACCCCCACCTCGCCGCGCTCCGCCTCCCTCGCCGCCATTCCCCCGGACCCGATGCGGATCTGGTTCCGCTTCGTCCGGCTCAACCGGCGCGTCGCCGCGGCGGTCGCGGCCGAGTTGCGGGCGCTCGGCCTGTCGATCCCGCAATTCGACGTGCTCTCCACGCTCTCCGAGCAGGAGGGGCTCACCCAGCAGGACCTCGCCGAGCGGCTCTACGTCACGAAGGGCAACGTCTCGGGGCTGGTCGACCGGCTGGTCGAGGCGGGGCTGGTGGAGCGGCGCCCGATCCCGGGCGACCGGCGCTCGCACGCCCTCCACCTCACGCAGGTCGGGCGGGACCTCGCGCGGAGCGGCATGGCGGCCCAGACCGCCTACGTGGTCCGCACCCTCGGCACGCTCCCGGCCGACGACCTCGCCTCCCTCGAGCGGGTGGTGCTCGCGTGGCGCGGCGTGGCGCGGGCGGACGAGGAGGCGCGGCGCTGACGGCGATGTTCGACGCGGTCGCCTTCGCGGGCGGGGGAAATCGCTGCTATTGGCAGGGCGGCTTCTGGGCGGCGGCGGCCGAGCGCCTGCGCCTCTCCCCCTCCCTGGTGGTCGGCGTCTCGGGAGGCGCCTTCGCGGCCTGCTACAGCCTGCTCGGGCAGGGGCGGGCGGTGATGGAGCGGGTCGCCGAGGGCTGCGCCGCCGGCACGCCGAACCTCGATTGGCGCGCAGCCTGCCGGGGCGGGCGGGCCTTTCCGGTCTCCGCCCTCTACCGCGACCTCATCGACGCGGTGCTCGGGCCGGCGGCCTTCGCGGCGCTGCGCGCCGGGCCGGCCGAGGTCAGGATCGCCCTGGCGCGGCCGCCGCGCCGCCTGCCGCTCGCCGCCGCGATCCCGCTCGGCATCCTCACCTACCAGGTCGAGAAGACCTGGCGGGCCCCCGTGCACCCGCGCGGCGGGAGAGCCCTCGGCTTCCGGGAGGAGTTCGTGTCGGTGCGCGACCTCGGGGGCGCGCAGGAGCTCGCCGCGGCCCTGATGGCGAGCGCGAGCGTGCCGCCCTTCATGCCGGTGGGCCGCGTCGGGGACGGGCCCGCCCTCGACGGAGGCCTCGTGGACAACGTCCCGGTCGCGCCGCTCGCCGGCATCGAGGCGGCGGGCGGGCGCAGCCTCGTGCTGCTGACCCGGCGCTACCGGTCCCTGCCGAAGCATCCGGGCCGGACCTACCTGCAGCCCTCCGCCCCCGTCGCCATCGGCCAGTTCGACATCACCGATCCGGACGGGATCCGGCGGGCCTTCGCGCAGGGCCTCGCGGACGGGGCGGCCTTCGCGGCCGCGCAGGGCCGCTGACCTCAGCCCTGCGCGGCGCGCGCAGGGCCGCCGACCTCAGCCCTGCGCGGCGGGCGCAGGGCCGCCGAGGGGACCCCTGAGCGGCGGGGAAGCCCTGGAGCATTGTCCGACGAAGGGGATGCCGGTTCGTCGAAGACAATGCAGCACAACCAACGACCGAGAGCTTGCGCCCGATGGCACCGTGATCGGGCGCGGCGCTAGTGCGAGCGCTCGGTCCGGTCCGGGGCCTGCCCGGTCTTGCTGTGGCGGTGATGCGCGTCGCGCTCGCCGCCTCCGCCCGAGACGTGCGACGTGGCGCCGTTCGTCGGGCTGCCCGGCTGGGGGTCGTGCCGCTCGGGCCGCTGGGGCTCCGTCGCGTCCTGGTGGCTGCTGCCGGGCCCGCCGTGGTGGCGGTCGGTCTGGGAGGCCTTGCGCGAGGTGCTCATCGGTCCTGCTGGTATCCCTGGTTGGTGGTGTTCACCTTGGAATTGCCGGCCTGGCCGATCTTGTCCGGATCCTTGGTCTGGCTGCCGGCCTTGCCGAGCTCCGTGGGCGCCCCCTGGGCGCTGCCGGGCCCCTTGTGGGACTGGTTGGCGGGCGGAACGGGAGGAGGCTTGGCGGTCATCGGTCGTCCTCTTCTGGTTCTGGTGCCGGCCAACGTGCCCGGCGCGAGGCCTGTTCCACCCGAGCGGCCGCGGGCGGCCCGCCCCCGGCGCGCCGCACGGACCCCGTGACCGGCCTCCCGGTGCGCAGGATCTCGGCGGAGAAGGTCCCGAGCAGACCCGTCGACGCGGCCGCTCGCGCAATCCCGCGCCTGTCGATCCCGCCGCCCTCGCCGCGCGAGATCGCCGTCATTCAGATCGATCCGATGAGTACCTTGGCAATCCTCCTGGGAGCTACTTTGCGGGCGGGGACGAGGGCGCGGAATTTTAGGTTGGTCTCAACACTTCGCCGGTAGCTCAAGGAGAGACGTGATCGATCGGACGAGGCGCGTGCCCGAAACGGCGGATATCAGCGGCACGAGTCCCCCGGATCGGCCCCGGCCGGCCGGCCGGGGGCGGACGCCCGCCCCCCTGCGCCGCCTCGCGGTCGCGGCGCGCCGGGTCTGGCGGCGGCGGCCCGGATCGCAGATCGGCCGCTACCTCGCCATCACCGTCCTCGTCACCGGGGCCCTGACCTTCGCCGTCACCGGCCTGCTCGCCCTGCAGCGCCTGAACCAGGACGCGGCCGAGCGGGCGCGGACGGTGGCGCTCCTCTCCCGCGAGCAGGTGGCGCGCAAGCTCGACGGCGAGGCCGGCCTCGCCGGCGCCCGCCTCGACGGCCTGTTCCAGGAGGCCGCCCGGCAGACGCGCTTCCTCGCCCAGCGGCTCGACATCGTGAAGGCGGTGGGCAGCGCCAACCCGGTCGCCCTGCGCGAACTCCTCGCCCCCGCCGCCGTGACCGGGGATCTCGACGCGCTGATCGTCACCGACCCGAAGGGGATCGTGACCGGGACGAGCGCGGGCGACGACCTCCTCGACTTGGCGGAGGCGCTCGGCCGGGCCGAGCTCGAGTCGCCGATCCGGGAGGTGCTGGCGGAGAACAGCCGCGCGCGGCGCCGGGCGATCGGCCGGATGATCGCGCTGCCGGAAGAGATCGGGGCGCTCCTCGGGCTGCCGGCCGAGCGCCGGATCGGCGGCATCCAGATCGAGCCGGTCTTCGACGATTTCGGGGACGTGGCCGGCGCCCTGGTCGGCCTGCGCCTGCTCGCGCCGCGCGAGCCGACCTTCCTGAACTTCTCGGCCCTCACCAAGGTCGGGGTCGTCGTGCTCGCCGGGGAGCGCCCGATCTCGGCGGCCGGCGCCCCGGCCTCCGGCCTCGTGCCCCGCGAGGATCTCGGCGAGGACGACCTGCTCGTCTCGCAGGACGGCGCGCGGGTGGCGCGCTGCATGCCCCACCGCCTCACCCTCGCGGTCTGCGCCCATTCCAGCGTGGCCGAGGTCGGCGCCGCCACCCAGGAGATCCTGCGGCTCGGCGTGATGCAGACCCGCTCGCTCTTCGCGTGGTTCCTGCTGCTCGCCGCCGTCTCCCTCGGCGCCCTCGTCGTGATGGTGCTCGCCGCCGTGCGCCGGGTCACCAGCGGCCTGCCGGAACTCGCGACGGCGGCGAGCGCCGTGGCGCGCGGGGACCTCGACGTGCCCTTCCGGGCGCGCGGCCTCGGGGAGGTGCGCAGCCTCGGCCAAGCCTTCGAGACGATGCTGGCGAACCTGCGCGAGAGCCTCGGGCGCGTGCGCCAGCTCGCCTTCTTCGATCCGGTCACCGGGCTCGCCAACCGCGAGAAGATGCGGCTCGACGGCACCGCGATCCTCGGCCAGGGCCGCGGCCGCACGGCCTTCCTGTTCCTCGACCTCGACCGCTTCAAGTCGGTCAACGACACGTTCGGCCACCGGGCCGGGGACGCGCTCCTCTCCCAGCTCGCGCGCCGGCTCGTCGCCTTCCTGGAGGAGCGCCGCCGGGCGGGCGCCTGGGAGAGCGTGCTGCTCGGGCGCATCGGCGGCGACGAGTTCCTGATCGTCGTGAGCGGCGCCCTCACCCGCGACGGGTTGCGCGCGTGCGGCGAGGCCCTGGTGGCCGTGGTGAGCGAGAGCTACGAGGTCGGCAGCGCCCACATGGTGGTCGGGGCCAGCATCGGCATCGCGCTGGCGGAGGGCGAGGCCGGCTACGACGAGCTCCTGGTGCGGGCGGACATCGCCATGTACGAGGCCAAGCGGCAGGGGCGGGGCACCTGCACCTTCTTCACCGCGGAGGCGGCCCAGCGGGTGCAGGAGCGCCTCGGCATCGAGAGCGAGCTGCGCCGCGCCCTCAAGACCCGCGAGTTCAGCGTGCATTACCAGCCCAAAGTGTCCCTGGCGGACGGGCGGGTCGTCGGCGCCGAGGCGCTGATGCGCTGGCACCACCCCGAGCGCGGCGCGATCCCGCCGGGCAAGTTCATCCCGATCGCCGAGGAGGCGGGGCTGATCCCGGATCTCGGCGTCTTCGTGCTCGAGCGCGCCCTCGCGGAGATCGGGGAATTGCTGGCGCGCGGCCACGACGTCACGGTGGCGGTCAACGTCTCGGTGCTGCAGCTGGAGGACCCGACCTTCGCCCAGACGGTCGAGGACCGGCTGGCGCGGGCCGGCCTGCCGCCCTCCTGCCTCGAACTGGAGATCACCGAGACGGTGGCGATGCGCGATTCCGACACCATCCAGGGCCACGTGACGCGGCTGCGCGGGCTCGGGGTGCGGGTCTCGATCGACGATTTCGGCACCGGCTACTCGAACCTCGCCACGCTCGCTCGCGCGCCCATCGACGCGCTCAAGCTCGACCGCTCCCTGGTCGACGGCGTGGCGGGCAATCCCGAGCAGCAGACGATCGTGCGCACCATCCTGTCGCTCGCCGGCTCGCTCGGATTCGAGACCGTGGTGGAGGGCGTCGAGACCGACGCGGACCTGCGCTTCCTGGTCGAGGGCGGGGCGACGACGGCCCAGGGCTACCTGTTCAGCCCCCCGGTGCCGATCGAGACCTTCCGGGCCCTGCTCGAACCGGGCCGCCTGCAGGAGATCTGGGCGCGGTCGAACGAGCCGGCGCGGCGCCTGCGGAGCGGGTGAGGCGCGAGCCCGGCCCTGCCGCTGAGGCAACGAATCCCGCTCCCCCGCGTTGGCCCGACCGCGGCGTCGCCGCGCCCGTCCTGCCCGCGCGAGACCAAGGCCGTGAGCCCAGCCTGCCCCGCCCTCGTCGGCCTCGTCCTCGCCGCCCTCGCGGCCGCGGCGGGCGTTGCCGGGCGGGCGCGGGCCGCGGAGGTGCCCGACGACGTGCTGGTGGTCGGGCAGTCGGCCGAGCCCGCCTCCCTCGATCCCGGCGTCACCACCGCGACGAACGACGCGCGCATCCTCGTCAACCTCTACGACGGGCTGGTGCGCACCAAGCCCGGCAGCCTGGAGATCGAGCCCGCGCTCGCCGAGAGCTGGAGCCTCTCGGAGGATGGCCGCCGCTACACGTTCCGGCTGCGCGCGGGCGTGCGCTTCCACGACGGCAGCCCGCTCGACGCGCGGGCCGTGACCTTCACCTTCGGGCGGCTCCTCGAACCCGCCCACCCGGCGGCGGCGACCGGCCCCTTCCCGCTCGCCTTCCTGTTCCGCGCGGTGGAGCGGGTCGAGGCCCTCGATCCCCGGACGGTGCGCTTCACCCTGCGCCAGCCCTTCGCGCCCTTCCTGGCCAACCTCGCGACGCCGACCGGGCTCATCGTCCCGCCCGGGGCCGTGATGGCGCGGGGGAAGGATTTCGGGCGCAACCCGGTCGGGACCGGGCCGTTCCGCTTCGAGGCGTGGCAGAGCAGCCGCAAGGTGACGCTCGCCCGCAACCCGGGTTACTGGGGCGGGCCGGCCGCCTCGCGGCTCGTGATCTTCCGCCCGCTCGCCGACCCGAACACCCGCGCGACCGAGATGCTGGCGGGCGACGTCGACGTCGTGGCGGAGATGCCGCCCGACGCCCTCGCGCTGTTCCGGCACCGGGCCGGGTTCTCGGTCGCGGAGGCGGTCGGGCCCCACCTCTGGTACCTGATCCTGAATATGCGGGCCGGGCCGCTGCGGGACCGCCGGGTGCGCGAGGCGGTGAACTGGGCCATCGACCGGCGGGCGCTGGCCGAGCACGTGCTGCAGGGCACGGCCGTGCCGGCGCGCGGGATCATCGCCCCGGCCTTCGCGGGCACCTACGATCCCGACCTCGCGGGCTACGGCCACGATCCCGCCCGCGCCCGCGCCCTGCTGCGCGAGGCCGGGGCGGAGGGGGCGCGGCTCACGCTCCTCGTCGCCGAGGGCGGGTCGGGGATGCTCGACCCGGTGGCGATGGGCACGGCGATCCAAGCCGACCTCGCCCGCGTGGGCCTCGACGTCCGGCTCGTCACCTACGAGTGGAACGCCTACCTGGCCCGGGTCAATCGCGGCCTCGGCGAGGACGCCGACATGGCCGACATGGCCGAGATGGCCTGGATGACCAACGATCCCGACCAATTGCCCTCGCTCGCCCTCGCGAGCGACGCGCTGCCGGGGAAGGGCGGCTTCAACGCGGGCGGCTACGCCAACCCGGATCTCGACCGGCTCCTCGACGAGGCCCGCCGCAGCACCGACCCGGCGCGCCGCCGGGATCTCGACCGGGCCGCGGAGCGCCTCGTCGTGGCGGACGCGCCCTTCGCGGTCGTGGTCCACGGCAAGCAGGCGGCGGTGGTGCGGGAGGCCGTGCGCGGCTTCGCCCTCGACCCGACCTTCACGGCCCGCCTCGCCGGCGTGCGCAAGCGCGAGGGGCCGTGATGGGCCGCTACCTCCTCGGCCGGCTCGCCGCCCTGGTCCCGGTCCTGCTGGGCCTCAGCGTGATCGTCTTCCTGATCATGGCGCTGATCCCGGGCGACCCGGCACTGGCCCTGCTCGGCCCCTACGCGACGCCCGAGGCGGTCGCCCGCATCAACCGCGACCTCGGCCTCGACCGCTCCCTGCCGGTCCAGTACCTGACGTGGCTCTCGCACGTGCTCACCGGCGATCTCGGCCGCTCGCACAGCCTCAACCGCCCCGTCCTCGACGAGGTGGCGGAGCGCTTCGCCGCGACGCTGATCCTGGCGGGGGCGGCGCTCGCCCTCGCCGCGCTCCTCGGCCTCGCCCTCGGGGTCGCGGCGGCCCTGCGGCAATCGGGCTGGGTCGACCGGCTCGCCACGCTCGGCGTGCTGGTCGGCCTCTCGGTGCCGTCCTTCTGGCTCGGGCTCCTGCTGATCCTGCTGGTCTCGGTGCGCTGGCGCCTGCTGCCGGTGAGCGGCATGCACGCGATCTACGGCGAGGAGACCCTGGCCGATCTCCTGCGCCACCTCGCCCTGCCGGCCGCGACCCTGGCGGTGGTGGCGGCCGGGGTGATCGCCCGGCTCACCCGCGCCGCCATGCTGGAGGTGCTGCGCCAGGACTTCGTCCGCACCGCCCGCGCCAAGGGCCTCGGCGAGGGGCGGATCGTGCTCCTCCACGCCGCCCGCGCCGCCCTGGTGACGGTGATCCCGGTCATCGGCACCCAGGCGGGCTTCGTGCTCGGCGGGGCGGTCTACGTCGAGACCGTGTTCCAGTGGCCGGGCATCGGCCGCATGCTGGTCGGCGCCATCGCCACCCGGGACGTGCTCCTGGTCCAGGGCGGGGTGCTCGTCGTGGCGACGACCTACGTGCTGGTGAACCTCGCGGCCGACCTGCTGCAGCGGCTCGCCGATCCGAGGATCGGCGGGTGAGCGGCCTCCTCGCCCGGCTGATGCGCAACCGCCCGGCGGCGGCGGGGCTCGTCGCGCTCGTCCTCGTCGGCGCGGTCTCGCTCGCCGCGCCGCTCCTGCCCCTCGCCGATCCCGACGCCACCGCGCCCGCCGCGCGGCTGCTGGCGCCCCTCACGCCGGGCGCGTGGCTCGGCACCGACGCGCTCGGCCGCGACCTCCTGGCCCGGCTCGTCCACGGCACCCGGGTGAGCCTCGCGGTCGGCCTCGCGGCGGCGGCGCTCGCGGCCGGGATCGGCTCGGGCCTCGGCCTCGTCGCGGGCTTCGCCGGCGGCCGGACCGAGGCGCTGCTGATGCGCCTCGTCGACGTGCTGATGGCCTTCCCCTACCTGCTGCTCGCCCTCGCCGTGGTGGCGGCGCTCGGGCCGGGCCTCCTCAACGCCCTGGCGGCGGTGGTGGTCGCCAACATCCCGTTCTTCGCCCGCACCGTGCGGGGCGTGGCCGCGACCCTGCGGGTGCAGGATTTCGTCGCCGCGGCGCGGCTCTCCGGCATGGGGCCGGCCCGCATCCTCCTCGTCGAGATCCTGCCGAACGTCCTGCCGGTGATCGCCGTCACCGCCTCGACCACGGTCGGCTGGATGATCCTGGAGACGGCCGGCCTGTCCTTCCTGGGCCTCGGGGCGCAGCCGCCGCAGGCCGATCTCGGGGCGATGCTGGGGGAGGGGCGCCGCGTCCTGATCGGCGCGCCCGCCGTGGCGGCGGTGCCGGGCTTCGCGGTCCTCCTGATCGTGCTCGCCCTGAACCTCGTCGGCGACGGGCTGCGCGACGCCCTCGACCCGCGCCTCGCCGGCGGCCCGGCGGCGCGGCCGGGCGCCGCGACCCGGGTCGCGCGCCCTCCGCTCCCCGCCGCCCCGCCCGCGGCCGGGCCCCCGCCCGCCGACGGGCTCGCGGTCGCGGGCCTGCGCGTCGCCTTCGAGACGCCGGCGGGCCGCGCCGAGGCGGTGCGGGGCGTCGACCTCGCGGTCGCCCCGGGGGAGTGCCTCGGCCTCATCGGGGCCTCGGGCTCGGGCAAGTCGGTGACCGCCCACGCGATCCTGCGCCTCGTCCCCTCGCCGCCGGGCCTCGTCACCGGGGGGGCGATCCGCTTTCGCGGCGAGGACCTCCTCGCCCTGCCGCCCGCCGCCCTGCGCCGCCTGCGCGGGGACCGGATCGCCTACGTGTTCCAGGACCCGCTCACCACGCTCCACCCGCTGATCCGGGTCGGGGACCAGGTCGCGGAGGCGATCCGGGCGCATCGCCGGGTCGGGGCCGGGGAGGCGGCGAGCCGCGCCGAGGGGCTGCTCGCCGCGGTCGCCCTGCCGGATCCCGGCCGCATCGCCCGCGCCTACCCGCACGAGCTCTCCGGCGGGCAGCGCCAGCGGGTCGGCATCGCCATGGCGCTCGCCAACGATCCCGACCTGATCGTCGCGGACGAGCCGACCACCGCCCTCGACGCCACCGTGCAGGCGGGGATCCTCGACCTGCTCGACCGGCTGCGCCGGGAGCGGGGCCTCGCGATCCTGTTCATCAGCCACGATGTCGGGGTGGTGCGGCGGCTCTGCGACCGGGTCGCGGTGATGCAGGGCGGGCGGATCGTCGAGGCCGGGGAGGCGGCGCGGGTGCTCTCGCGCCCGCAGCACCCCACCACCCGCGGCCTGATCGCCGCGGTGCCGGTGCTCGGGCGCGCCCGGGCGCTGCTGGAGGCGGACGAGGCCGGCGGCCGATCCGTGCCGGAGGAACGCGCGTGAGCCCGGCCCTGGAGGTGCGCGGCCTCGCCAAGACCTACCCGGCGCGGGGCGGCCTCTTCGCCCGCGGCCGGCCGGCCGTGACGGCGCTCGGGGGCGTGTCGTTCCGGGTTGCGCCGGGAGAGACGCTCGGCATCGTGGGCGAATCCGGCTGCGGCAAGTCCACCCTCGCGCGCTGCCTCGTCGGGCTGGTGCGGCCGAGCGCCGGGTCGATCGTCATCGAGGGAAGGCCGCTGCCCGACCTCGTCCGGGCGGGGCCGCGGGTGCTGGGCCGCACGATCCAGTACGTGTTCCAGGACCCCGTCTCGGCGCTCAACCCGCGCCGGACGATCCGCCAAGCCCTGGCCGCGCCCCTGCGCTTCCTCGCCGGGCTCGACGCGGCCGAGCGCCCGCCGCGCCTCGCCGCCCTGATGGACTCCGTCGGCCTGGAGCCGGCCCATCTCGACCGCTACCCGCACGAGCTCTCGGGCGGGCAGGCGCAGCGCGTCGCGATCGCGCGGGCGCTGGCGGCGGGGGCGCGGATCGTCGTCCTGGACGAGCCGGTCGCGGCCCTCGACCTCGCGGTGCAGGCGAAGGTGCTGCGCCTGCTCGCGGATCTGAGGGCCCGGCACGGGCTCACCGCCGTGCTCATCAGCCACGACCTCGCGGTGGTGGAGGCCCTGGCCGACCGGGTGCTGGTGATGGAGGGCGGCGCCGTCGTCGAGGAGGGGACGCCCGAGGCGGTGTTCGGGGCGCCCCGCCACCCCTACACGCGCCGGCTCGTCGCCTCGGTGGCGGCCCTCTGAGCCTCCTCGCCCCGCATGGTCTTGCGCAGCAGCGCCATCGCGCTCTGGTACTTCTCGCGCTCGACGAGGCGCAGGATCGGCCGCAGCGTCTCGTGCTCGGGCAGGCCGACGCCGGCCACCAGGAGGGCGCGGTAGGCCTCCTGCCACTCGGCCATGCGGCCGGGCTCGATCAGCATCTGCTGGACGAGGTAGTAGAGCCGCTGCAGGGGGGTGCGCACCTCGTCGGCCTCGATCAGGTGGCTCGGCATCAGCAGCACGTCGACCGCGTGGATGTCGAGCGTGACGCTGTCGCTCGCCCGCATCAGGGCGCCGTTGAGGAAGAAGCGCGCGCCCTTCTTGATGAAGGCCCGCGTCGGATTCGTCAGTCCCGGCCGTGCCATGCGTCCCGCTCTCTCCCACACCCCGACGACATAGGTTGGTAACCTTGCCCGAAACTGCCCTGTGGACGGGCCGGGTGTCCACCGCCTTCGCCGGACCGGCTTAAGTCACCAGTAAGGCCGCCCATACGACCATTATAGCGTCGATGAAGGCAGTTGATATTCGCTGCCACCAAGTCATCGATCAATGTTCGATGGGCAGGTTCTCTAATGTCCTGCAGACATGACGTCGCGCCATCGATCCGGTGAGAATCCGGCTTGTAATGCGTAGCGGGTTAGATCCAGGTCTTGGATCTATGGCATGAGGCCATTTGCTACTCCGGTGTGAGCCCGGATCCGATGTTGCCTATCTGCCTCACAACCCGGATCAGCTCAGATGACCAGCCTGCTCACCAACAGCGCCGCGATGACGGCCCTGACCACCCTCAAGAGCATCAACACCCAGCTCGACACGACCAGCAACCGCGTCTCCACCGGCCAGCGCGTCTCCAACGCTGCCGACAACGCCGCCTATTGGTCGATCGCCACCACGATCCGCACGGACAACAGCTCGCTCGGCGCGGTGAAGGACTCGCTCGGGCTCGGCGCCTCGACCGTCGACACGGCCTATAACGGCCTCAACAGCATCCTCACCGACCTGCAGAACATCCGCGCCAAGCTCCAGACCGCCACCCAGGCGGGCGTCGACCGCGCCAAGGTGCAGACCGAGATCGCGGCGCTCCAGAGCAAGATGAAGGCGACCGCCAACTCGTCGGTGTCGAGCGGCCAGAACTGGATCTCGGTGGATTCGTCGGCGAGCGACTACCAGGCCATCCGCAAGATCGTGGCCGGCTTCTCCCGCGGCTCGAACGGCGCGATCAACTTCTCGTACGTGAACGTCGATGTCGGCAGCATCAAGCTGCTCGACGCCAATGCCGGCTCGAGCGTGACAGTGGCGGCGACCCAGGCGCAGGCCTCCGGCACCACCTCGCTGACCGGCACGACGGCGTTCACCGGCGGCACGGCCGACTTCTCGGCCGCCCAGACGGTCGAGCTGACGATCACCACCGAGACCGGCAACGCGACCATCAAGCTCGACAAGGCCGCGCTGACCACCGCCGCCAAGGACCTCACCAAGGTCACCACCAACGAGTTCCTCTCGGCGCTCAACAACGCGATCAGCGCCAGCACGCTGACCACCGCGGGCGTGCCGAGCGTCACCGCCAGCCTGGACTCGGCGGGCCGCCTCACCTTCACCCGGAGCGCGACGGGTGCGACCAACACCCTCAAGATCGACACGACGGCCAACAACACCGTCGACATCGGCTTCGGCGCCGCCAGCGTCACCGGCGTCGTCAACAAGGGGACCAACGCGACCACCACGACCGGCAAGGGCCTGCTCGACACGGCGACCGGTACCTACACGGCCGGCGGCGGCATGTCGGGCTCCTACAGCGTCGCGAATTTCGACATCTCCAAGCTCGTCGGCACCAACGGCGACACCGACGTGGCCAACATCATCACCATGGTCGATCAGGTGATCGGCAAGGTTACGGATGCCGGCACCAAGCTGGGCGCGGCCAAGACGCAGGTCGACGGCCAGAAGACCTTCGTGGACACCCTGATGAAGGCCAACAGCGCGACGATCGGCACGCTGGTGGATTCGGACATCGAGGAGGAGTCGACGAAGCTGAAGGCGCTGCAGACGCAGCAGCAGCTGGCGGTGCAGTCGCTGAGCATCGCCAACTCGTCGAGCCAGAACCTGCTCTCGCTGTTCCGCTGAGCCGGGATCCTCCGACCAAGCCCCGGCCCCGGCACCGCCGGGGCCGCCACGCAGCGCGCCCCGTCTCCGCGAGGAGGCGGGGTTTTTCGCGTGACGCGCCCGGAACGGGCGCTTTCCCGAGGGGGCGGGTTCCTGCGCGGGTCGGTCGCGGCGGGCGGAGCGCGGCCGCGGCCCGACGGACCGGAGCCGGATGGGGCGGTGCCGACCGGGGCGCGCCGCCGTGGCGCGCCGCGCCGGACCTCGCGGGGCGCCGTGAAGCCGCGCTTCCTCGGCCATGCCGAACCGCGCTTCATCGCGGCCTCCATCAATCGAACATGGTGAAAGCCCGAGCCCTTTTGCCATTGCGATTAAGCCACCAGTAACGGTGAGCCGGGCATAGTGGATCCATCGCCAGGGTGATCGTGATCGCACCCGCAGGAAGTTCCGGCGGCAGCTCGGCAAGCAGGTTAGTTTGAACCTGTCGACATGATGTCATTTTGCCGATCCGGTGAGAATCCGGTTTGTAATGCGTAGCGGGTTAGATCCAAGTCTTGGATCTATGGCATGAGGCCATTTGCTACTCCGGTGTGAGCCCGGATCCGATGTTGCCTGTCTGCCTCACAACCCGGATCAGCTCAGATGACCAGCCTGCTCACCAACAGCGCCGCGATGACGGCCCTGACCACCCTCAAGAGCATCAACATCCAGCTCGACACGACCAGCAACCGCGTCTCCACCGGCCAGCGCGTCTCCAACGCTGCCGACAACGCCGCCTATTGGTCGATCGCCACGACGGTCCGCACGGACAACAGCTCGCTCGGCGCGGTGAAGGACTCGCTCGGGCTCGGCGCCTCGACCATCGACACGGCCTATAACGGCCTCAACAGCATCCTCACCGACCTGCAGAACATCCGCGCCAAGCTCCAGACCGCCACCCAGGCGGGCGTCGACCGCGCCAAGGTGCAGACCGAGATCGCGGCGCTCCAGAGCAAGATGAAGGCGACCGCCAACTCGTCGGTGTCGAGCGGCCAGAACTGGATCTCGGTGGATTCGTCGGCGAGCGACTACCAGGCCATCCGCAAGATCGTGGCCGGCTTCTCCCGCGACTCGGCCGGCGCGATCAACTTCTCGTACGTGAACGTCGACGTCGGCAGCATCAAGCTGCTCGACGCCAATTCCAGCGCCAGCGTCACCGTCCCGGCCACGTCGGGTCAGGTCTTCGGCAGCACCTCGCTGACCGGCACGACGGCGTTCACCGGCGGCACGGCCGACTTCTCGGCCGCCCAGACGGTCGAGCTGACGATCACCACCGAGACCGGCAACGCGACCATCAAGCTCGACAAGGCCGCGCTGACCACCGCCGCCAAGGACCTCACCAAGGTCACCACCAACGAGTTCCTCTCGGCGCTCAACAACGCGATCAGCGCCAGCACGCTGACCACCGCGGGCGTGCCGAGCGTCACCGCCGGCCTGGACACCGCGGGCCGCCTGACCTTCACCCGGACCGCGACGGGTGCGACCAATACCGTCAAGGTCGACACGACGGCCAACAACACCGTCGACATCGGCTTCGGCGCCGCCAGCGTCACCGGCTCCGTGGCGAAGGGGACCAACGCGACCACCACGACCGGCAAGGGCCTGCTCGACACCTCGAACGGCACCTACACGGCCGGCGGCGGCATGTCGGGCTCCTACAGCGTCGTGAACTTCGACATCTCCAAGCTCGTCGGCACCAACGGCGACACCGACGTGGCCAACATCATCACCATGATCGATCAGGTGATCGGCAAGGTGACGGACGCGGGCACCAAGCTGGGCGCGGCCAAGACGCAGGTCGACGGCCAGAAGACCTTCGTGGACACCCTGATGAAGGCGAACACCGCGACGATCGGTACGCTGGTGGACGCGGACATCGAGGAGGAATCGACGAAGCTGAAGGCGCTGCAGACGCAGCAGCAGCTGGCGGTGCAGTCGCTGAGCATCGCCAACTCGTCGAGCCAGAACCTGCTGTCGCTGTTCCGCTGAGCCGGAATACGCGACCAAGCCCCGGCCCCGGCACCGCCGGGGCCGCCACGCAGCGCGCCCCGTCTCCGCGAGGAGGCGGGGTTTTTCGCGTGACGCACCCGGCACGGGCGCGGTCCCGTGAACCAACGCCCGGTTTCTCCCGGATGCGCCGACGCGCGGCAGCGCGGGGGCGCGACGCGGCATGCCCCCGTCCCCCGAGATCCGCGCGGCGCGGACGGTGCGCGCGCACGGCACGGATCGGGCTGCGATCCGGTCGATCGCCGCCACGCCCGGCGGGGCGGGGAGGATCCCGCGCAGCCCCGCGCCCCAGGCCGCCCGCGACCATGGTCCGCGGCCTGGACCGACACGCGCCGGGGCCATCAGCCGCGAGAGGCCGCCATCCGCGGAGAGGCCCGATTCCCTCCTCGTCGGGCGGCACGCGACCGTCGGGCGCGGACGCGATCGCCGTCGCCGCGCGGCCCGTCGGGTCATCGACCAGGGGGAGGCCTGCGGGGGAAGGGCGAGCGCACCCTGGCAGCCCGCGACCCCGCCGTACGCCCTGACGGCCCTCGCCGGCGGCGCCACACCCAGCCCGTGATCCTCCTCCGGGCCGGGGCTCGCCCGCGCGAACCGTCGCGGCCCGCCGGCCCCAGGCCGCGGACTTCGCCACGCACCTGCGCTTCGCACGACGCCTCCCGACACGGCCGAAGCGCCGGCCGGATCACGCCAGGCCCGGCCGCCGCGGACGTTCTGATGCTGCGCCGCACTCGATTGATGCAGGCCGAACCCGGATTGCGGGCGCCGCGGGGCACAAGAACTAGAAAGCAAAGAAAACAGTAATTCCCAAGATTTCCCGGTGAGCCGGCCGCCGGTCTTGCCCGGTGCGCAGGCGGGGTGCCGCCGCCACCTTCCGCTCGCACCCACGCATAGACACAACCTAAAACTGCTCCGATCGGCACGCCGGCACGGAATCACTTCGATATGACAAGTGGTTGCGGTACTCCAAAGATCGCGACACAACTTAAAAGAGAGATCTCCGCGCTCGGCGCATGGACTCTCGGGCAGCTCGTCCAGATCAATGATCAGTTAACCTTAAGCTTGAGGCGAATGTATTCGAACGAAGAGACGCGAGAGAGATTCAAACTTCCTTAGGGGAATCAAGGCCAAAAAGATCAGGTCGAGGAACAATTGTCTATCGGATTATTCTTCGACGTCAGCAGTACGGAAGGGATTATGGTTGTCCCTAGACATGATGTCGTTCCGTTCTTTCGGTGAAAGCCCGCGTCTAGTGCGTCGTCGGTCGGACCTGCGATCGGTCCAAGGCATGAAGCCGGTCCGCTTCTCCGGTGCGAGCCCGGATTTGCAACCCGTTCCTTCAGTTCATCGCGAGTTCCCTCACCATGACCAGCCTGCTCACCAACTCCGCGGCGATGACTGCGCTCACCACCCTCAAGTCGATCAATGCCCAGCTCGACATGACCAGCAACCGGGTCTCGACCGGGCAGCGCGTCTCCGCCGCCTCCGACAACGCCGCCTACTGGTCCATCGCCACCACGGTGCGCACCGACAACGCCTCCCTGGGCGCGGTGAAGGACTCGCTCGGCCTCTCCTCCTCGGCCGTCGGCACCGCCTATAACGGCCTCAACAGCATCCTCTCCGACCTGCAGAACCTGCGCGCCAAGCTCCAGACCGCCACCAATTCCGGCACCGACCGCTCCAAGGTCCAGACCGAGATCGCGACCCTGCAGAGCAAGATGAAGGCGACCGCCGATTCCTCGGTCTCCAGCGGGCAGAACTGGCTCTCCGTCAACTCGGCTGCCACGAACACCAGCTACAAAGCCGTCCAGAACGTGGTGGCGGGCTTCTCGCGCGCCAGCGACGGCACGATCAACTTCTCGATGATCAACATCAACGTCGGCCAGATCAAGCTCTACGACACCAACTCGACCAGCGTCACGGCGGCCGCGACCAACGCCCAGGTCGTCGGCTCGACCTCCCTCACCGGCACGAGCGGGTTCGGCTCCGGGGCCGGCACGGCGGATTTCAGCGCCATCAACGAGGTCTCGCTGGCGATCTCCGTGGGCGGCCAGACGGGCAACATCGTGCTCAACTCGTCCACGATGGCGACGGCTGCCAAGGACCTGTCCAAGGTCACGACCGACGAGTTCCTGAAGGCCATCAACAACCAGATCTCCGCCTCCGCGACCCTGGCCGGCAAGGTGACGGCGGGCCTGGATTCCTCGGGCCGGCTGACCTTCAACTCGACCGCGACCGGCGCGGCCACCACCCTGTCGGTCTCCGTCGGCAACCCCTCGGCCGGCAAGGCCCTGATCGACGTCGGCTTCGGCACCACCACGGGCGTCGCCACGGTGGCGATGGTGCAGGGCAGCGCCTTCACCAACCTCGACCTCTCGACGGGCAGCAAGGCCATCACGATCAGCGACGGCACGACCTCGAAGACCATCACGCTGGACGCGGCGGCCTATGCCGCCCTGGCCACCAAGACCTCCGCCGGCAACAATGCCGTCAACGCCACCGACGTGGCGGCGATGATCAACACCACGCTCTCGGCCACGACCGCTGCCAAGGTCGCGGCGTCGGTCCAGGGCGGGAAGCTCGTCCTGACCAGCACCGACACGGCCGGTGCGGGCTCGAAGATCATCATCAGCAACGCGGACGCGGCGTTCGGCTTCACGGCGGGCACCACCACTGGCACGGACGTCCCGGCAGGCGGTGTTGTGCCGCGCACCGGGACCGGCACCGACGCCGGGGTCACCCAGGCGCAGGGCATCCTGGACACCGCGATGGGCACCTACAACGCGCAGTTCGGGGGCGGCTCCTACTCGATCGCCAACCTGGACATCTCGAAGCTGGTGGGCACGAACGGCGACGCGGACCTGAAGAACATCATCTCGGCGGTCGACAAGGCGATCGCGGCGGTGACGGATGCGGGCACGAAGCTCGGCGCGAGCAAGACGCAGATCGAGGGGCAATCCTCGTTCGTGGACACGCTGATCAAGGCCAACCAGGCGACGATCGGGACGCTGGTGGACGCGGACATCGAGGAGGAATCGACGCGGCTGAAGGCGCTGCAGACCCAGCAGCAGCTGGCGGTGCAGTCGCTGAGCATCGCCAACGGGGCGAGCCAGAACCTGATGACGCTGTTCCGCTGAGCCGGAACCAGGCCCCGGCCGGGGCCGCCACGCCTCGCCCCCGCACGGGGGCGGGGCTTGCGGCGTCGGCATGCCCACGCGACCCCGTCCCGCGCGGGAGACAGCCCCACCCCCGCTCCGCGGGGGCCCGCACCCTACCGCCCCATCACCCCGGCACCGGGAAGACCACCCCGAACCCCTCGTCGCAGACGCGCGCGAGGTGGCGGCGGCAGGGCGCGTAGGCCGGCATGCCCGGGGTGATGCGCCCGGAGGGCACCTCGCCGCGATCCGGCAGCAGGGCGAGGGGGCAGGCGGCGGGGGTGAGCTGCGCGCCGCGCCCCGCGTGCAAAGTGGTCAGGAGGCCGTAGAGCTCCCCGTGGATTGTCGGGCGGCCCAGCATGGCGAGGCGGACCTGCCCCTGCCAGTTGGTGACGAGGTAGATGGTGCCCGAGAGGTTCGGCACCGAGACCTCCCCGCTCTGCGCGAAGGGCGCGTCGAGGCGCTCGGCCTCGCGGAAGACGAGGCGGCCGCCTTCCGGGTCCCACAGGATCTCGGTGCGGTAGGCGAAGAGCGCGGCCGCGTCGCCGAAGGAGGGGCGCAGCGTCAGGTAGCGGCCTTCCAGCCAGGCCACCGCCTCGCGCGAATAGGCGCCGAGGCGCTCGGGCGCGTGGCGCGCCGCCGGGGCGGGGCCGCGCAGGGAGACGCCGAGCGCCTCCTCCAGCCGCACCGTCGTCGCCCGCGTGAAGGGCCGGCGGCCGGCCAGCGCCTTCTCCAGGGTCGAGAGGCTGATCCGCGCCGCGTCGGCCAGGGCCTGTCGCGACATGCGCCGGCGCGCGAGCGCCTCGCGCACCGTCTCGGCCACGCGCAGGCTCTCGCTCTCCGGCAGGTCCGTGTCGCCCGCGCCCATCCGCCCCGGCTCCCCGCGGACAAAACCGCACGGAACCGCACCCGGCGCAAGCCGCGCCCGCGCTATTCCCCGGGGATCAGCGCGGCCTCGACCAGGAGGCGCAGCGGCCCCCGGGTCGCGCCGTCGAGGGGCCAGCAGGTGGCGAGGACGAGCCGCCGCCCCGGCGCGTGCGGGTCGATGCCGGAGGCGTCGTGGCGCACCACCCGGGTCCCGGTGACCCGGAAGCGCAGGCGCACCCCGTCCCGGCGCGTCACCGCGACCGGATCGCCGGTCCGCAGCCGGTCGAGGCCGCGGAAATGCAGGTCGCGATGGGCCGCGTAGACGGCGGTGCCGGGCTCGCCGGCCTCAGGCGTGCCCGGCACGTGGCCGGGACCGAAGGCCAGGGCCTGCCCGCTGCTGGCGTCGAGGGCGACCAGGGAGCGGCCGAGGAGGGTCAGCCGGGCGACCGGCACCGTGTCGGCCCAGGGCCAGGGCCGCACCGGCCGGCCCCCCGCGGCGAGGCTCCGCGCGAAGGCCCGCTCCAGCAGCGCCTGGGCGAGGAGGCCCTTGGCCCGGATCGAGCCGGCCTGGCCCAGGAGGGCGAGGCCGGCCGCCAGCAGGAGGGCGGCGAGCGCCGCCCTCCCGGGCCCACGCCGCCCGGTCACGCGGGCCTCCGCGAGCCCGCGCCGCGCCCGAGCAGCCCGGCGCCGAGGCCGGCCAGCACGAGGCCGAGCCAGAGCAGGGCCGGCGCGTCGGTCCCGGTCTGCGGCAGGTCGACCCCGCGGCCCTCCTGCGCGGCGCGCGGGACGGGAGCCTCGGCCCGCCGCGCGCGCGGCATCCGCCCCTCGCCGCCGAACAGAGCCGAAAAGTCCCAGCCCGCCGGCAGGTTCAGGGGCAGGTCGGCGGCCGTGAGGGCGACGCCCGGCGGTCGCCGCGGGGTGACGTCGAGGGCGACGAGGCTGGTGAGCCGGGTCGTCAGCCGGTGCGCCAGGGCGAGCCGCAGGATCGCGGCGTCGGCGGCCTCGGCGCTCATGCGGCCGGTGAGGCGGGCGGTCTCGGCCTCGCCGATCTTCGCCCGCGCCCAGAGCTTCGAGATGCCGCTGCCCTCCCGCGCCTCGGCGAGGGTCAGCACCTGCTGCCAGGGCGCCTCGCCGATCCGCCCGCGCAGGGTCAGCGTGCCGGTCGCCTCCCGCAGGCGGGCGGCGAGGACCACCGGCTCGCCCCGGTAGAGGTCGGGCAGGAGGCGCGGGGTCGCCTCGACGCCGGGCTCCGAGAAGGCGGCCGCGAGGTCGGTGACGACCGGGCTCTCCAGCTTGGCGAGCAGCTCGGCCGTGCGCTCCGCCACCTGGTCGATCGTGCCGATCGCCGTGTAGCTGCCGCCGCCGAGTTCCGCCGCGTGGGTCATCAGGTGCCCGTTCGGGGCCGAGCCGATGCCGATCATGAACAGGCGCGAGCGGCCCCGCCCGGCGCTGATCGCGGAGAAGATCTGCTCCTCGTTGCCGATCGCGCCGTCGGTCAGGAACACGATCTGGCGCACGCGGTCGCCCTCCTCGGGATGCGGGTCGGCGAGGGCGGCCCGCAGGGGCGGCAGCATCTCGGTCCCGCCCCGCGCCTCCAGGGCCGCCACGAAGCGGCGGGCGGCGTCGCGATGCGCCTCGTCGGCCGGGACCGGGGCCGGGAAGAGCAGGTCCATGGTGTCGTCGAAGCGGATCACGTTGAAGCGGTCGGCCGGGCCGAGCCGGTCGAGGGCCACGAGCAGGCTCGCCTTGGCCTGCCGCATCGAGGCGCCGGCCATGGAGCCGGAATTGTCGATCACGAAGGTGACCTCGCGGGGCCGCCGCGCCGGCGCCCGCCCCTCGGGCGGCGTCACCACGGCGAGCAGGTACTCGTCCTCCCCGACCCGCTCGCGGAAGAGCCCGACCGCGGGCGCGGCGCTGGGAGCGGCGCGCCAGGTCAGCGCGAAGTCGCGGTCCGCCGGCACGGGGCCGTCCGCGAGGGTCACCCGGCGGCTGTCGGGGCCGGTCTCCTCGACGCGGATCGCGTGGGTGGCGCTCTCCACCGTCCCGAGGGGGAAGCCGGCCCGCAGGGTGACGGTGAGCGTCACCGGGTTGACGGGCCCGTGCACGGCCGGATCGAGGACCGGCGGGGCGATCCGCGCCCGGTCGGGCACCGGGTCGCGCGCCGGCCCCTCGGCGGCCGGCTGGAGCAAGCCGGGCGCCGGGCTGTAGCGGGGCGCGACGACCAGGGGCAGGCGCAGGGCGTGGGTGCCGCCCGACAGCCGCACCGGCTGCTGGAACGCGATCTGCACCAGCACGGTCTCGCCGGGGCCGATATTGGCCACGCTGGTGGTGAACAGGTTCGGGCGCTCCTGCTCGGTGAGGGCGGCGGCGCGGCCGGTCTCGCGCGCGGCCTCGTAGGCGGTGCGGGCGGCCTCGCGCGCGCGGATCTCCCCCGCGATGACGCGATCGCCGACGACGAGCGTCATCGTGTCGACGGCGGCGTCCTCCGGCAGCGGGAAGACGTAGGTGCCCTCGACCCACTGGTCGGTGGTGTTGCGGAAGACCTGGGTGAGCGTGGCGCGGGCGGTGGCGCCACTCACCGTCACGGCGATGTCGGTCCGCAGGCGCGGCGCCTCGACCGGCGCGGCCTCGCGGGCCGGGCCGCGCAGCAGCAGCGCTCCGCCGCCCGGTGCGGCGCGGGCGCCGTCGAGGCCGCCGAGCCAGGCGAGCAGGCCGAGGAGGACGGGCGCCGAGAGGGCGAGCGCCCGGCGCAGGGCGGCCGGCCAAGCGGTCGGCCAAGAGGTCGGCCGAGCGGTCGGCCAAGAGGTCGGCCAAGAGGTCGGCCAAGAGGTCGGCCAAGAGGTCGGCCGAGCGGTCGACCATGCGGTCGGCCGAGCGTCGGCGCGCGGCGCGCGGGCGCGCGCCGCCGGGAGGGGCGTGAGCAGCATCGGGGAACTCCGGGTGACCCGGCCGCACGGGCCGGTCACGTGCAGGCTCGCCGAAGCGGCGGGGCGCCGCCACGGGCAGCTTCGCCCTCGTTGCGTCGCGCTCCGCACCGGCGGGCGCGCCGGTCCGGATCCGGTGCGGATCCGTGCGGGAGCGTGCGGCGCGCCGGCCCGGGACCGCCGCGCCCGGCGCGCGGCATCGGGCGGGCCGCCGCATCGTTCGATAAACCGGACAAGAGCCGGCGCCCGGCCGGTCCCGCGCCCCGCCGATCCCGGCCGAACCGGCGGCGATGCGGGAGAGTCTTCTCTGCCGGGCCGGTCGGGAAGGAGGCCCGCCTCCGAGGTCTTGTTCTTTTAAAGGAACATTTCATTGACCGAGGGCAAGTTCTGGCCGAGCATTCATCTCCGTCCGCGGTCGCTCTCCTCGTGGCGGCCCGGCCGCGCGACCGCCCCCTTACGCAGCGGAATCCCCCGATGACGCGTCCGAAACTCGTCGGCTTCAGCGCCAACCTGCAGCGCCCCTCCAAGACCCGCGCCCTCGTCGAGGCCATCGCCGAGGAGACCGCCGCCCGCGCGGCCGTCGAGGTCCGCCTCTACGACCTCGTCGATGCGGGGCCGGGGCTCGGCGCGGCCTGGACGCGCGACCAGCTGCCGCTGCCGGCCCGCCGGATCATCGACGCGATCGAGCAGGCGGACGCCCTCGTGGTCGGCTCGCCGGTCTACAAGGGCGCCTATACGGGCTTGTTCAAGCACGTCTTCGACCTCGTCGACCCAGCCGCGCTGGCGAACAAGCCGGTCGCCATCGCGGCGACGGGCGGGGGCGCGCGCCACGCCCTGGTGGTGGAGCATTCCTTCCGGCCGCTCCTCGGCTTCTTCGCGGCGCTGGCGGTACCGAGCGCGGTCTACGCCTCCGACCCCGACTTCCAGGACGGCGTCCTCGTCGCGCCGGCGATCCGCGCGCGGGTCGGCGAGGCGGCCGGCCAGCTCGCGGCGCTCCTGCACCAAGGCGCCGGGACGGCGCTCCTGCACCAAGGCGCCGTAGCGGCGCATCTCGGCCAAAGCGCCGGGGCGGCGCAGCCGCCCGCCACCCGCGCCGGGGCGGGCCGGTGAGGGCCGGCGCGCCCGCGCCCGCGCGCGGCGGCCTCCCGGCGGGCGTCCTCGCCCCGGCCGCCGCGCGCCTGACGCCCTGGCTCCTGCCCGTCCTGATCCTGGTCGGCTGGCAGGCCGCGAGTTCCCTCGGCCTGGTCTCGACCCGGTTCATGCCGGCGCCCCTCGACGTGGCGGCGGTGGGCTGGCGGCTCGGCCGCACGGGCGAATTGTGGACGAACCTGTGGGTGAGCTTCCTGCGCGCGGCGGCGGGCTTCCTGGTCGGCGGCGGCATCGGCTTCGCGCTCGGCCTCGCCAACGGCCTGTCGCGGGCCGCCGACCGGCTCACCGACACGACCGTGCAGATGATCCGCAACGTGCCGCACCTGTCGCTGATCCCCCTCGTCATCCTGTGGTTCGGCATCGGCGAGGAGGCGAAGCTGTTCCTGGTGGCGCTCGGCGTGTTCTTCCCGATCTACGCCAACACGCTGCACGGCATCCGCGCCGTCGACCCGCAGCTGATCGAGATGGGGCGGGTCTACGGCCTGTCGCCGGCCAGCCTGTTCCTGCGCGTGGTGCTGCCGGGGGCGCTGCCGTCGATCTTCGTCGGCCTGCGCTACGCGCTCGGCATCATGTGGCTGACCCTCATCGTGGCCGAGACCATCTCGGCCTCGTCCGGGCTCGGCTACATGGCGATGCAGGCCCGCGAGTTCATGCTGGTCGACGTCGTGGTGCTGGCGATCCTGATCTACGCCCTGCTCGGCAAGGTGGCGGACGTGCTGACGCGCCGGCTCGAGCGGCTCTGCCTGTCCTGGAACCCGGCCTACCGGGCCGCCTGACCTCCCTCATCCCCCACAGCGACGAGCGACCATGACCGTCACCGCCCTGCGCCGGCTCGACGAGGCGGCCCTCTCCCCGGCGCCCCCGCGCCGCGCCCCCGCACCCGCCTCGGCGGGCCTCGCCGTCGGGCTGCGCGGCCTCGCCAAGTCCTTCGACGGGAGGCCGGTCCTGCGCGGCCTCGACCTCGCGATCCCGGCCGGCCAGTTCGTGGCGGTGGTCGGGCGCTCCGGCTGCGGCAAGAGCACCCTGCTGCGCCTCGTCCTCGGCCTGGAGGCGCCGAGCGCGGGCGAGGTCACCCTGGAGGCCGGCCCGCGCGAGGCGCGGGATCCGCGCCGGCTGCGCCGGATCATGTTCCAGGAGCCGCGCCTGCTGCCCTGGGCGCGGGTGCTCGACAACGTCGCGGTCGGCCTCGGCGAGGAGGGCGCCCGGCGGGCGCGCCGGGCGCGCCCCGCGGCCGCCCTCGCGGAGGTCGGCCTGTCGGACAAGGCCGGCCAATGGCCCGCGACGCTCTCGGGCGGGCAGCGCCAGCGCGTGGCGCTCGCCCGCGCCCTGGTCGGCCGCCCGGGACTCCTCGCCCTCGACGAGCCTCTCGGCGCCCTCGATGCCCTCACCCGCATCGGCATGCAGGACCTGATCGAGCGGATCTGGCAGCTTCAGGGCTTCACGGCGCTGCTGGTCACCCACGACGTCGCCGAGGCGGTGGCGCTCGCCGACCGCATCCTGGTGGTGGAGGCGGGCGTGATCGCCCTCGACCTCCCCGTGACGGTGCCGCGCCCGCGCCGCCGCGGCGACCCGGCCCTCGCCGCCCTGGAAGGCCGCATCCTGGAGCACCTGCTCGGCGGGGCGGTCCCGGCCTGAGGCCGCGCGGGCCCGTGCAGGTCCGTCCCGACCGCGCGCCGCGCGAGCCCGGCACGACGCTCCTCGGCATGGCGGGTGCCGCACGCGCCGCGCCCGCTGGCCATCGCTCGCGAGGGAGAGCCTGGCCGCGCCGGCGCGAGGCCCTGGTCAGGGCCGGCGCGCCGGCCGGCGCCTTAGGCCGACGGCCCGGAAGCGGGGCGCGTCCGGCCGCTGATCGGTCGCGGAGCATCGCGCCGGGGCGCGCCGACGCCGCGCCTGGCGAACGGCGCTCGCGGGGAACCGCCGCCGGCCTCAGGTCCCGCGGCGGCCCGCGGTGCCCCCGTCGCGCGTCTCGCCGTCCCGGGTGGCCGGACGCTGCGCCGGCGCCGCGGTCCCGACGCCGTGGCGGCTGTCGGTGACGGGCTCCCCGGCGTGATCGCTGCCGTCCCTGATGCCGATCGCCTCCTCCCGCTCCAGCGGGTTGAGCGGTTTCCGGGTCTCGGCCATGCACCCCTCCTGCGGTTGTCCACGCGGACGACAAGCCTTGGGCGAGGGCGCGGTTCGCGCCGCGCAACCATTTGCCGCGCCATGGCCGCCCGATCTGCGCGGACGGACCGGGTGCTTGCGACAGGGATCAGTGAATCATAGATCTCTCTCCCTGCATTCGCGCTGGGGCGCGGATTGCTGCGCCGTATACGATGATTGAACCTAAGTATTCTCCAAAGAGAGAACAAAAATCATGTCGCCGGGATGGAAGACAGTCCAAATGATCGCGCTCGAGCATCAGATATCGGCCGATCATGCACTCCAATTGGTGCAGAGGGCAGAGCTGCCGTGGATCGAGCTTGATTCTTTGGTTCTCTATCACCTGGTCTCGCCGCTGGATATCAGTGGCAAGCCTGGAGCCGAGAGCGAAGCAATGCGCGGCGCCAGTGCCGATGATCCGACCGCGCCCAAAGATTAAAGAGATCTTCTGAACCCGCGGCCGAGGCAGGCGCTCGGGGCCTGAGGCGGGTCGCGCCTTCCGCGGCGGCGGCAATCCGGCGCCGCGCGGCGGGGGCGGTTCGGGTCTAGGGGCGGACGGGAGCCGGTCGTTCCGTCCGGCCTTCGGGCGGTGCGGCGGAGCGGACGGCGAGCGCGGCGAGCCCGGCGGCGGCCGCGTCCTCGGACAGCGCGCGGGCCCAGTCGGAGGCGGTGCGCGTGCGGGCGCCGCGCGCGGCGCGGCCCAGCAGGGTGCCGGCGAGGGCGCCGGCCATCCCGGCGACGGCCCCGCCTCCGGGCGAGGCCCGCCCGGCCAGGGCCGCGCCGCCGGCCGCCCCGATGACGAGCCGCGCCAGGACGGAGGGTGGGATCCGGCGGTCGGGCGCGAAGGGCATCTTGTCGCCCGCCATCTCGGCCAGGGCCGCCGCGGTCGCGACCGCGCGGGCGCCCGGCCCGGCGGGGATCCACCGCGCCCGCGTCCGGCCCGAAGCGGCGGCCCAGCTCAGCGCCGCGCAGGCCGTCATGCTCCGCAGGCCCGTCGCGACGCCGATGCCGAACGAGGCGACGTGGTCCCGCATTGTCTGCTCCGTGGTCCCGTGACGATCGCGGGACAAGGGGCGGGCGGACCGGATGGTTCCGGCGGCGACCGGACGGGCCGGGCCGCCGGCCGGGCGATCCCGGCCCGTCCTCCTCGCCGCGCGCCGCCCCCGGCCGAATTCGACACGGGCTCGTCGTTCTCCTCGGCGTCGGCGGACGCCGCCGAACCGTTCGCCGGCCGTCCCTGCGCCAGGGCCGGTCCGGCCAGGACGGTCGGGGCTGCGCCGCGTGCCGCGACCTTCCTCGTGGCGATCTGCGCGAATCGGCCGCGCCGGCGGCGCGGCGCCGAGGAAGGCGGTCGCGGGCGGACGATTCGGGATCGCCCCGGCGCGGGTTCCATCCCCGTCGCGCTCCCGGCGGCGCGTTCGACAATCGCCCTGCACGACTTCCCCGCACATCCCGTCGGAGGAATCGGCCCATCGCCGTCGAGCCGGCGCATCCTGCCGATCTCGCCCGATCGTCCGGAACGGCACAACGTCCCGTTAGGTCTCGCGACGGCGAGCCGGGAGCGGCGGCGCTTTGCCGGACTCGGCGAGGCGCCCCGTTAACCGGCCACTAACCATGCGCCGGCAATTTTTGCCTACGGGCCGGAGCGGCCCCTGTGGCGGGTTGAGCGCGTCGTGCAACCGGTTCTCGATCTGATGGCGAAGTTCGGGCCGGCACGCCTCGCCGCCATGGGCGCGGTCACGCTCGTCCTGGTGGGCTTCTTCGCGTTCGTGATCCTGCGCGTCTCGCGGCCCGAACTGGGCGTGCTCTACGCGGACCTCTCCCTGCAGGATGCGGGCGCGGTGATCCGGGACCTGGAAGCGCGGGGCATCCGCTACGAGACCCGCGGCGATCTCGGGCAGACGATCCTGGCGCCTCGTGCCGACCTGCCCCGCCTGCGCATGGACCTCGCCGGCAAGGGCCTGCCGAGCGCGGGCGGCGTCGGCTACGAGCTCTTCGACAAGGGCGACGCCTTCTCGACCACGACCTTCGTCCAGAACGTCAACCACCTGCGCGCCCAGGAGGGGGAACTCGCCCGCTCGATCCGGGCGATCGGCCGCGTGCAGGCGGCGCGGGTCCATCTCGTCATCCCGGAGAAGCGGCTGTTCAACCGCGACCGGGAGCTTCCGAGCGCCGCCATCGTGCTCAAGCTCGCGGGCGACCTCGATCCCGGCCAGGTCCGGGCGGTGCGCCACCTCGTGGCCTCCTCGGTGGAGGGGCTCAAGCCCGAGAGGATCTCGATCGTGGACGAGCGCGGGCGCCTCCTGGCGGACGGGGCCGGGCGCGACGACGCGCAGGCCGTCCTCGGCCTCGACGAGCGGCAGGCCAGCCTGGAGCAGCGCCTGCGCGCGCAGGTCGAGGGGATCGTGGCGGGCATCGTCGGGGCGGGCCGCGCCCGCGTCCAGGTCGCGGCCGAGCTCGATCCCAGCCGGATCGAGAGCCGCTCGGAGAGCTTCGATCCCGAGAGCCGGGTCGTGCGTTCGAGCCAGACCCGCTCGGAGACCTCGGCCTCGCAGGGGCCCGGCGAGACCGGCGTCAGCGTCGGCAACGAGCTGCCGGGCGCCCGCGAGACCGCCCAGGCGAACGGCACCCGCGAGACTTCGAACAAGAACGAGGAGACGACGAATTACGAGATCTCCCGGGTCACGCGCACCGAGGTCAACGAGGGCGGCCGGATCAAGCGCCTCTCGGTGGCGGTCGTCATCGACGGCAGCTACCAGCCGGGGCCGGACGGCAAGCCGGTCTACGCGCCCCGCAGCCAGGAGGAGCTCGACCGCATCACCGCCCTGGTGCGCACGGCGGTCGGCTACGACAAGGGCCGGGGGGACCAGGTCGAGGTCGCCAACCTGCGCTTCGCCGACACCGCCGTCCCGGCCGAGCTTCCGGAGGAGGGGCTCCTCGCCTCGCTCCTGAAGCCCACCAAGGAGGAGGTGCTGCGCCTCGTCGAACTCGCCGTCCTGGCCCTGCTGACGCTCGTGGTGGTGCTGGCGGTCATGCGCCCGCTGCTGCGCCGCGTGCTCCCCGCCGAGGCCCCGCCCGAGCCGGCCCTGGCCGCCGTCGCGGTCCTGCCGGCCGCGGGCGCGGAGGGGGAGGGGGCGCCGGCCCTGCCCGAGAGCCCGGCGCGCCAGCTCGTCGAGTTCGCCAAGATCAACGGCAAGATCCAGGCCGAGACGATCGCGCGCGTGGCCGAGATCGTGCGCCAGAACCCGGTCGAGACCGCCGAGGTGCTGCGCGGCTGGATCCAGGACCGCTGAACCCCCGAGAGGATCCCGAACGCCCCCATGGCCGTCTCCCCGAAACCCGCCCTCCCGGACACGCTGGCCGAGAACCCGCGCCTGGCGGAGCTGCCCGGCCCGCAGCGGGCCGCGGCCCTGCTGCTGCTGCTCGGCGACGAGGCCGGCGCGCCGATCTGGCGCCTCCTGGAAGAGGACGAGGTCAAGAAGGTCTCGCACGCCATGGTCCAGCTCGGCTCGCTGGAACTGGAGACCGTCGAGCAGCTCATCGTCGAGTTCGTCTCGAAGCTCTCGTCGAGCGGCGGCGTCAGCTCGAACTACGAGCGCACCGAGGCGCTGCTCCTCAAGATCTTCCCGCCCGAGCAGGTCTCGCAGATCATGGCCGAGGTGAAGGGCGCCTCGGCCCGGCGGGTCTGGAGCAGCCTGACCCAGATCGACCCGGAGATCCTCGCCTCCTTCCTGCGCAACGAGTACCCGCAGACCGTTGCGGTGATCCTCTCGCGGGTGCGCTCGGACTACGCCGCGCGGGTCCTCACCATCCTGCCGGAGGATTTCGCCATCGACGTGCTCAACCGGATGCTGCGGATGGAGACGGTGCAGAAGGAGGCCCTGCGCCACATCGAGGAGATGCTGCGCAGCGAGTTCGTCTCGACCATCGCCCAGACCACGCGGCGCGACGCGCACGAATTGATGGCGGACGTCTTCAACGCCTTCGACCGCCAGACCGAGGCGCGCTTCCTCACCGCCCTCGACCAGAACAACCGCGGCGCGGCGAAGAAGATTCGCCAGCTCATGTTCACCTTCGAGGACCTGCTCAAGCTCGACGCCGGCAGCGTGCAGACGCTCATGCGCGCGATCGACCGCGACGTGCTCGGCCGGGCGCTCAAGGGCGCGTCCGAGCCGGTGCGGGCCTTCTTCTTCAGCAACATGTCGAGCCGCGCGGCCAAGAACCTGCAGGACGAGATGGCCTCCCTCGGGCCGATCCGCCTCAAGGAGGTCGATGAGGCCCAGGCCAGGATCACCGAGACGGCGAAGGAGCTCGCCGAGAAGGGCGAGATCATGATCGCCAAGAACAGCGCCGAGGAGGAGCTGGTCTACTGATGGCCGAGCCGCGGCGCTTCCTGTTCGACAACGACTTCCGGGTGCCGGGGGGCAGCGTGGCGCGGGCGCGCGAGGAGGCCGAGCGCGCCGCCGCCGCCGCCCGCGCCGAGGCCGAGGCCGCCGCCTCCGCGCGGGCCGCGGCGGAGCTGCGCCGGGCGATCGACGAGGCCCGGGCGGCCGGCCTGCAGGAGGGCCGCGCCCAGGCCGAGTCCCAGGTGCAGGCCCGGCTCGCCGACGCCCTCACCCGGGTCGCGGTGACGGCGGCGGGCCTGCTCGCGGCGGCCGATGCCCGCGACGCCGAGCGCGAGGCCCAGGCCCTCGACTTCGCCCTGGCGCTCGGCCGCAAGATCGCCGGCGAGGCCCTCGACGCGCGGCCGGTGGCGGCGATCCTCGAGACCGCCCGCGCGGCCCTCCAGCACCTGCGCGGCGTGCCCCACCTCGCCGTGCGGGTGAACGACGCCCTCGTGGACGAGACCCAGGCCGCCCTGGCCCGGCTCGCCCGCGAGCGCGGCTTCGAGGGCCGCCTGATCGTGCTCGGCGATCCCGACCTGATGCCGGGCGACGCCCGCATGGAATGGGCCGACGGCGGCGTCGTGCGCGAGCGCGCCGCCATCGAGGCCGCCCTGCGCGCCGCCCTCGACCCCCTTTAGACCCGGAGACGCACCCGATGGCGCCCGACGACGAACTCGGCCTGCCCCAGCTCAGCGAGGCCGACCTCGCCTACGACCCGAACGGCCACGGCCCGCTGCGCGACGGCCCCCCGGCCCCCAAGAGCGCCGCCGACCTGGAGCAGGTCTTCGACGTTCCGGTCGTGGTCTCCGCCGTGCTCGGCGCCTCCCGCATGCCGGTCGGCGACCTGCTGCGCCTCGGCCCCGGCACGGTGCTGGAACTCGACCGCAAGGTCGGCGAGGCGATCGACATCTTCGTCAACAACCGCCTCGTCGCGCGCGGCGAGGTGGTGCTGGTCGAGGAGCGCCTCGGCGTCACCATGACCGAGATCGTCAAGAGCGACGGCTGATCCGGGATCCGCTTGATCGAAGCGGATCCCGGATCACGAGCCCGCGCGGCGCCTGAGCGAAGCCGACATCCGCATTGCGACGCAATCAACCGGATGTCGGATGAGCCGCAGCCCCGCCCGATCCCCGACAGACTGCGGAGTGCCCGCGATGCGCCTTCTCATCATCGGACGCCTGAACGGCGAACTCGTCACCGCCTCGAAGATCGCCATGAGCCGGGGCGCGGCCGTCACCCAGGCGGACGGCGTCGAGCAGGGCCTCACGGTGTTGCGCGCCAAGGGCGCCGACCTCGTCATGATCGACGTGGGGCTGCCGGTCCGCGCCTTCGTCGACGCCCTCGCGGAGGAGCGCATCCGCACGCCGGTCGTCGCCTGCGGCACCGGCTCGGATGCCAGGGCGGCGGTGGCGGCGATCCGGGCCGGGGCCAAGGAGTACATCCCGCTCCCGCCCGACCCCGAGCTGATCGCCGCGGTGCTGGAGGCGGTGGCGGCGGACGCGCGCAGCTTCGTCTGGCGCGACCCCGCCATGGAGCGGGTCGTGAAGCTCGCCGAGCAGGTGGCGCGCTCCGACGCCTCGGTGCTCATCAGCGGCGAGAGCGGCACCGGCAAGGAGGTGCTCGCCCGCCACGTCCACGCCAAGTCCGCCCGCGCGGGCAAGCCCTTCGTCAGCGTCAACTGCGCGGCGATCCCCGACGCGCTGCTCGAATCCGAGCTCTTCGGCCACGAGAAGGGGGCCTTCACCGGCGCGGTGGCCCGGCGCATCGGCAAGTTCGAGGAGGCCTCCGGCGGCACGCTCCTCCTCGACGAGATCTCCGAGATGGACGTCCGGCTCCAGGCCAAGCTGCTGCGCGCCCTGCAGGAACGCGTCATCGACCGGGTCGGCGGCAGCCAGGGCGTGCGCGTCGATCTGCGGGTGCTCGCCACCTCGAACCGCAACCTCGCCGAGGAGGTCCGCAAGGGCACCTTCCGGGAGGACCTGCTCTACCGCCTCAACGTCGTCCACCTGCGCCTGCCGGCCCTGCGCGAGCGCCCGGCCGACATCCTCGAACTCGCCCAGCACTTCGCCCGGAAATACGCGGAGGTGAACGGCATCCCGGCGCGGCCGCTCTCGGCCGAGGCGCGCCGCCTCATCGTCGCCAATCCCTGGCGCGGCAACGTGCGCGAACTGGAGAACACCCTGCACCGGGCCGTCCTCCTGGCCCAGGGGGCGGAGATCGGCCCGGAGGCGATCCGCTCCCCGGAGGGCGAGGCCCTCGACGGCGGGGCCGGCACGGCGGCGCGGGCGGTTCAGACGGCCGAGGCGGTGACGCGCAGCCTCGTCGGGCGCACCGTCGCGGAAGTCGAGCGGGACCTCATCCTCGACACGCTCGACCATTGCCTCGGCAACCGCACCCATGCGGCGCGGATCCTCGGCATCTCGATCCGCACCCTGCGCAACAAGCTCAACGAATACGCCCAGGCCGGGATCCTGGTGCCCGAGCCCGGTCAGGCCCGCGCGATCGCGGCCTATGGTTGAGGAGGGGCGCCGGCCCCGTCGCGGCGCCGGGGACCGGCGGTCCCGCGCGGCCCTTCGGGGCAGGCCCGGCGCGTCTCGGACGGGCCGGGGCGCCGGTCACTGGCGGTAGTGCTGGATGCGCGTCGTGCGCAGGCCGGCGAGGCCGTGCTGCTCGATCGAGTATTGCCAGCTCAGGAATTCCTCGGTCGTCAGCGTGTAGCGCTGACAGGCCTCCTCCAGGCTCAGGAGGCCGCCGCGCACCGCAGCCACCACCTCGGCCTTCCGGCGGATCACCCACCGGCGGGTGTTGGTCGGCGGAAGATCCGCGATCGTCAGGGGGCTTCCGTCGGGCCCGATGACGTACTTCACCCTCGGGCGGTGCGGCTCGGTCATGATACGCTCTTACACTCGACTGACCTGTCGCCATTCACGCTAGCCAGCCGCGTTTAAGATTGCTTGAATCGCAAAGTTAGGATGTGATTCGTCCGCCTCGGGTTATCCAAGGGCTGTGGATCACGGGTCCGATGCGCCTAGGATCCGGAGGCGGAGGTGGATCCAGAGGCTTGGGCGCCGCCGATGGCCTGGACCCGGCTGAGGGGCACGCTGCGCCCGCCGATGCTCAGCATGGGCTCCGACCCGGTGACGTCCACGCTCGCGATCGTCCCCGTGACCTTGGTGTCGACGCTCACGGTCTGCCCGGTGGCGTCGGTGGCCTGGACCTTGAGCGTGTAGGTGCCGTCCGGCGCCGTGAGCCCGGTCGAGGAGCGGCCGTCCCAGGTGAAGCTCTGGCCGCCATTCGCGAGGGACTGGGTCCGCGTGGCGACGACGTTGCCCTTCTGATCCGTGATCGTCAGCACGGCCCGGGTCGCCGCCCGCGCCGCCGTGAGGGTCCAGCTGGCGGATCCCCCCGCCAGGGCGGCGGTCGCCCCGTCCGCCGTCACGGTCTTGCCGACCAGGCCGGCCGCCGAGGAGGCCGTCGCGGCCTTGCTGGCCGCCACCATCGTGTCGAGGCGGTCGTTGGTCTTGAGCTGCTGCTCGACCGAGGCGAATTGCACCAGCTGCTGTGTGAACTGGTTGGTGTCGAGGGGGTCGAGCGGGTTCTGGTTCTTGAGCTGCGTCGTGAGCAGGGTCAGGAACTGGTTGAAGTTGCCCGCGATGGTGGCGGAATCGCTCGCCGTGTTGGTCTTGGTGCCGGCCGAGCCGGTGAGTGTGCTGCTGATGCCCGTGGCCATGGCTGCCTCGCCGTTCGGGGGCTCGCGCCTCGTTCACCGGACGGTTCGGGCCCGGGCGAGGCGGTGCGGGAAGGAGAACCTGGGCGGAGCGGCGGCGCGCCGCTCCGCCTAGATGCGGATGTCGAGCCCGAGCCGCCCGCCGCGCCGGACGGGGGCGAGCGGGATCGGGTCGGATTCGCTCACGGAGCCGTCGAGGGCGCCGCGTCCCGGATCGGGCGAGCGCCCCTCCCGGCCGGGCTGGCCCTGGCCGCCCGATCCGTCCTGGAGCGAGAAGCTCAGGACCGCGTCCGCGGCGGAGAAGCCGGCCTGCGCGAGCGCCTGCTGCAGGCTGCCGGCGTCGCGCTGGAGCAGCGCCAGCGTCTCGGGCCGCTCGACCGTGAGGTGGGCCCGGACCGAGCCGCGCTCCCGGTCGAGGTCGAGGCGCACCTCGATCCGGCCGAGCTCCGCCGGGTCGAGCCGGATCTCGAACTGGTTCATCCCGGCGAGCGAGCGCAGGCCGATCGTCATCGGCACCGCGCCGAGGGGCACCGGGGGAGGGGGCTGCGCCGGGGCCGCCTGGGCGGGCGACGCGGCCGCGCCGCCCGCCGGGGACGCGCCCTGGGGGGCCTTGGCGTCGGCGAGCGCCGCCGCGAAGCCCGCAGCGCCCGCCTCGGCCCTGCCGGGTCCCGCATCCGGGGCCGCCTCGGCCGCATCCTCGGCGGCGCGGCCCGCCGCGCGTCCGCCGCCCGCCGCTCCCTCGGCCCGCGCGCCCCCGGCCTGCGCGCCGCCGGCTTGGGCCGTTCCGGCCTGAGCCGTTCCGGCCTGAGCCGTTCCGGCCTGAGCCGTTCCGGTCTCGGCCGTCCCGGCCTGGGCCGTCCCGGCCTGGGCCGTCCCGGCCTGAACCGCCGCCGGGCCGTCGCCGGCCTGCGCCGGGGCGGCATCGCCGGCCGGCGCCGCGCCGGTCGGCGGCGCGGGCGGCGTCGCGTCGGGACTCGCCGCCTGGGCGAGGGCGTTCGGAACCGCGTCGCCCCGGGCCTCGCTCCCGTCCGGGCGATCCTCCGCGTCGGGTCCCCTGCGGGACGCCCTCTCCTTGGTCGCGCGCGGCGCGTCCCGCGCGGCGGCCCGAGGGTCGGAGGCGGGCTCCCCGGTCTCCGGCCGCTCCGCGTCCCGCGGGCGCGCGCCCGGACGCTCGGGAGGCCGCGCGGCCGCCTCGGCCCGGGGGCTCCCGGCGGCGCCGGACGCGCCCGGCCTGGCCGGGGCGGGCCGGCGCGCCTCCGGCGCCTCGCGCCTCTCGGCCGGGGCCGTCGCGGGGGCGATCCCGCTGCCGGCAGCGCCCGGGCGGGCCGTCCCGCCGGCGGCGTCCCGGGCGATCCGGAACGCGGCGGAATCGGCCGCGGCGCGCGGCGCCGGCCGGCGCGGAACCTCCCGCGCCGCCGCCTGAACTGCCTCCCCGGGCCTCGCCACGCTCATGCCGGACCGCTCCCTCGACCGCGTGGCGCCACGCAAGCGCGGGGCCAGACCCGATTGGCCTCCAAACATCTGAGAAGAAACGGGAAATTGACGCCGCCGCGGCGCCGCGGCGCCGCGCGCCGGCGCGATCTGCCGGGCGCGCGGCAGATCTTGCCGGGTCGCGGGCCGCGCCCGCCCTGGCAGAACGCGCCGTCCATCACTATAGGAAGGGCGGTCAGCCGGTGCCGGGAGCGTGCCCGCGGCCGCACCGATCCCCGCGCCCGATCCTCGAGGACGATGAACTCGCTCGATCTGCCCAAGGCCCCCCAGGACACCCGCGTCGTGGTGGCGATGTCGGGCGGGGTCGATTCCTCGGTCGTCGCCGGGCTGCTCAGGCGCCAGGGCTACGACGTCGTCGGGATCACGCTCCAGCTCTACGACCACGGCGCGGCCACCCATCGCCGCGGGGCCTGCTGCGCCGGCCAGGACATCCACGACGCCCGGCGGGCCGCCGAGACGCTCGGCATCCCGCACTACGTCCTCGATTACGAGGACCGCTTCCGCGAGGCGGTGATCGACCGCTTCGCCGAGAGCTACATCCACGGCGAGACGCCGATCCCCTGCGTCGAGTGCAACCGCTCGATCAAGTTCCGCGACCTGCTCGCCACCGCCCTCGACCTCGGCGCCGACGCGCTGGCGACCGGCCACTACGTGGCCAGCCGGGCCCGGCCGGGCGGCGGGCGGGCGCTCTACCGCGCCCTCGATCCGGCCCGGGACCAGAGCTACTTCCTCTACGCGACGACGCCCGAGCAGCTCGACGTCCTGCGCTTCCCCCTCGGCGAGCTGCCCAAGGACGAGACCCGGCGGCTCGCCCGGGAATTCGGCCTCGCCGTGGCGGACAAGCCCGACAGCCAGGACATCTGCTTCGTGCCCCAGGGCCGCTACCAGGACGTGATCGCGCGGCTGCGGCCCGACGCGGCGCGGCCCGGCGAGATCGTCCATCTCGACGGGCGCACGCTCGGCCGCCACGAGGGCATCATCGGCTTCACGGTCGGCCAGCGGCGGGGCCTCGGGCTCGCGACCGGCGAGCCGCTCTACGTGGTGCGCCTCGATCCCGAGACGGCCCGCGTGGTGGTGGGCCCCCGCGAGGCGCTCGCCACCTCGGTGATCCGGATCGCCGAGACGAACTGGCTCGGCGACGAGCCCCTGGCCGACCTCGACGGGATGCCCGTGGCGGTGCGGGTCCGCTCGACCCGGGAGCCGCGCCCGGCGGCCCTGCGCTGGAACCGGGCGCTCGCCTGCGCGGAGGTCGTACTGGAGACGCCGGAGGACGGCGTCTCCCCCGGCCAGGCCTGCGCCATCTACGCGGATGACGGGCCGCGCGCGCGGGTGCTCGGCGGCGGCACCATCCAGAAGGTCGAGGCGGCGCGGCGCGAGGCGGCCTGAGCGCCGGACGATGCAGGAGCGCAGGCGTCGCGGGCGGCAGCGCCGGCCCCGCGGCCTGCCCAGGGAGAGACACCACAGATGCTGAGCGAGCCGCGGGCGGCCGGCCCGACCACCGCCCTGATGCGCAAGGCCTATGCGCGCTGGGCGCCGGTCTACGATGTGGTTTACGACAAGCTGACCGAGCCGGCCGCGCGGGACGCCGTGACGGCCGCGGTCGCCTGCGGCCGCCGCATCCTGGAAGCGGGCGTCGGCACCGGCCTCTCCCTCGGCTACTACCCGGCCGGGACCGAGCTCTACGGGGTCGACCTCTCGGAGGACATGCTCCGGCGCGCCGCCCAGAAGGTGCGCCGCCGCGGCCTCGCCCATGTCAGGGGCCTGCAGGTGATGGATGTCTGCCGGCTCGGCTACGCCGATGCGAGCTTCGACGCGGTGGTGGCGCAGTTCCTGATCACCCTGGTGCCCGACCCCGAGCGCGCCCTCGACGAGTTCCTGCGCGTGCTGCGGCCGGGCGGCGAGATCGTGCTCGCCAACCATTTCGGCCAGGCGGACGGCGCGGTCGCCCGCGTCGAGGAGATCGTCGCGCCGCTCTGCTCCAAGATCGGCTGGTCCTCGGACTTCAAGGCCTCCCGCATCGAGGCCTGGGCCGGGCGCCGGGGCGTCACCTTCGTGGGTCTGCGGCCGACCTTCCCGGGCGGCTTCTTCAAGATCCTGCGCCTGCGCAAGGCGGCCTGAGCCGCATGCGCGCGGACGAGCCGGGGCCGCCCGCGCGGGGGGCCGGGCAAGGAGCGGGGCAGGAGGTCGGGCAAGCGGCCGGGCAACAGGCCGGGCAGGCGGCCCGGGAGGAGGTCGGGCCCGCGGCCGTGGCCCGCCCGCCCTGGCGGCGCTGGCTGCGCCTGCTGCCCCTCGCGGCCCTGGTGCTGCTCTCGCTCGGGCTGATCCTGAGCGGCGCCACCCAGTGGTTCAGCCTGGAGCGCTTCCTCGCCTCGCGCGCCTGGGCGCTCGCCATGGTCGAGCAGGATCGCCTGCGGGCCATGGCCGTGACCGCGCTCCTCTACGTCGGCACCGTGGTGGTCTCGGTGCCGGTCTCGGTGTTCATGACCATGCTGTGCGGCTTCCTGTTCGGGACCGTGCCGGGGGCGCTGCTCGCGATCTCCTCCTCGACCACGGGCGCCGTGATCGTGTTCTCGATCGGCCGCACCGCGGCCGGAGAGATGCTCCTGCGGCATGCCGGGCGCCGCCTCGCCCGCCTCGCCGCGGGCTTCCGCCGGGACGCCTTCTCGTACATCCTGGTCCTGCGGCTCCTGCCGCTCTTCCCCTTCTGGATGACCAATCTCGGCCCGGCGATCTTCGGGGTGCGCCTGCGCGTCTTCGCGCTCGCGACCTTCCTGGGGATCTCGCCGGGCGGCTTCATCTACGCGGCGACGGGGGCGCGGATCGAGGAGGTGGTGGCGGCCCACCAGGACGCCCGCGCGGCCTGCCTCGCGGCGGCCGGCATCGATTGCGACCGCGCCCTGTCGCTGCGCGCCGTGATCACGCCGGGCTTGGTGGCGACGCTGCTCGCCCTCGGCGCTCTCGCCCTGCTGCCGGTCGCGGTGCGGCGCCTGCGCCGGCCCGCCCCCTGCGACGATTGAGACTTCGATCTCCCACGGTGTCGCGCCCTAGACTGGTCTAAGTTCTTTACGGCGGCTTGTTCGCGGCGTCGCGCCAGGATAGCGCCCGTCGAGACGGTGCATTCGGGGAGGGTGGAGCTCGTTGCGTCTCGCCGATGCCATGCGGGAGCGCGGCGCCCTGGGCGCCCAGTCCAGCCGATTCGGCCTCTCCGGCCGTCTGCTGCTGCTGACGATCCTGTTCGTGCTGATCGCCGAGATCCTGATCTACGTGCCGAGCGTCGCCAATTTCCGGCGCACCTGGCTGTCGGACCGGGTCGCGGCCGCCCAGGTGGCGGCCCTGGTCCTCGACGCCGCCCCGTCCGCGAAGGTCTCGGACGACCTCGCCCGGCGCCTGCTGACCGGGGTCGGCGCCCGGGCGATCGCGCTTCGCGCCGGCGGCACCCGCCGGCTCATCACCGTGACGGAGATGCCCTCCGAGGTCAGCGAGGCGGTGGACCTGCGCGAGTCGAGCTGGGGCGACATGATCGCCGGGGCGTGGCAGACCCTCTGGCACCCGGGCGAGGGGCCGATCCGGGTGGTCGGCCACGGCATGGACGGGGTCGACTTCGTCGAGATCCTGCTCGACCCCGCCCCCCTGCGTGCCGCGCTGATCGACTTCTCCTGGCGCATCCTGATGACCTCGATGGCGATCTCCGGGATCACCGGGCTCCTGGTCTTCCTCGCCCTGCAGGTCTCGATCGTCCGCCCCGTCCTGCGCCTAACGCGCAACATCGCGGCCTTCGCGGACGACCCGGAGGACGCCTCGCGCCTGATCGCGCCCTCCTGGCGCCGCGACGAGATCGGGCTCGCCGAGACGGCCCTCGCCCGCATGGAGACCGTGCTGGCGGGCGAGCTGCGCCAGAAGCGGCGGCTCGCCGATCTCGGCCTGTCGGTGAGCAAGATCAATCACGAGCTGCGCAACCTGCTGACCACGGCCCAGCTCCTGGGCGACCGTCTGGAGGCGAGCGCCGATCCGGCGGCGCAGCGGGTGGCGCCGCGCCTGATGGCGACCCTGGACCGGGCGATCCGCTACTGCGAGGCGACGCTCGCCTACGGCCGGGCCGCCGAGCGGGTGCCGGAGCGGCGGCTCACGCTGCTCAAGCCGATCCTGGCCGACGCCGTCGACCTCGCCGGGATGGAGCCCGGGACCGACATCCGGGTGGTGGACCGCACGCCCGGGGCACTCCTGGTCGATGCCGATCCCGACCAGCTCTCGCGGGTGGTGATCAACCTCGTGCGCAACGCCGTGCAGGCCCTGGCGCTCGCCGGCACGGCCTGCGGATCGCCGCCCCTGGTCACGCTGGAGGGCCGCCGGGACGGGGAGGTGGTGACGATCCTGATCGCCGACAACGGCCCGGGCCTGCCGGAGCGCGCGCGGGCGAACCTGTTCTCGCCCTTCCAGGGCTCGACCCGACCGGGGGGCACCGGGCTCGGCCTCGCCATCGCGGCGGAGCTCACCCGGCTGCACGGGGGCACCCTGTCCCTGGATCCGACCCGCGTCGGGGCCCGCTTCCGCATCACCGTCCCGGACCGGGCGTGAGCCGCGGGCCGGGATCGTCCGGGCCCCCTGCTCATGCGCTGTCCGGACAGCGCATGACACGCCCGCGCGGCGCTTGAGGGAAGCCGACATCCGCATCGCGACGCGATCCGTCGGATGCGTATGCCAAGCCCGCGCGGCGCTTGAGCGAAGCCGACATCCGCATCGCGACGCGATCCGTCGGATGCGTATCCCAAGCCCGCGCGGCGCTTGAGCGAAGCCGACATCCGCATCGCGACGCGATCCGTCGGATGTCGGATCACCCGCCCGCCAGCACCTGCGCGGCGCGGTGCGCCCGCACCGTCACCTCCTCGGGGGTCGGCGGGTTCGCCGGGTGGTGGCTGAGGCAGTAGGGCGTGCGCAGCTTCGCGGGGCGGCCCGATCCCTCGGTCGAGAAGTAGAATTCCCCGGCCTTGAGCTTGCCGATGTCGCCCGCCCCGCCGCCCTTGGCGGAGAGGATGTCGTGCGCCGCCGCGATCGTGGCCGGACTCGCTTGGCGGCCGAGGAACTGCGTGGTGCAGTTCGACACGATCTGATTGTGGATGCCCCGCGGCGCCTGCGTGGCGAGGATCATCCCGAGCCCGTACTTGCGCCCCTGCGCGGCGAGCTTGATGCCGCTGCCGAGGCTCGGCGGCTGGCGCTGGGCGGGCAGGAAGGTCTGCGCCTCGTCCATCACGTAGAGCAGCCCGCGGGGCGACGGGTGCCGCTTGATCCAGCCGAACAGCGTCATCTGCAGGCGGTTCACGAAGTCCTCGCGCGCCGCCTCGGAGGCGAGGCCCGACAGGTTGACGACCGAGATCCGGGTGCGGGCCGGGTCCCGGCCGAAGAACAGCAGCGCCGGGTCGATCACCGGCCCCTCGGCCCGCAGCAGCGGGTTCGTCGCCACGGCGGCGTGGAGCTGGTTGGCCATGCCGGCGGCGAGCCGGCCCGCGTCGCCGATCAGGCTGATCCCGTCCGGCAGGTCGGAGAGCAGGGCCGTGAAGTCCGGCAGGTCGCCGCCGCCCCGCCCGGCGAAGAAGCGCAGCGCGTCGGCCAGCACGCCCCGCTGCAGCTCCCGGCGGCCGCCCGCCACCGCGAGCGGCGCGAGCGTCTCGACCGCCATCTCGACGGCCTGGTCGCGCTCGTCCGCGTCGCCGCCGAGGCCGGAGAAGTCGGGCATCGCGGGCACGAAGAGCGGGTTGCCGGCCCGCAGGCCGGGCGTCCAGACCACCACCTCGACCTGCGCCCGGTAGCGGCCCGCCCGGGCCTCGTCCTGCGCCGTGAAGCCGACGGGCGGCTCCGGCCAGGGATCGCCGAGCCGCGAGAGGTCGTTGTTCGGGTCGACCACGATGGCCGGGAGGCCGGCGAGCGCCGCCTCCTCGACGATGCGGCGCAACAGCACGGTCTTGCCCGACCCCGAACCCGCGATGATCGCCGTGTGCCGGCGCAGCAGCGCGGTCGCGAGGTCCACGGGCTCGGCCTCCGGCGTCGTGCGACGGCCGAGCGGGATGCGGTCCGGGATCGCCTCCGCACGGGGTCCAGGAGGCGTCTCCCGGCGCGGCTCCGGCGCGACCTTCGCCTCCGGCGCAATCCCCTCCGCCGAGATGCGCGAGGTCGGGCCGGGATCGAACGGCGGCGCGTCCGGCGCGGGGCGGCCCGCCGCGTGCCGGCGGGGCGGGATCCTGGTCGCGCCCTCGGCGGGCGGGGGGGCGAGCGCGGCCGCCTCGCCGAGGCCCGCGGCGCGGAAGAAGCCGAGCCCGTCGAGGGGCCGCGCGGCCCGCATCCAGGCCTCGAACTCGGCGAGGCGGCCCTCGGCCACCGCCCGCGCCCGCAGAGTCTGCAGGGCGACCAGGAGGCGCAGATCCGCGTCGGCGGGGTCGATCAGCCGCCCGCCCGCCCGGGTGAAGACGTCGAAGAGCTGCTGCGTCTTGGCGCCGCCGGGCGGCGGGCCGCGCCGCACCAGGACGAGTTCGCGGTGATGCAGGCGCGTGCGGATGCCCGAGGCGGTGAGCGCCGCCCGCAGCCGCGCCTGGAACGCGATGGCGTGGCGCTGCGTCAGGCCCCGGTAGCAGATGTGGCGCTCGCGGTCGTTGTCGTCCCGGAAGATGAAGGTCAGCCGGCCGTGCAGGGGCGGGATCCGCTGGTCGGGGTCGCCCCGGTTGACGATCTCGACCCGCTCGTGCGGCGGCGCCTGCAGGGCGTAGAGGTCGAAGGCGTCGCGCAGGAGCGGGCCGATCGCGTCGTCCTCGCCGTCGAGGAGGCCGGCGATGTCGGCCGCCCGCGCGGCCGCCGCGAGGTCGAAGGGCGCCCGCGGCGCGCCCGGGTCGCGCGGCGGCGCCTCGGCGATCAGGCTCTCGCAGACCGTGACGGTCCCCCGCTCCAGGCAGGCGCGGCGATGCGCGTCGCAGCGCATCAGCAGCGTGCGCGGCATCATGCCGGAGGCGGCGGCCTCGGCGATCGCGACCTCGCCGAAGGGCCAGGTCGGGAAGGGCGGGGTGAAGCCGGCCTCCGCGTAGGCGCGCCCCAGCCGGTCGACCACGAGCGCGCTCGCCGCCCTGCGGTCGTTCATGCCCAGCAGCGCGACCGGCGGCTCGAAGCGCTCGGTCCCCGACCTGAGGCCGTTCTCCCGGATGCGCTCCCAGGAATCGACCAGGCAGGTGACCACGGTCTGGCCCCGGTGGCGGACGTCGTGCAGTTCGAGCAGCCCCGCGGTGAGCACGGCGGCGAGGTTCGGCCCCGGCTCGAAATCCTCCCCGAGGGCGGCGCTCGCCGGGCTGACGACCCCGTCGATCTGGTCGACGGCCACCAGGGTCGGGCCCGCGAGGCTCATCACCCAGGACATCCCCGCCACGAGCTCCGCCGGCGGCGGCGGGGCGCTGCGGAAGCCGAGGGCCCGGCGCGCCTCCTCGTCGGCGTCGTGCCCCTGCAGCCACGCATGGGCGAGGCCGACGACGCCGACATCGCTCGCCCGCAAGAGGCAGAGAGCCCGGAACACGTCCTGGTGCCGGAGGGCCCGCGCCATGTCGATCTGCGTCAGCGCCCGCACCAGGAGGTCGACGACGCGGCGCGCGTCAATGTCCGGCGTGGCGAAGGCCTGCTCGACCTGCTGCTCGACGTTGAAGCGCCGGGCCACCCCGGCCAGCACCGCCTCGCATTGCCGGCGCCCGTCCGGCATCCGGTGGAGGAGGGCGGTGAGGTAGCTCAGGGCCGTGCTGCGCCAGAAATCGGCGAGCCCGAGCACGTCGAGGAGCACGAACCAGCCGCCCGCCCGCCAGATCTCCCGGCGCATCTCGCCGACGAGGTGCGTCTTCCCGATCCCGGACTGGCCGACGAGGATCGCGCCCTTGAGCTTGTCCTCGGGCGCGCGGGCGCGCCGCACGAACTCGCGCACGATCCCGGCGGCCTGGGCGCTGTTCGGCCCGGGAGCCGCCCCGGCGTCGATCCAGACGCTGTCGAGGGTGTTCACCCAGTCGAAATCGACCCTGCGCAGGGCGTCGAGGGCGTCGGTCATGGCTCGATCCAGAGGAGGTGGAAGGGCTCGCCGGCCGGGCTGAAGGCCGCCGCCCGCTCGGCGGCGTCGAGGCCGCGCGGATCGGTGATCTGCATCAGGCGGGCCTTGCGGCCCTCCCGCAGGATCAGGGCGAGGCCGGCATCGACGCTGGCCCGGTCGAGATCGGCGAGTTCCGCCCGGATGCGGCTGAGGCGGACCGCCTCGCGCCGGCGCCCGTCCGTGAGCGCGAGGTAGGCCGCCTCGATCCGCTCGAGCGCGGCGGGCGCGGGCGCCGCCTCCTGCCCCCCCGGCAGCGCCAGGCCGAGATGCGTCCGCGCCCAGTGCCGGCCCGCCTCCGTGACCGTGAGCCGGACGGAGCGCCCCCGCGGCTCCTGCGCGACGAGGCCGGCCGCCACCAGCGCCTCCCGGTCGGCCCGGGAGGCCGCCGGCTTGAGGTCGCGCGGCGAGGCGGATCCCTGCGCGTCGATCAGGGCCCGCAGGATCCTCGCCTGCCGCGCCGGCAGGGCCTCCCGCGTGGGCGCCGGGGCCTCGCCCACGAGGTCGGCGAGCGTGGCGCCGGTCGCGTCGAGGTGGCGCGCGACCAGCCCCAGCCAATCCTGCAGCACGCGGAACGTCTCGGGGAGCGGCGCGTGCAGGTGGTCGCTCGCCCAGCGCCAGCCCCGCTCGGTCACGGTCAGCCGGAGCGAGCGCCCCTGCTTCTCCGCCGCGACGAGCCCGCGCTCGATCAGGGCCTCCCGGTCGAGCCGCGCGACCGCGGGCCGCACCTCGCTCTGCAGGGCCGAGCCCTGCCTCCCGAGCAGGCACCACAGGATCAGCCCGCGCCGGGGCGTCAGGGTCTCGCTCATCCGCTCAAGCCTCTCCTTGCGCCCGCCGGAACCGCACGACGGCGCGGATCTTCTCGATGGCCCGCTGCAGGTCGGTCTCGACCTGCGCGTTGGTGAGGCGCAGCACGAGGTAGCCGGCCACCAGGAGCTCGTAGTCGCGCTGGCGGTCCTCGGCGAAGCGCGCCTCGCCGCGGTGCTCGGGCCCGTCGATCTCCACCACGACGCGGCCCGACTGCCAGAGCTGATCGACCCGCGGCGCGCCGTAGCCGGCGAGCGCGACGGGCTCGTTGCCCGAGAAGAGCGGGCCGAGCTCCGGGTCGCGCCGCAGGGCCTCCTCCAGGCGCCGCTCCGTCCCGCTCGCCGGATGGGCGCGGGAGGGCGGCAGGAAGCGGGCGCGGGCGGGCTCCGCGGGCGCCGCCGCCGCCAGGGCGCCGTAGAGGATGCGGTCGTAGGGCGGGACCGGCGGCGGCGCGGCCGGGAGGACGAACAGGCCGGCCGCCCCGTGCAGGAGGCAGCCTTCGAGGGCGGCGATCACCGGGGCGGCCCGCGCCGGCGAGACCGGGTCGATCTCCGCCGCCAGGATCACGCCGCCGGGATCGATCACGGGCAGGAGCTGGGCGAGTTCGAAGGCCCGCGCGCAGCGGCGGAAGCGGGGCGGGCGACCGGACGCGGCGCATTTCGCCGCGGCCCTGCGCCACGGGCCCGAGACGGGCGTCGCGGCCGGAGCCTCGTCCGGGGGCCAGTCCGGCCAGCGGGCCAGGGCGAGGTCCGCGAGGTCGTCGAGGATCCGGTCGAGCACCGCCTCGGCGCTCGCGACCGGGCCCGGCGCGAGGAAGAGCAGGCTGCGCCGGCCCGCCGGTCCCTCGGCCAGGATCGCGCGCAGGGTCTCCCGGCCGAGCCCGGTCAGCGTGAGCCGCCGGCCCGGGGCGAGCTCCGCGACCCGCGCGGCGACCTCGTCCGGCCCGAGCCCCGGGGCGGGGCGCGCGGAGGTCGGGGTCGCTGCTCGCTGCGCCATTCGGCCCGCCGGATCGGACAGGCGGGGTCGCGCCGGGCGCCCTGGCGCCCCTCGGTCCCGCATTCCCCGTCCCTAGCGAACCGACGGTTATTCGGCAAGGGGCGGACGTAATCCTAGGTTGTGCGCGCCTTCAGGTTGCGCGGCGCCCCGTCAGGCGGCGGCCTCGTCCCGCTTGCCGAGCCGCTTGTCGAGATAGGCCTCGACCGTCTGGCCGAGCTCGTCGATCTTGCCGTCGAAGAAGTGGTTGGCGCCCTCGACGATCTGGTGCTCGATCACGACGCCCTTCTGGGTCTTCACCTTCTCGATCACCGGCATGACCTCGCGGGCCGGGGCGACCCGGTCCTCGGAGCCGTGCACGAACAGGCCCGAGGACGGGCAGGGGGCGAGGAAGCTGAAGTCGAAGCGGTTCGCCATGGCGGCGATCGAGATGAAGCCCTCCACTTCCGGCCGGCGCATCAGGAGCTGCATGCCGATCCAGGAGCCGAACGACACGCCGGCGATCCAGCAGGCCCGCGCCTCCGGGTTCACCGCCTGCACCCAGTCCAGGGCCGCGGCCGCGTCGGACAATTCGCCCGCCCCGTGGTCGAACGAGCCCTGGCTGCGCCCGACGCCGCGGAAGTTGAAGCGCAGCGTCGCGAAGCCGCGATTCGCGAAAGTATAGAACAGGTTATACACGATCTGGTTGTTCATCGTGCCGCCGAATTGCGGGTGCGGGTGCAGCACGATGGCGATCGGGGCGCCCCTCTGCTTGGGAGCTTGGTAGCGTCCCTCCAGGCGGCCGGCCGGGCCGGCGAAGATGACCTCGGGCATGCGTGAACCCCTTCAACGAGCGATCGGCCGGGCGAGGCATGCGGGCAGCGCGAATGCGGCGGGTCGGCCGGAGCCTTGACTCGGGGGGAGGCTCCCCTACAAGCACCCTTAGAATGGTTCTACCGCGTTAGAACAATTCTAAAAAGCCCGTGTCCGGCCCATTCGCGGCCCTCGCGCCAGCCGCCCGGCGGCGTGCGGAACGCGTGTGTCGACGGCGCCTTAGCACGGCTCCCGGGGGGCAAGGCAAAGGAAATCGGCAGGTGCAGGCAGCAGACCGCGTCTATCTCGACCACAACGCGACCGCGCCGGTGCGACCGGAGGTGGCGGAGGCGGTCGCGCGCGCGCTCCTCGACCTTCCCGGCAATCCCTCCTCGGTGCACCGGGAGGGGCGGGCCGCCCGCGCGGCCCTGGAGACCGCCCGCGCGCGGGTGGCGGGCCTCGTCGGAGCGGCGCCCGCCCGCGTGACCTTCACGAGCGGCGGCACCGAGGCGGCGAACGCGGCGCTCTCCGGCGCCCTGGCGCGGCGCGGCGCGCCCGCCCCGACCCGGCTCCTGGTCGGGGCGACGGAGCATCCCTGCATCCTGGCGGGCCACCGCTTCCCGGCCGCCTCGGCCGAGATCCTGCCGGTCGACGCGGCGGGCGTCGTCGACCTCGCCCATCTCGAGGCGCGCCTCGCGGCGCTCGCCGGGGAGGGGGTGCTGATCTCCCTGCAGGCGGCCAACAACGAGACCGGGGTGCTCCAGCCCCTCGCCGCGGTGGTCGCCCTGGCCCGGCGGCACGGCGCCGCCCTGGTCCACTGCGACGCCGTCCAGGCGGCCGGGCGGATTCCGCTGGATTTCGCCGGCTCCGGACTCGACGCGCTGACGCTCTCGGGCCACAAGTTCGCCGGCCCGAAGGGGGTGGGCGCCCTGGTCCTGGCCGAGGACGTCGCGCTCGACGGCGGTCTCGTGCGCGGCGGCGGCCAGGAGGCGCGGCTGCGGGGCGGCACCGAGAACCTCGCCGGCCTCGTCGGGATGGGCGTGGCGGCGGAGATCGCGGCGCGCGGGCTCGCCGCCGAGGCGGCGCGGCTCGCGCGGCTGCGCGACGCCCTCGAGGCGGGGATCCGCGCCCGGGCGCCGGACGCGGTGATCTTCGGGGCGGGCGCGGCGCGCCTGCCCAACACCGCCTGCCTCGGGGTGCCGGGGCTGGAGGCGGCGACCGCGCTCATCGCCTTCGACCTCGGCGGGGTGGCGGTCTCGTCGGGTTCGGCCTGCGCCTCGGGCAAGGTCGGGCGCTCGACGGTCCTCGCCGCCATGGGCGTCCCCGCCGGCCTGGCGGCATGCGCCTTGCGCGTCAGTTTCGGGTGGTCGAGCCGGGAGGCGGACGGGGATCGGTTCCTGTCGGTCTTCGATCGGCTGCTGGCCACCCTATATAAGCGTCGGGAGAGGGCCGCGTGACCGCGCACCCCGCACCGGCCGTGTCATCAACCCGCGGCCCTTGAAGCCGTCAGCGGTAGGAGACGGGAATGCCTGCAGTGCAGGAGACGGTCGATCGCGTTCGCGCCATCGACGTCGATCAGTACAAGTACGGATTCGAGACCACGATCGAGATGGAGAAGTCCGAGAAGGGCCTCTCCGAGGACGTGATCCGCTTCATCTCGGCCAAGAAGCAGGAGCCGGAATGGATGCTGGAATGGCGCCTCGACGCCTATCGGCGCTGGCTGACGATGCGCGAGCCGGACTGGGCGCGGGTCTCGTACGACAGGATCGACTACGACAACCTCTACTATTACGCCGCCCCGAAGCGGAAGGCGGCGCAGTCGCTCGATGAGATCGATCCCGAGATCCTGAAGACCTACGAGAAGCTCGGCATCCCGCTGCGCGAGGTCGAGGCGCTGGAGGGCATCGCGCCCGAGAACCGCGTCGCGGTCGACGCCGTGTTCGACTCGGTCTCGGTGGCGACCACCTTCAAGGCCGAGCTGGCCAAGGCCGGCGTCATCTTCATGCCGATCTCGGAGGCCCTGCGCGAGCACCCCGACCTCGTGCGCAAGTACCTCGGCTCGGTCGTGCCGGTGACCGACAACTTCTTCGCGACGCTCAACTCGGCCGTGTTCTCGGACGGGTCCTTCGTCTACATCCCGCCGGGCGTGCGCTGCCCGATGGAGCTGTCGACCTACTTCCGCATCAACGAGCGCGACACGGGCCAGTTCGAGCGCACGCTGATCATCGCCGACAAGGGCTCCTACGTCTCGTACCTGGAGGGCTGCACCGCCCCGCGCCGCGACGACAACCAGCTCCACGCCGCGGTGGTCGAGCTCGTCGCCCTCGACGACGCCGAGATCAAGTACTCGACGGTGCAGAACTGGTACCCGGGCAACGCCCAGGGCCGCGGCGGCATCTACAACTTCGTGACCAAGCGCGGCGATTGCCGCGGCGCCAATTCCAAGATCTCGTGGACGCAGGTCGAGACCGGCTCGGCGATCACCTGGAAGTACCCGTCCTGCATCCTGCGCGGCGACGGCTCGCGCGGCGAGTTCTACTCGATCGCGGTCTCGAACGGCATGCAGCAGGTCGATTCCGGCACCAAGATGATCCATCTCGGCAAGAACACGACGAGCCGGATCATCTCGAAGGGCATCTCGGCCGGGCGCTCGCAGAACACCTATCGGGGCCTCGTCTCGGCGCACAAGAAGGCCAGCAACGCCCGCAACTTCACCAATTGCGACTCGCTGCTGATCGGCGACCAGTGCGGGGCGCACACCGTGCCCTACATCGAGTCGAAGAACGCCAGCGCGGTGTTCGAGCACGAGGCGACCACCTCCAAGATCTCCGAGGAGCAGCTGTTCTACTGCCAGCAGCGCGGCCTCGGCGAGGAGGAGGCGCGGGCGCTGATCGTGAACGGCTTCGTGCGCGACGTGCTGCAGCAATTGCCCATGGAGTTCGCGGTCGAGGCACAGAAGCTGATCTCGATCAGCCTCGAAGGCTCGGTGGGGTGAGGGCGGGCCCCGCGCCCCGCTCCGCCTCGACCCGCCGGGTTCCGGTCCCCCCGGCGGGTGCCGCCTCCCGGCCCCTCCGCGGATGGCCGCCCTGCTCCCGGCCGTCCCCCTGAACGGTGAAGATTCATGCTCGAAATCAAGAACCTGGTCGTCCAGATCGAGGACAAGCGCATCCTCAACGGCCTCGACCTCACGGTGGCCGACGGTGAAATCGCGGCCATCATGGGCCCGAACGGCTCCGGCAAGTCGACCCTCTCCTACGTGATCGCCGGCAAGGCCGATTACGAGGTGCTGGACGGCGAGGTGCTGCTCGACGGCGAGAACATCCTGGAGATGGCCCCCGACGAGCGCGCCGCCGCCGGCATCTTCCTGGCCTTCCAGTACCCGCTGGAGATCCCGGGCGTCGCCACCATGACCTTCCTCAAGGCGGCGCTGAACGCGCAGCGCAAGGCCCGCGGCGAGGACGAATTGTCCACGCCCGACTTCATGCGCCGCGTCTACGGCGCCGCCGACCGGCTCGAGATCAACCGCGAGATGCTCAAGCGCGCCCTCAACGTCGGCTTCTCCGGCGGCGAGAAGAAGCGCATGGAGATCCTCCAGATGGCGCTGCTGGAGCCGCGCTTCTGCGTCCTCGACGAGACCGATTCCGGCCTCGACATCGACGCCCTGCGCATCGTCTCCGAGGGCGTGAACGCCCTGCGCGACCCCAAGCGCAGCTTCCTCGTCATCACCCACTACCAGCGGCTCCTCAACCACATCGTGCCCGACACCGTGCACGTGATGTCCCAGGGCCGGGTCGTGAAGTCGGGCGGCAAGGAACTCGCCCTCGAACTCGAGGCGAGCGGCTACGCCGAGTATCGCGGCGCGGAGGCGGCGTGACCATGGCGGAGATCACCCCCCTGCGCAATGCGGCCGAGACCGGCCTCGCCGCCCTGTTCCAGGTCCGGCGCCTGAAGCTGCCGGGCTCGGCCATCGCCCGCGAGGAGGCCTTCCGCTTCTTCGAGGCGGCGGGCCTGCCCCATCGCCGCGTCGAGGCCTTCAAGTATTCCGACCTCAGGGCGGCCCTGCGCGAGGCGGCGGCGCCCGCCGAGCCGCCGAGCCCGGAGGCGGCCCGCACCGCGATCGTGCGGGCGGAGGGCTTCGCCACCGTCGAGGCGGCGCGGCTGACCTTCGTCAACGGCCACCTCGTCCCGGCCCTGTCGGATCTCGGCGCGATGCCGGACGGCGTCGAGGTCGTGCCCCTGGTCGAGGCGCTGACCGACGGCCACGCCCTCACGGCCGAGTTCACGCCGGTGGCGCAGGCCCGCGACAATCCGATCTACCAGCTCAACACCGCCTTCATGGCGGACGGGGCCTTGATCCGGGTCACGGCCGGCGCCAGGCCGGAGCGGCCGCTGCACCTGCGCTTCGTCGGCACCGGCGCGGAGGCCTTCTCCACCGCCACCCGCACCCTCGTGGTGCTGGAGGGGGGGGCGGCGCTGACCCTGGTCGAGAGCCACGAGGGGCCGGACGGCGTCGGCTACCAGCCGAACGACGCCCTCGACGCGGTGGTCGGCGACGGCGCCACCCTGCGGCACGCGCGGCTCAACCGCGAGGGCGGCGGGGCGGTCGCCCTCTCGACCCTCTCGGTCAAGCTCGGGGCCAAGTCGCACCTGGAGACCGTGAACGTCGCGACCGGAGCCGCCTTCGCGCGCCACCAGATCTTCCTGCTCTTCGCCGGCGCGGAGGCGACCGCGCAGGTCAACGGCGCCACCATGCTGAAGGACGGGCAGCTCGGGGATTCGACGCTGCTCGCCGACCATGCCGCCCCCGGCGGCATCAGCCGCGAGCAGTTCAAGACCGTGATCGACGGCGACGCCACCGGCGTGTTCCAGGGCAAGATCATCGTCGCGCAGGTCGCCCAGAAGACCGACGGCAAGATGAAGTCCGACTGCCTCCTCCTCAGCGACGAGGGGCAGATGATGAACAAGCCGGAGCTGGAGATCTTCGCCGACGACGTGGCCTGCGGCCACGGCGCGACCTGCGGGGCGCCGGACGAGGACCTGCTCTTCTACCTGATGGCGCGCGGGCTGCCGCGGGCCGAGGCGGAGGGGCTGATGATCCAGGCCTTCCTGGGCGAGGCCATCGAGGCCGTCACCCACGAGGGCGCCCGCGCGGCGATGATCGCCGCGGTGGAGACCTGGCTCGCCGCGCGGCGATGAGCGCCGCGGCGGAGACTTGGCTCGCCGCGCGGCGGTGAGCGCCGGGATCGCGCGGGAGCCTCCCCGGAGCGGGTGAGGCGAGTCCGCGCGGTCCCGTTCCCGGGAAGGCCATCCCGGCCCCGGAGACCAGAGAGCGACACGCGATGAACGCACCCGTCCTCCCGCCCTACGACGTCGCGGCGATCCGGGCCGAATTCCCGATCCTGTCGCGGACGGTCTACGGCAAGCCCCTCGTCTACCTCGACAACGCCGCCTCGGCCCAGAAGCCGCGGGTGGTGATCGAGGCCATGACCCGCACGATGGAGACGGCCTACGCCAACGTCCATCGCGGCCTGCACTTCATGGCGAACGCCGCCACCGAGGGCTACGAGGGCGCCCGCGAGACCGCGCGGCTGTTCCTCAACGCCCGCTCGACGGACGAGATCATCTTCACCCGCAACGCCACCGAGGCCTACAACCTCGTCGCCTCGTCGATGGGCTGGGCCGGCCTGATCGGGGAGGGGGACGAGATCATCCTGTCGATCATGGAGCACCATTCCAACATCGTGCCCTGGCACTTCCTGCGCGAGCGCCGGGGCGCGGTGATCAAGTGGGCGCCCGTCGACGACGAGGGCAACTTCCTGGTCGAGGCCTTCGAGAAGCTGTTCACGCCGCGCACCCGCATGGTGGCCATCACCCACATGTCGAACGTGCTCGGCACGATCACCCCCGCCAAGGAGATCGTGCGCATCGCGCACGCGCACGGCGTGCCGGTGCTCCTCGACGGCGCCCAGAGCGCCGTGCACCAGAGCATCGACGTGCAGGATCTCGGCTGCGACTTCTTCGTCTTCACCGGCCACAAGGTCTACGGGCCGACCGGCATCGGCGTGCTCTACGGCAAGAAGGAGTGGCTGGAGCGCCTGCCCCCCTACCAGGGCGGCGGCGAGATGATCCAGACCGTCACCGAGGACGCCATCACCTACAACGAGCCGCCGCACCGCTTCGAGGCCGGCACCCCGGCGATCGTCGAGGCGGTCGGCCTCGGGGCCGCCCTCGAATTCATGATGAATCTCGGCCGCGAGAGGATCGCCGCGCACGAGGCCGCCCTCTCGGCCTACGCGCATCAGCGCCTCTCGGAGATGAACGCGCTGCGCATCATCGGGCGGGCGCGGTCCAAGGGCGCGGTGATCTCCTTCGAGATGAAGGGCGCGCACGCCCACGACATCGCCACGGTGATCGACCGCCAGGGCGTGGCGGTGCGGGCCGGCACCCATTGCGCGATGCCGCTGCTCAGTCGTTTCGGCACCACATCGACCTGTCGCGCCTCGTTCGGACTGTATAATACGCGGGACGAGGTCGACGCGCTGGTCGCGGCGCTCGCCAAGGCCGAGATGATGTTCGCGTAGGGACCCCGATGACCGACACCGCGCCAGAGACCGGCTCCGCCCTGCCGCCGGACGAGCTCGACCGGCTCACCGACGGCATCGTGGCCGCCCTCAAGACCGTCTACGACCCGGAGATCCCGGCCGACATCTACGAGCTCGGCCTGATCTACAAGGTCGACATCAGCGACGACCGCCACGTGGCGATCGACATGACGCTCACCGCCCCGGGCTGCCCGGTCGCGGGCGAGATGCCGGGCTGGGTGGAGAACGCCGTCGCGGCCGTGCCGGGCGTGCAGGGCTGCACCGTCACCATGGTGTTCGACCCGCCCTGGGACCAGAGCCGGATGTCCGACGAGGCCCGCGTCGCCCTCGACATGTGGTAGCGGCCGGTCGCGGCGACCCGCCCGGTCGCGGCGACTCGCCTGGCCGCCGGCGCCGGCGTAGGATCCGGGCGCGGCCGGCCGCCGGCCGCGCCGGAACGACGCGCGGCGGGTCCGCCACCGCCGCCAGCGAGGGGCTGACGTGTCGGATCTGCTCGCGCCCGAGGCTGCGCCGGAGGCCCCTTTCGCCCTGATATGGACCGCGCTCGGCGCCTCGCCCCTGCCGTCGCTGCTGCTGGGCCGCGACGGGGCGATCCGCCGGGCGAACGCGGCCGCCGCCCGCGCCCTCGGCGAGGAGCCGGAGGCCCTCGCCGGGCAGGCCCTCGCGGCCCTCGGCGCCGACGCGGAGAATGCGGGCGCCCTGCGGGCGCTCCTGCGCGGCGACGCGGCCGCGAGCGCGGACCTGCTCCTGCGCCGCCGCGACGGGTGCAGCTTCTGGGCCTCGCTCCACCTCTCGCCCATCGACGGCGCGCCGGACCTGCGCCTCGTCCAGTGGCTCGACGTCTCCCGCCGCCGCGACCTCGAATCCGCCCTCGCCCAGGCGCAGCGGCGCGAGGCCCTGGGCCAGCTCACCAACGGCGTCGCCCACGAGTTCAACAACCTGCTGCAGATCCTGGTCGGCTACGTCGACGGCCTGAAGCGCCGCCTCGGCGAGCACCCGGACCCCTTCGTGCAGCGCGCGCTCACCCGGGCCACCGACGCGGCCGAGCGCGCCTCGGCCCTGACCCGCCACCTCCTCGCCTTCTCGCGCAAGCACCGGCCGGAGCCGCGCGCGACCGACCTCAACGCCCTCCTGCGCGGCTGCGAGCCCCGCGCCCGCGCGATCCTGGGCGAGGGCGTCGCGCTCACCCTCGCCCTCGACGAGGCGCTGTGGCCGGCCTGCCTCGACCCGGTCCAGACCGAGTTCATCCTCGCGGTCGTGCTCACCAACGCCCGCGAGGCGATGCCGGAGGGCGGCCGCGTCACCCTGACCACCGCCAACCACGGCGGCGAGGGCGTCGCGGCGGACGGCACCCTCGGCCGCCACGTGGTGCTGACCATCGCCGATACGGGCAGCGGCATGCCCCCCGAGGTGCTGGCCCGCGCCCTCGAACCCTTCTTCACCACCCGCGAGCCCGGCCGCGGCACCGGGCTCGCCATCCTCCACGCGCTGATGAAGCGCCAGGGCGGCGCGGTCGGGCTGCGCAGCACCCTCGGCGAGGGCACGATTCTGCGCCTCAGCTTCCCGGCCGCCGATCCGCCCCGCCCGCCCCGTCCCGGGGCCGCGGCCTGACGAAGAACACGTCCGGGTTAATCCGGGGGGCGAAAAAAATTTCGTCCTGGCGGAACTGCCCGCCCTCGCAGATGGTGCGCATCTCGGACCACCCTAGACGCTGGGTGGGGCGCCCCGCGCCCTCCCTTTTACTGCGAAGCGACGCTCCCCATATCCTGCGAGGGCGATCCTCGCCCGAGTAGACTGCGTGAGGCGAATTGAACCGATGATGACCACCTTCTCCCGCGGCCGCCGGACGGCGGCGGCCCTCGGTCTCGCGGCCCTGATGGCCGTGGCGTCGACGGCCGGCGAGGCGCGTCCAGGCGGCTCGTCGGGCTCCGGGATGGGCTCGCGCGGCTCGCGCACCTACTCGGCGCCGGCCCCGACCACCACGGCTCCCGGCATGTCCGGCCCGATCCAGCGCTCGCAGACGGCCCCCGGCCCGACCATGAACAATCCCGGCTACGCGCCGCAGCCGGCCCGGCCGCGCTTCGGCGGCGGCTTCTTCGCCGGCCTTCTCGGCGCGGGCCTGCTCGGCGCGCTCCTCGGCAGCGGCTTCTTCGGCGGCATCGGCGGCTTCGGCTCCTTCCTGGGCTTCCTGCTCCAGGTCGGCCTGCTGGTCGGCCTCGTGATGCTGGCGGTGCGCTTCTTCCGGCGGCGCCAGGCCGAGCCGGCCATGGCCGGCGGCTACGCCCGCTCCGGCCCGCCTCCGGGCCCGAACCCGATGACGGGCCTCGGCGGGGGCGGCGCGCGCCCGGCCGGGCCGCCGCAGCGCGATCAGGTCGGCATCAGCCCGGCCGATTTCGAGGCCTTCGAGCGCTCCCTGACCCAGATCCAGCTCGCCTACGGCGCCGAGGATGTGGGGACGCTCCGCCGCCTCGCGACGCCCGAGATGGCCGGCTACTTCACCGAGGAGCTGCAGGCCAACGCCGCCCGCGGCGTGATCAACCGCATCGCCGACGTGAAGCTCCTGCAGGGCGACCTGTCGGAGGCGTGGCGCGAGGGCCCGACCGACTACGCCACGGTGGCCATGCGCTACGCCCTGCGCGACGTGACCGTGGAGCGCGGCTCGGGCCGCGTCGTCGCCAACGGCGATCCGGAGGCGGTCGAGATCTGGACCTTCCGCCGCGACCGCGGCGGGCCCTGGCTGCTCTCGGCGATCCAGCAGACCCGCTGACCGGCGCGCGGGGGGCCCGCAGGCCCCCCGCCCTCGCCGTTCGGGGCATCCTCCGCTCCCGCGACCGGCCTCGTCCGCGCTGTTCGCGACGCCGATCCGGCTCGTCGCGGTCCTGCCGCCGACCCGCGCCTTCTTGACGGCCGAGGCTCCGCCGGCGGGCCGCCCTCGCCGACGGGCGCTCACGGCGGCGCGAGCGCCCGCGCCATCGCCACGAAGCCCGCCACCGGCACCTCCTCGGCCCGGGCCGTCTCGGGGATGCCGGCGGCGGCGAGGAGCGGGCCGGGATCCGGCGTCGCGGCCCGCAGGCTCTGGCGCAGCATCTTGCGGCGCTGGCCGAAGGCCGCGCCCGTCACCGCCTCCAGCGCCCGCACCCGGCAGGGCAGGGGCGCGGCGCGCGGCACCAGCCGCACCACGCTCGACGTCACCTTCGGGGGCGGCACGAAGGCGGAGGGCGGGACGTCGAACAGGATGCGCGCCTGCGTCCGCCAGCCGCACAGGACCCCGAGCCGCCCGTAATTCGCCCGGTCGCGCTCGTCGGCCACGATGCGCTCGGCCACCTCGCGCTGGAACATCAGGGTCAGCGAGTCGAACCAGGGCGGCCACGCCTCCGCGGCGAGCCAGCCGGTCAGCAGCGCCGTGCCGACATTGTAGGGCAGGTTCGCCACGATCCGCGCCGGCCCCGCGCCGACGAGCGGGCGCGGGTCGAAGGCGAGCGCGTCCGCCTGGACCACGGTGAGCCGGCCCGGGTAATGCGCGGCGATCTCGGCCAGGGCCGGCAGCGCCCGCTCGTCGCGCTCGATCGCGACCACCCGGGCCGCGCCCTCGGCGAGGAGCGCGCGGGTGAGCCCGCCCGGTCCCGGGCCGACCTCCACCACGGTCACGCCCGCGAGCGGCCCGGCCGCGCGCGCGATCCGGCCCGTCAGGTTGAGGTCGAACAGGAAGTTCTGGCCGAGCGCCTTGCGGGGCATCAGGTCGTGCGCCCGCACGACCTCCCGCAGGGGAGGCAGCCCGTCCGCGCTCACCGCGTCCGCACTCATCCCGTCCGCGCTCACGCGGCCGGGCGGCCGGCCGCCGCCAGGCGCCCGGCGAGGCGCAGCGCCGCGATCAGGCTGGCGGGCTCGGCGATGCCGCGCGCGGCGATGTCGAAGGCCGTGCCATGGTCCGGCGAGGTGCGCAGGAAGGGCAGGCCGAGCGTCACGTTCACCCCCTCGTCGAAGGCCAGCGTCTTGATCGGGATCAGCGCCTGGTCGTGGGTCGGGGCGAGGGCGACGTCGTAGCCGGCCCGCGCCCGGGCGTGGAACAGCGTGTCGGCGGGGAGCGGGCCGCGGATCTCGATCCCCTCGGCGCGCAGCCGCGCCACCGCCGGGGCGAGCACGTCCCTGTCCTCGTGGCCGATGCCGCCCTCCTCGCCCGCGTGCGGGTTGAGGCCGGCCAGGACCAGCCGCGGCCGCGCGAGGCCGAACCGCGCCCGCAGATCCCGGTCGACGATGCGGGCCGTCTCGACGACGAGGTCCTCGGTCAGCAGCTCCAGCACCTGCCGCAGGGGCACGTGGATCGTCACCGGCACCACCGCCAGCAGCTCCGACCACAGCAGCATCACGGGCCGCGGCGCGACGCCGTCGGGCCCCGCCGCGAGGGCGGCGAGGTACTCCGTGTGGCCGGGATGGCGGAACCCCGCCGCGTAGAGCACGTGCTTGGCGATCGGGTTCGTGACCAGGGCCGCCGCCCGGCCCTCGCGCACCAGCCGCACCGCCGCCTCGATCGAGGCCAGGGTCGCGGGCGCCGTCGCCGGGTCGGGGCGGCCGGGCTCGGCCCGCACCCGCTCGCCCAGCGGCCAGACCGGGAGCGCCCGGGAAAAGGCGGCGGCGGCCTCCTCGGGCGCGGCGGCCGCGACCGGCACGGCGAGGCCCAGGCGCGCGGCCCGCTCCGCCATGAAGTCCGGGTCGCCGATCAGCACGAAGGGCGCCAGCCCCGCCGCCTCGCGGGAGGCCCAGGCCTTGAGCGCGATCTCCGGGCCGATGCCCGCCGGGTCGCCCTGGGTCAGGGCGAGGATCTGGCGCATGGCGCGTCTCCTGCCGGCCGGGCCGTCACCGCACCGTCGTCGTGGCGATCCCGTCCGTGGTCGTGCTGGAATTCAGGTTCTGGCGCAGGTTCGCCTCGCCGAGCGTGCGCAGCTCAAGGCGCAGCAGCACGGTCTGGTTCCGCTCGCGCAGGCCCACCGCCGTCTCGATCGGCGAGGTATAGTAGCTCAGCGACACGGTCGTGCACTCGTCCCGGTAGCCGAACCCGAATTGCGCCGACGAGACGTAGAACTTGTTACCCTTGGCGTAGACCGGCGGCGTGCCGACCGGGTTGAGCAGGTAGGCCTCGAGCGAGGCGGCGTACTGGTCGCGCACTTCGAGGTAGTGCGAGAGGTCGAGGAGCAGCGAGCCGGTGATGAACCAGTTCGGCGTGATGCTGTAGGTGGCCGCGGCCTGGATGCCCTCGCGCCGGTAATCGTAGCCGAGCGCCGGCTGGGCGGCGTAGCGGGCGTAGAGCAGCGAGGTGTCGAGGGGCAGGAAGGGCGACAGCTTGGCGAAGATGCCGGTCTCCAGCCGCTTGAGCGCGAAGGTGTCGTTGTCGAAGCGCGCCCGGGTGATGAAGCTGATGTTCTGGTTCGGCGAGACCTGGAGCCGGGACACGAAGTCCGAGCCCTGGGTCTCCAGCCCCGAATTCAGCCCGACATTGGCGATGTCGCCGCGCCGGAAGGAGTTCACGCCCGCCACCGCGATCGATTCGCCGAACATGGCGTTGAGGTGGAAGCCCGTCCGGGTGGTGATGGCGTACTCGGCGCCCAGATTGGCGCGCACGCCGCCCTCGACGCGGTCGTAGCCCGAGAACTTGTCCCACTGGAACAGGGAGGTGTCGTCGAAGACGAGGCTCTGGGCGTCCTCGTTCGGCAGCCGCCCGATATGCGTCTCGCTCGGCCGCGCGATCACCTGGGCGATCGGCGTCACCGTGTGCACCCCGAGCCCGCCCAGATCGGCCACGAACGGGTAGCGGTATTCCAGCCCGACCGCCGGCGTCACCCGGCCGGAGAAGTCGACGTCGGGCGAGAACAGGTTGGTGATCTGGCTGTTCTGGTACGACCTCGTGTTCGGGTCGACGTAGAAGGCGTCGGTGCGCAGGTACGCGAAGGGCTGCCAGACCTGCCCGAACTCGTCGATGAATTCCCGTCGCCAGGAGACCTGGGTGGAGAGGCGGGTGTCGGTGCCGGCGAGGCCGCGCACCACGCACTGGCCGCGCTCGAAGACCGTGCAGGTCGGGTAGAGCGGGTAGGAGATCCCGTAGAGGCTCGGCGACAGCAGGTAGGACCGGGTGCGCGGCACCTCCTGGTACTGGGTCGCGTCGCGCGTCAGGTTCTGGAAGTTCATCTGCACGCGCACCTCGCCGCCGAGCGGGTCGGGGCCGTTGACGCGCTTGTCGTAGTCGATCACCGGGGCGACGATCGGCTGCTGCTTCTGCCAGTCGTAGGTCGACAGGCCCTTGAAGTAGTAGGCCCGCGCCTCGAACCAGGAGCGGTCGCCCTGGCCGATCAGGTAGGCGGTGGAGACCGCCTCGCGGAAATAGTCGGTGGAGATGGCCTGGTTGCGGATGCGGTAATTGTCGAGGAACCACTTGTCGGTGACGCCGACCACGTCCCAGCCCGCGCGCCATTGCGGGCTCAGGTAGAACTGGCCCGCCGATTCGATCGAGCCGCGGAATTCCCGGTCGCCCGGCCCGAGCGGCGAGGCGAGGAAGACGCTCGGCGTCGACTGGAAGATGCCGCTGAGCCGCAGGTTGTAGAAGCCGTTGGCGAGGCGCTGGCGCCACTCCAGCTGGCCGAGCACGCCCTGCTTGGTCGAGAAGGTCGGCGTGACCGTCAGGTCGTAGTCGGGCGCGATGTTCCAGAAGAACGGCGTGCCGATGCCGTAGCCGAACACGCTCGAATTCACGAAGTGGGGCGTGAGGAAGCCGGTCTCGCGCCGCACCGTCGGGTCCGAGGTGTAGAAGTAGGGCAGGTACGCGACCGGGATGCCGCCGATCTCGATCGAGGCATCCTCGTAGTAGATGCGCCGCTCCTGATTGTTGTGGATGATCCGCGCGGCCTTGACCTGCCAGAGGGGCGGGCGCTCGGGATGGTCCTTGCAGGGCTCGCAGGCCGTGTAGGTGCCGCGTTCGAAGGTGGTGGTCTCGCCGTCGACCCGCTCGGCCCGCGGGGCCGAGAACCGCACCCGCGCCACCCGCCCGCGCGGCGAGATCGTCTGCTGCAGGCGCAGGGAGTCGATGAAGCCGTTGCGGAAATCGTCCGTCAGCTCCATCCGGTCGCCGGTGACGACGGCGCCGGTCTCGTCGGTGAGCCGGACGTTGCCCTCGGCGAAGACCCGGCCGCTGTCGCGGTCGTAGCGCACCCGGTCGGCCAGCAGCGTGCGGGCGCCGTAATGCAGCTCGGCATTGCCGACCGCCGAGACCGTGTTGCGGTCGTTGTCGTAGACGAGTTCCTGCGCCTCCACGAGGAGGCGCTGCTGGTTCGCGCTCTTGGAGGCGCCCGCGTTGATGCGGTCGTTGAGGGTGGGCTGGGCGCGCGCCGCGTCCGGCAGCCCCGCCGCCAGGGCGAGGGCCGGCAGCGTCGCCAGCACCGGGGAGGCCACCCGGAGGGCGCTCCTACGCACGACTCGACCCATCCCCGCACCCGTTGCCGTCGCGTCGCCCGTCCGAGGGGAAGGCATCAGCCATCCTCCTGGTACAGAAGCGCGAGCGTACCGAGCAGACTCCCTACCACGGCCGGGAACCACGCCGCCACGGGGGCCGCGACGATCCCCGAGGCGCCGAGGCCCTCCATGACCTGCCGGGCGACGTAGAGCGCGAAGCCCGCCGCCACACCCGCCAGCGCCATCCTGCCGATGCCACCAAAGCGGAAGAATCTTAATGAAACGGAGGCGGCCACCAGCACCATCGCGACGAACAGCATCGGCCGGGCGAGGAGCACCGCCCGCTGCAGACGATAGCGCGCGGCGTCGAGCCCGGCCCGCTCGCTGCGCGCGATCGTCTCGCTCAGTTGCCAGAAAGGCACGGAATCCGGGGGCGTGACGCGCTGGCGGACCTGGCTCGGGGCGAGGTTCGAGGCGACCAGGTAGGTGTCGTAGCTCTCGGGCCCCGAATCCTGAGTGAGGACGCGCGCGTCCTGCAGCTCCCAGTAGCCGTCGTGCAGGGTGGCCCGGCGGGCCTCGATCTGCTGGCCGAAGGCGCCCTGCGCGTCGAAGGTGAAGATCGTGACGCCCGCGAGCGAGGTCGTGCCCTCGATGGCGGTGCTCGCCCGCACGATCGCCTGCCCGTCGACGCTGCGCTGGCGGATCCAGAGGTCGTTGCTCAGGCCCCCCTTGGTGGAGCGGGCGAAGATCCGGGCCTCGACCTGCGTCGAGCGCTGCTTGAGGGAGGCCGCCAGGGGGTTGTAGGCCCCGACCATCAGGGCCCCGATCCCCACCGCGACGAGCACGCCCGGCTGCAGGAACTGCCAGGCCGAGATGCCGGCGGCCCGCGCCACCACCAGTTCGAGCTTGCGGCTGAGCTGGAGCAGCGCCCCCATCGCGCCGAACAGGATCGCGAAGGGCATGATCTGCTCGGCGACCGCGGGCGTGCGCAGCAGGGAGAGATGCGCGACCGTGAGCGCGCTCGCCCCGGGCGCCTCGCCGGCGCGCCGCATCAGCTCGACGAAGTCGAGGGTGTAGACGAGGGCGAAGACCGTCAGGAACACCCCGGCGATCATGCGCAGGAAGCGGGCCGCGATGTAGCGGCCGAGGGTGGCGCCGATCAGCATGGCGGCCTCAGCCGTGGCTCGGCCGCAGCCGCGGCAGCCCGGCCCCGACGTGGCGCAGCCGCAGCGCCAGGGCCGCGTTGAAGGCCCGCACCCGGTTGCCGTGGAAGGCCACGAGCAGCGCCGCGAGGCCGGCGAGGAGGGGCACCGCGTAGAGGGCGGCGGCGGCCCCGGGGCTGCGCACGGCCGCGCTCGCCGCCGCGAAGCCCGCGATCCGCAGCGCCACCACCGCCGCCACCGCCGCGGCGATGGCGAGCCCCCGCCCCTGGCGGGTGGTGCGCGGGTCGCCGAGCGCCGCGAAGGCGATCAGCGCCATCGCCAGCGGGTAGAGCCAGCTGGTGAGCCGGTCGTGCAGCTCGGCCCGGAACCGCCCCTTCACCAGCTTGTAGTAGTGCTCGTTCGGGTCGGGGAACAGCAGCTGCGCCGTCGAGCGCTCCCGCGGCTTGTAGACCGTGTCCGTGTCGGGCGGCGTGAAGGCCGCGAGGTCGACCGCGTAGCGCGCGAAGCTGATGATCGAGGCGTCGCGGCTGTTCTGCTGCTGGCGGTGGATGCTGCCCTTCTCCAGGACGAGGTAGGTCTGCCCGTCGAGGTCGAGGGCCTGCCCGCGCTCGGCCAGGTAGGTCACGCTGCGCCCGGCCTCCCGGCGGTCCTGCATGAAGATGCCGAGCAGCACGCCGCCCGGCGCGCTCTCGCGGAAGTGGAAGGTGATGCCGTTGTCGAGGCTGGTGAACTGCCCCTCCTGCACGACGTTGGCGATGAAGTCGCCGCGCACCCGGGTGAGGAGGTCGCGCAGCTCCTGGAAGCTCGACGGCAGCACCTGGATGGTCAGGAAGCCGAGCGCCGCGCTCACGATCAGCGCCAGGGTCAGGAAGGGGCGCAGGAGCTGGCGCGGCGACATCCCGGCCGCGCTCATCACGATCAGCTCGGAATCGCCGTTGAGGCGGTTGAGCGCGTGCACCACCGCCATGAACAGGGCGACGGGCGCCACGACCGTGAGGAGCGCCGGGATCGACAGGCCGGTGATCAGGAAGAAGATCAGCACGGTCTGGCCCTTGGCGGTCACGAGGTCGAGCTCGCGCAAGGCCTGCGTCACCCAGATCACGCCGGTGAGGCCCGCCAGGCAGGCCAGGAAGGCGCCGAGGGCGATGCGGAAGATGTATCGCTCGATCTGCTTCATCGGCTCGGTGCGGTCGGGCCCCCTTCCGCGGCTCCTGCGTTAAGCCGGGGGGCTTCCCCGCACAAGCGCTTTCGATGGAAGCACCCGGAACGCGGCCTTTTGCGGGCGCTCCTGTGTCCGGCGTGCCTCGGCATGCCGGGCGCGGCGAATGCGCGGCCGGGCGACGCGCGGGCGGCGCGTTGCCTTCCGGCGCGGGCCTTGGCTACACAGGGGCTTTCCGGCGCCTCCGGGTTTCCCAAGGGATTGAAAGCAGCGTCATGGCGGACGGCATCAGCATCGCGTTCGAGTCCTTCGGATCGGCCAGGGCCGAGCAGGGCAGCGACCTCGTCGTGTTCGTCGGCGAGGATCTCGCCCTCTCCGCCCGCGCCGCGGAGGTGGCGGGCGCCGGGGCCGGCGACATCCTGGCGCGGGCGGCGGCCGTCGAGCGCTTCAAGGGCAAGGCGAACAGCGCCATCGCGGTGACCGCGCCGGCAGGGCTGCGGGCGGACCGGCTGGTCGTGGTCGGGCTCGGGCCCGAGGCGGAGCGGGCCAAGCTCGACTGGGCCGCGCTGGGCGGCGTCGTGGCCGGCAAGGTCGGCGGGCGGCAGGCCGTCGTGGTCCTCGACTGGGCCGGCGGGGCCCCGACCCCCGAGGCGGCGGCGGACTTCTCCCTCGGCCTGCGCCTGCGGGCCTACAAGTTCGACCGCTACAAGAGCAAGAAGGGCGAGGGCGAGGAGGCCGGCGGGGCCAAGGTCACGGTGCTGACGGCCGAGCCCGGCGCGCTCAAGAAGCTCCTGCGCGCCGCCGAGGCGGTGGCGGACGGGGTGATCCTCGCCCGCGAACTCGTCAACGAGCCGCCGAACGTCCTCGACCCGGAGGAGTTCGCCCGGCGCACCGAGCCGCTGGCGAAGCTCGGAATCGCCGTCGAGGTCCTCGACGAGAAGGCGATGCGCCGGATCGGCATGCGCGCGCTCCTCGCGGTGGCGCAGGGCTCGGGCAAGGAGGCGCGCACCGTCATCATGCGCTGGAACGGCGCCGAGGATCCCTCGGAGCCGCCGGTCGCCTTCATCGGCAAGGGCGTGTGCTTCGATTCCGGCGGCATCTCCATCAAGGGGAGCGGCGGCATGGAGGACATGAAGGGCGACATGGCCGGCGCCGCCTGCGTGGTCGGGCTGATGCAGGCCCTCGCCGCCCGCAAGGCCAAGGTCAACGCGCTCGGCGCCATCGGCATCGTCGAGAACATGCCCGACGGCAAGGCCCAGCGCCCGGGCGACATCGTCACCTCGCTCTCCGGCCAGACGATCGAGATCATCAACACCGACGCGGAGGGCCGCCTCGTCCTGGCGGACGTGATCACCTACGTCCAGCAGGAGGCCAAGCCGAAGTTCATGATCGACCTCGCGACGCTGACCGGCGCCATCCTGGTCGCGCTCGGCCAGGAATACGCCGGGATGTTCAGCACCAGCGACGAACTCGCGGCGCGGCTGTCGGCGGCCGGCGAGGCGACGGGCGAGAAGGTCTGGCGCATGCCGCTCGCTCCGGGCTTCGACAAGCTGATCGACTCGAAATTCGCCGACATGAAGAATACCGGCGGGCGCCACGGCGGCTCGGCGACGGCGGCGCAGTTCATCAAGCGCTTCGTGAACGACGTGCCCTGGGTGCATCTCGACATCGCCGGGGTCGGCATGAACGCGCCGTCGAGCGAGATCAGCCGCTCCTGGGGGTCGGGCTGGGGCGTGCGCCTCCTCGACCGCCTGGTGCGCGACCACTACGAGGATTGAGCTCCGCCCCGGCGGGCGCGGCCCGCCGGACCGGGACGGCGATCAGGCCCGCTCGGCCGCCACGCGCGGCCGCGGCGCGACGAGTTCGTGCCGGCGGGACCACGTCAGGCCGGCGAGCAGGACGAGGAGCACGAGCGCGGGGAGGGCCATCGGCAGCGGGTCGCCCGCCCGCAGGTGGCTCCCGACCGCGCCCGCCATGATCGCCGCGAGCAGGAAAGCGCCGAGGGCCGTCGCGCCCCGGATCCAGAGCAGCGCCGCTCCGGCGAGCTGCGCCGCGCCGACCGCGTACATGAACCAGAGCGGGTAGCCGAAGCGCAGGAAGCCCGACACCTCGAACGGGACCGCGGCGAATTTCATTCCGGCCGCGAGCACGAAGACGGCCGTGATCAGGCCCCGCAGCACCAAGCTCCCCGTCCGCATCCCGCGTCGTGTGGCGTTCATCGCGATCTCCCTCCGGGGCCAGTGGCGGCCCGGGCGGGGAGGCCTAGGGCGCGCGCGTTGCGGCGGGATGTCGTGCCGTGTTGCGTCGCGGGCGGCCGCCGGGCTGGACCGGCGCCCCGCGCGCGGCGACGATGGCGGGCCCGCGCCGTCCCGCCCGCCGCCTGGAGGCCCATGGCCGCTCCCGGAGACCACCCCGCCGCCGCCACGCTGAGCCGCCTCGACCTGAAGACGCTCCGGCTCTTCGCCGCCATCTGCGAGGAGGGCACCCTCAACGGCGCCGCGCGCCGCGCCGCCATCGCCCCCTCGGCGGTCAGCAAGCGCCTCGCCGAGCTGGAACACGCCCTCGGCTGCGCGCTGCTCACCCGCGAGCCGCGGGGCATGCGGCCGACCCCGGCCGGCGAGACGCTGCTGCACCACACCCGCCGCATGCTGGCGAGCGCGGACCGGATCGCCCTCGAACTCGCCGAGCACGCCAAGGGCGTGCGCGGCATCGTCCGGATGCTCGCGAACCTCTCGGCGATCGTGCAGTTCCTGCCCGAGGATTTGCGCGCCTTCCTGGCCGCGCAGGGCGCCATCCGCATCGACCTCGAGGAGCGCCCCAGCACCGGCGTGGTGCGCGGCGTGGCCGAGGGCGCGGCCGAGATCGGGATCTGCTCGGCCAGCGTGCCGGCCCAGGGCCTCGCCACCCACCTCTACCGCCGCGACCGGCTGGTGGTGGTGATGCGGGCCGGGCATCCCCTGGCGGACAGGGCCGAGCTCGCCTTCGCGGAGACGCTCGACCACGACTTCGTCGGCCTGCACGCGGCGAGTTCGATCCACGACAGCGTGCGGGCCGAGGCGCAGCGCGTCGGCCGCCCGCTCAGGCTGCGGGTGCACGTCCCCGGTTTCGACGCGGTCTGCCGCATGGTCCAGGCCGATATGGGCCTCGCGGTGGTGCCGGAGCGCGTCGTCGGCCTGTTCGGCGCCGCGATGCAGCTCGTCGCCGTCCCGCTCTCCGATGCCTGGGCGCGGCGCGAGCTGCGGCTGGTGACGCGGCCCGGCCGGCTCTCGCCGGCCGCCACCCTGCTGCGCGACCACCTCGCGGCCTCCGCCTCATGAGGCGGCGTTCTCCAGCGTGACGGAGGATCCGGCCGCCGAGACCGTGCGGAACGGAGGGCCGGAGAGCGGGATCCTACGCCCTGCAGGGCGAGCGAGGTCGTCTCGCCGGCGACGCGACGCGAGCGTCCGGGCGCGCCCTCAGGCGGCCCGGCGGGCGCGCCCTCAGGCGGCCCGGAAGGCGGCGAGGAAGCTCTGGACCTGCCCGCGCAGGGTCTCGGTCTGCGCCGCGAGCTCGGAGGAGGCGTCCAGCACTTGGCCCGCCGCGCCCCCCGTATGGGCGGCGGCGTCCGAGACCTCCCGGATCGTCGCCGTCACCTCGCTGGTCCGGCCGGAGGCGCAGGTCACCGCCCCGAGGATCTCGCCGGTCGCCGCGTGCTGCTGGCGCATCGTGCCGGACACCGCCTGCGTCGTCTCGTTGAGGGAGCCGATCGTCTGGGCGATGCGGCCGATCGCCTCGACGGCCCGTCCGGTGGAGGTCTGGATCCACACCACCTGCTCGCCGATCTCCGTCGTGGCGCGGGAGGTCTGGGCCGCCAGCGCCTTCACCTCGGCGGCGACCACCGCGAAACCCTTGCCGACCTCGCCGGCCCGGGCCGCCTCGATCGTCGCGTTGAGCGCGAGCAGGTTCGTCTGCTGCGCGATGCCGGAGACGAGCCCGATCACCTCCCCGATCTTGTTCGCGGCGTTCGAGAGGTCCGCGACGATGGCGCCGGCCTGGGTCGCCTCCGTCGCCGCCCCCCGCGCCATGCTCTCGGTGCGCTCGACCTGGCGGGCGATCTCGCTCACGGAGGATGCGAGCTCCTCGGCGGCGCCCGAGACCGTGACGACGTTCTGGGCGGCCTCGCCGGCGGCCTGCGCCACCGCGGCGGATTGCCGGGCCGTGCCCCCCGCCGTGGCGGTCAGCTGCCCGGCCGTGGCCTGCAGCTCCGTCGCGGCCGCCGAGACGCGGCAGAGCACGGCCTCCACCGACGCGTCGAAGCGCTTGACGAGGTCGTCGATCACGGCGGTCCGCCGCTCGCGGTCGGCGAGCCCCTCGGCCTGCGCGCCGCGCAGCGCCTCGGCCTCGATCAGCTGGTCGCGGAAGACCTGGAGCGAGCGGGCCATCGCGCCGATCTCGTCGGGGCGCTCCGTCGACGGGATCTCGGTGCGAAGGCGGCCGCCGGCGAGGTCGTGCATCGTTCCGGTGATGGCCCGGATCGGCCCCACGAGGTGGCGCGTGACGCGCCGCGCGACCAGGCCGCCGGCGGCGGCCACCGCGGCGAGGACGGTGACCAGCGTGAGCATCGCCGCGCGCCGCGCCGCGATGAAGTCGGAGATGTCGAGCGCCATCTCGATCGTGCCGATCGCCTGTCCGGCATAGTTGCGCAGGGGGCCCGCCATCACGGCGACCGGACGCCCGTCGAGGGTCGCCTCCCGCCAGTGCATCCCGGTCCCCATCGCGGCGGCGTGGCCCTGCGGATCGAGGAGCGTCCTGCCCGGGAAGGTGGCGGCGAGCGTCGTGACCGCAGCGTCCCTCACGAGGTGCATGGCGAGGTTCACCCCGTACTGCCCCTTCATCTCGGCGAGGAAGGGCTCGCCCAAGGGAAGGCCGACATCCGCCGCGCCCCGCAGGGCGCCGGCCTCGCGGACCGGGGCGACCGCGAAGATCGCGATGGTCTCGCGGCCGGGCTCGACGCCGCTCACAGGGCGCATCGCCGCGACCGCGTCCCGCACGGTGCCGCGGCGCGCCAGGACCGAGTCGCCGAACGTGCCGGGCGCGTGGTAGCGCAGGAAGGCCGTCCCGTCGGCCCGGTGGATCGTGATGAAGGACAGGTTCAGGCCCGCGCTCAGAGGCTCGAACAGGAGCCGGTAGCGCTCCAGCAGGCCTGTCCGATCGTCGCGGCGCAGCGCCTCCGCGACCGCGGGGTCGTGCGCGAGGGTCAGGGCGACGCCGAGGGCGCGCTGCGTGCGGTCGGCCATCGCGGCCGTGACGGACTTGTAGCGCTCGGCCAGGGCCGCGGCCACGGCGAGGTCGGTGGCGTCCCGCTGCTGCCGGTACGCCGCGGCACCGATGACCGCCACCGCCGCGAGCGAGCAGGCCAGCAGGGCCGCGGTCAAGCGGCCGCCGATCGACAGTCTCCCCAGGAATCGTCGAACCATCATGGTCGCTGCTCTGCTCTGTGTTCCGCGTCGGGGGATTTCGGCTGCCGGGGAGGCCCCGGACCGCAGGTTGGGAATTATTTCAAAAAGTCGACGGTTCGGATTGTTCAGTGACGAACCTTGCGTCATCAGGCCCGGCCATCAGACGTGACGAGTCCTAAGATAGCGTTATCTTGGCAGTCTGGTTATGGGCGCCGGTCTCTCCTGGGTGAGAGTTCCGGGGTCCATGTTGCGTCGCAGCAAAGACCGTCGCGCCGCGTGGCATCATAGAGAAGCCGTGCCTGAGACCTGCTTCGTCACGCCGCGGCAAGGCCATCGCGGCGCATGATCCGGCCCCGTGACAGGTGGATATCGGGCGATCTCGGTCGAATTGCCTGATCTCCGGCACTGCCCAGGCGGAGCATCGTGCCGGCAGCGCGGCGCGGCCGCGGAGCATCATTCGCCGAAGGGGTCACCGGTTCGGCGGCGAGCACGATGCGGGAACGCGACTCCCGAGCAGAAGCCCGGCGGGCCGCTCCGCCCGCTCCGAGGAGGCTCACGGTCGCGGCCCGGGGCCGGTCCCGCGCCGCCGCGCGGCCCCCGCCGGAGGACGTCCGCGTTCTCGAATCGCGAACGGTCATTGGCGAGATGCGGTTGGATCCGCGACCGCCTTCTCCGTTACGTCTTCGGCAACAGGGAAAGATGGAGGAAAGGCCATGAGCGGTCCCCTCGCGGGCATTCGCGTGCTGGAACTCGGCCAGCTGATCGCCGCGCCCTTCGCCACGCGGCTGATGGCGGAGTTCGGCGCCGAGGTGATCAAGGTCGAGCCGCCGGGACAGGGCGACCCCCTGCGCAAGTGGCGCAAGATGCACGAGGGCACCTCGCTCTGGTGGTACCTGCAGTCGCGCAACAAGAAGTCGATCGCCGTCAACCTGAAGTCGCCCGAGGGGCTCGAGATCGTCCGCGACCTCGCCCGCGGCGCCGACGTGGTGGTGGAGAATTTCCGGCCCGGCGGCCTGGAGAAGCTCGGCCTCGGCTGGGACGTGCTCTCGGCCCTCAACCCGAACCTGGTGATGGTGCGCATCTCGGGCTACGGCCAGACCGGCCCCTACCGCGACCGCCCGGGCTTCGGCGCCATCGGCGAGTCGATGGGCGGGATCCGCTTCACCACCGGCAGCCCGGACGCCCCGCCGGCCCGGGTCGGGGTCAGCATCGGCGACACGCTCGCCTCGCTGCACGGGGTGATCGGCGCCCTGATGGCGCTGTTGCGGGTGAAGACCGGCCAGGGCGGCGGCCAAGTGATCGACGTGTCGCTCGTCGAGAGCGTGTTCAACGTGATGGAGAGCCTCGTGCCCGAGTACGACCTCCTCGGCGAGGTCCGCACGCGGACGGGCGGCGCGCTGCCCGGCATCACGCCCTCCAACACCTACCCGACCCGGGACGGCGGCTACGTCGTCATCGCGGGCAACAGCGACCCGATCTTCCGCCGGCTGATGGCGGCGATCGGCCGGCCCGACCTCGCCGAGGCCCCGGCGCTCGCCAGCAACGACGGCCGCTCGCGCCAGGCCGGGATGCTCGACGACGCCATCGCGGACTGGACGCGGGCGCGCAGCGTCGAGGAGGCGCTGGCGGCGCTCGACGCGGCCGACGTGCCGGCCGGCCGCATCTACTCGGTGGCCGACATCGTCGCCGACCCGCACTACCAGGCCCGCGACATGATCCTGCAGGCCGAGCTGCCCGGCGGCGCCCGGGTGAAGATGCCGGGCATCGTGCCCAAGCTCTCCGAGACCCCCGGCACGGTGCGCTGGCAGGGGCCGGCGCTCGGCGCCCACACCGACGCGGTGCTGACCGAACTCGGCCTCGACGCCGAGCGCATCGCCCGCCTGCGCGACGCGGGAGCGGTGGCATGAGCGACGCCATGATCGTCCAGGAGGTCGCGACCCGCGACGGCTTCCAGATCGAGCCCACCTTCGTGCCGACCCCGGAGAAGATCCGGCTGATCGACGCGCTCTCGGCCTGCGGCTTCAGCCGGATCGAGGTCTCCTCCTTCGTCTCGCCGAAGGCGGTGCCGGCCCTCGCCGACGCGGCCGAAATCTTCTCCGGCATCCGGCGCCGCCCCGGCACCACCTACGTGGCCCTGGTGCCGAATCCGCGGGGCGCCGAGCGCGCCCTGGCGGCGGGCGCCGACGAGATCAATCTCGTCGCCTCGGCGAGCGAGACCCACAACCGCGCCAATATGGGCATGACTCCCGAGGCCTCGATCGCCGGCTTCGCGCGGATCATGGAGACGGTGCGGGGCGCGCCCGTCAGCGTCAACGCCACGGTGGCGACCGCCTTCGGCTGCCCCTTCGAGGGCGCGCAGCCCGAGGACAAGGTGCTGGCTCAGGTCGAGCGCTACCGCGCGCTCGGCGTCGACGGGGTGACCCTCGCCGACACGACCGGCATGGCCAATCCCCGGCAGGTGGCCCGGCTCGTCGCCCGCGCCCTCGCGCTGGTCGGGCCGGAGCGGCTGACGCTGCACTTCCACAACACCCGCGGCTCCGGGCTCGCCAACGTGCTCGCCGCCTACGAGGCCGGGGCCCGCCGCTTCGACGCCGCCCTGGGCGGCCTCGGCGGCTGCCCCTTCGCCCCGGGGGCGACCGGCAACATCTGCACCGAGGACCTGGTGAGCATGGCCCACGAGATGGGCGTGCCCACCGGCCTCGACCTCCCGGCCCTGATCGCCCTGTCGCGGGACCTGCCGCGGCTCGTCGGGCACGACGTTCCGGGCCAGGTCGCCAAGGCCGGCCGGCCCTGCGACCTCCACCCGAGCCCGCGCGGCGCTTGAGCGAAGCCCAGATCCGCCATCCCGAAGGGATCAAGCGGATTTGGAATGACCCGCGCGGGAAGCCGCCCGTCCGAAGGCGGCCCCGCGCTCCCCCCCATGCGCGACGACGCGGCCCCTCACGGGCGCGTGCGCCCATCCAAACCAGGAGGAAACGATGGCCATCGCCACCGCCGGCCCGCTCGCCGGAATCGATGAGGTCACGGAGCGGAGCGTCGTCCGCAAGGTCGCGTGGCGGCTGATGCCGCTCATCATGATCTGCTACATGGTCGCTTTCTTCGACCGCATCAACATCAGCTTCGCCAAGTTCCAGCTGCAGAGCGACCTCGGCTTCAGCAACGTGGCGTACGGTCTCGGCGCCAGCATGTTCGTGGTCGGCTACGTCATCTTCGAGGTGCCCTCGAACCTGATGCTCTACCGGGTGGGGGCGCGGCGCTGGATCGCCCGCATCATGATCTCCTGGGGCATCGCCACCGCGCTGATGATCTTCATCCGCGCGGAATGGCACTTCTACGCCCTGCGCTTCGTGATCGGCGCGATGGAGGCGGGTTTCGCCCCGGGCATCCTGTACTACCTCACCCTGTGGTTCCCGGCCTCGCATCGCGGCCGCATCACCTCCTTCATGTTCGTGGCCTCGGCCTTCTCGGGGATCTTCGGGGCGCCGCTGGCCGGCCTGATCCTCGGCGGCCTCGACGGTGCCCTCGGGCTCACCGGGTGGCAGTGGCTCTTCCTGGCCGGCGGCCTGCCCTGCCTCCTCCTCGGCGCGCTGGTCCTGACCCGCCTCGAGGACCGGGTCTCGGACGCGCGCTGGCTCTCGGCGCGCGAGAAGGACCTGCTCGCCTCGCGCATCGCCCACCACAACCGCGACATCGGCGACCACTCGCTCTGGGGCGCGATCCGGCAGCCGGGCTTCCTGCTCATCGCCTTCGTGTACTTCCTGCTGCAGGTGGGCTCCTACGGCCTGAACTTCTGGGGGCCGGACCTGATCAAGACCGCGAGCGGCGGCGCGGCGGCCTCGGTCGGCCTGCTGACGGCGATCCCCTACATCTGCGGCGCGATCAGCATGGTGGTGGTCGGGCGCCTGTCCGACGCCTCGGGCGAGCGGCCGAAATTCGTGGCGGCCCTCGCCGTCGCGGCGGCGCTCGGCTTCTTCGCCGCCGGCCTGTTCGACCGCCAGATCGTGCCGCTGATGCTGGCGCTCGCCCTGCTCGGCTCGGGCATCATCGCCTCGATCCCGGCCTTCTGGACGCTGCCGGCGAAGCTCACCACCGGGGTCGGCGCGGCGGGCGGCATCGCGCTCATCAACACGCTGGGCCAGTTCGGCGGCATCGTCAGCCCGGTGATGGTCGGCTGGGTCAAGGACCTGACCGGCTCGACCACGCCGGCCCTCTACGGCATCGGCGCGCTCTGCCTGCTCGCCGCCATCCTGCTGCTCACCGCGATGCCGGAGAGCCTGCGCCGGAGCGACCGGGCCGCCTGATCCGGGATCCGCTTGATCGAAGCGGATCCCGGATCACGAGCCCGCGCGGCGCCTGAGCGAAGCCCAAATCCGCCATCCCGAAGGGATCAAGCGGATTTGGTACGAGTCCTCCGGCCCCCGCCCCGCATCCTTCGCCGCGGACCGCGAGTTGGTGCGGCCGGGGCGACGACCAGCGGGCGGGATTCGAGGCCGGAGCATGCTGAGCTTCACGAGTGGCGGGACGCGGATCGCGGTGGAGTGGTTCGCGGCGGGGGGCGGGCCGGCCGCCCCGGCCCTCCTCCTCCTGCACGGGGCGGACGGGCTCAGCTTCGCGGAGGGCTACCGGTTGGCGGCCCGCACCTTCGCGGCCGCGGGCTACCCGGTCGGCTTCGTGCACTACCTCGACCGCACCGGCGACCGCCGGGTCGCCTATTCCCGGCTCCGGCAGGATTTCCCGCTCTGGGCCGGGACGGTGCGCGACGCGGTCGGCTGGCTCGCGCGCCAGCCCGGCGTGGACGCGCAGCGGATCGGCCTCGTGGGGGTCTCGCTCGGCGCGGCCCTGGCCTTCGAGACGGCCGCCTCCCTGGCCGGGATCAGGGCGATCGTCGATTATTTCGGGCCCCTGCCCGAGGGGCTCGCGGCGCGCCGGCCGCGCCTGCCGCCGACCCTGATCCTGCACGGGGCGCGCGATCCGATCGTGCCGGTCGCGCAGGCCCACGCGATCGCCCGCCTGCTGGCGGAGCAGGGCACCCCCCACGAGATCCGGATCTATCCCGACCAGGGGCACGCCCTGGTCGGGGCCGCGCAGTTCGACGCCGCGGCGCGGGTGCAGCGCTTCCTGCAGCGGCACCTCAGCGGGGCGTGAGGGGGCTCCGGAGGCGCCGCGCCGCGCTGGCCTGCGCGCGGGAGATGCGGCAGAGGAGGCGCGGGGGAGGAGCCGCCATGGAGCAGCGGGACCGGGACGGGCCGTCGGGATGGCCGCGCTGGCGCCTCAGCCGGGGAGGGGTGATCCTGTCCGACGAGCGGCCGCCGCTGGGCCAGATGCTCGTGCTCGCCCTCCAGCACGTCGTCGCGATGTTCGGCTCGACGGCCCTCGCGCCGCTGCTGATGGGATTCGATCCCAACCTCGCCATCCTGTTCTCCGGCATCGCCACGCTCCTGTTCTTCGTCGTGGTCGGCGGCCGGGTGCCGAGCTATCTGGGCTCCAGCTTCGCCTTCATCGCCGTGGTGATCGCCGCGACCGGCTACGGCGGCAGCGGCCCCAACCCGAACCTCCCGGTGGCGCTCGGGGGCATCGTGGCGGCCGGGGCGCTCTACGCTCTCATCGGCGGCGTCGTCATGGTCGCGGGCCATGCCTGGATCGGCCGGCTGATGCCCCCGGCGGTGACCGGCGCGATCGTCGGGGCGATCGGCCTCAACCTCGCGCCGATCGGCGTGAAGGGCATCTCGGGCTCCGGGCTCGCGGTGGGGGTGGGGCTCTTCACGGTGGCGGCGGTGGGGCTCGCCGCCTCGCTGCCGGGCGCCGCCCGGCGGCTGCCCCTGCTGATCGGGGCCCTCGCCGCCACGCTCCTGTATGCCGGCCTCGCGAACGGTCTCGGCCTCGCCCCGCCCCTCGACCTCGCGCGGGTGGCCGAGGCGCCCTGGTTCGGCTGGCCGCGTTTCGCCGCGCCGGTCTTCGAGCCGGCGGCGATCGCGCTGATCGCCCCGGTCGCCCTGGTGCTGGTCGCGGAGAATCTCGGCCACGTGAAGGCCATCGCGGCGATGACCGGCCGCGACCTCGACCCCTATCTGGGCCGGGCCTTCCTCGGCGACGGCCTCGCCACGATGCTGTCGGGGGCCTTCGGCGGCACGGGCGTGACCACCTACGCGGAGAACATGGGCGTGATGGCGGTCACGCGCATCTACTCCACCCTGGTCTTCGCCACCGCCGGCCTCGTCGCCATCCTGTTCGGGCTCTCGCCGAAATTCGGCGCCGCGATCCTGCTGATCCCCGGCCCGGTGATCGGCGGCCTGGCGGTGGTGGTGTTCGGCCTGATCGCCGCCACGGCGGGGCGCATCTTCGTGGAGAACCGGGTCGATTTCTCGCGCACCCGGACCCTGCTCACCGTCGGCACCGCCCTGGTGCTCGGGGCCGGCGACTTCACGGTGAGCCTCGGTCAGTTCCGGCTCGGCGGCATCGGCACGGCGACCGCCGCCTCGATCCTGCTCTACCACCTCCTGCGGGACGAGCCGGATTGAGCCCGACCGCCGGGCCGGCCGCCCCGCCGGGCCCGGCAGCAATCCGCGTGCCACCTGTCCCGGCCGGCGCCGCGCAGGCACCGGCCCGGCGCCCCGGCCCGCCCCCTCCGTGCCGTAATGGCGCAGCGTCAATCGCCTTGAGCGCAACCTTTCTCAGGGCAGACCGGGCCACGGGATCGGTCCTGTTCGCTCAGAGGCCCCGCCCGCGCCCGGGACGACCGCAATCCTTGGCGCGCGGCCGCGGATCACGCGCGCGCATTACGATCGCGGCGGGCCTGAGGTCCGATTTTAACCATACCTGTTCTTGAGAGAAGCGCGCCTGACGGCCGGGTGGAACTCGCGCGGCGCGATTCTTAATTCCAAGTCTCGAATCGGATCAGACGCGCGACCGCATTAACCAACACTCAACCATACGCTCGTAAACTGACCGTAAGCGACAAGTGCGCGCATCCCCGAACCCGGGGATACCGAACGACAGGATTCCGCTCGGATGTCGTCCATCACCCTCTCGGCTGCGACGCGTCAGAACCTGCTGTCGCTGCAGGACACGGCGAGCCTGCTCGCCACCACCCAGAACCGCCTCGCGACCGGCAAGAAGGTCAACACGGCCCTCGACAACCCGACCAACTACTTCACGGCCGACGGGCTGACGGCGCGGTCGGCCGGGCTCAGCGCGCTCCTCGACGGGGTCTCGAACGGCATCCAGGTGATCCAGGCCGCCAATACCGGCATCACCAAGCTGAAGAGCCTCACCGAACAGCTGAAATCGGTGGCCCAGCAGGCGCTCTCCTCCGCCAATGCCTTCTCGGCCAAGGCCAGCGTGGCCTCGACCACCCTGACCGGGGCCACGAGCACGAACCTGCTCTCGATCGGCCCGACCGCGGCGGCGAGCGATGCCGCGATCGGCTCGCTGCCGCCCGCCACGGCCGTGCAGCTGACCATGACGGGCAGCGTCGATCTCAGCAATACGGCCGCGATCCAGGCGGCGTTGTTCACGTCGAGCAACAGCCTGACGGTGACCATCGACGGGGTTCAGGTCACGGTGAACAAGGGGATCGACGACGCCAGCCCGACGGCTTTGGCCGCCTCGATCACGGCCCAGCTCAAGGCCGCCGGATCGTCGATCACGGTCGCGCCGAGCGGCGCCACCCCCAACACGCTGGTCGCCAAGGGCACGGCGGACGGTGCGCCCTTCAGCATCGGGACCGACGCCGCGACCACCAAGCTGTTCGGCACGGTCACGCAGTCGAGCAACGTCTTCGTGCCGACGGCGACGACGCTCGCCACCGGCCTCGGCTTTCAGGTCGGGGATTCCTTCACGGTGAACGGCCGCTCGGTGACGATCGCCCGCAACGACACCCTGGCCTCCCTCGCCCAGAAGGTCGGCACCGCCACCGGCGGCGCCGTGACCGCGGCCTACGACGCGGTGAGCCAGAAATTCGTCTTCACGGCGGCGGATCCCGCCACCACCATCGCCCTCGGCGACGGCGGCACCGCCACCGGCAAGGTCGCCAATCTCGGCTTCAGCACCACGAGCTTCGGGGCCGGCCTCGGGGCCGGTTCCGGCACGAACTTCAAGCAGAGCCCGCTCAACGGCCAGACCATCACGGTGCGGGTGGCGAACGGCACCGGCGTGACCCTGACCTTCGGCCCCGCCGCGGGCCAGATCTCGACCCTGACGCAGCTCAACGCGGCGCTCGCCCCGGCCAACGCGCAGGCGACCCTCGATCCCACGACGGGGCAGATCAAGCTCACCACCACCAACGAGGCCGGCGCCGACAGCCTGACGTTGATCGCCTCGCCGCCCCCGACCTCGAACAACGTCGCCAACCCGTTCAACACCGGCACGGCGATCGCCACGATCGGCGGCGACGGCCTCACGGCGCGCAACGGCCTCGTGACGACCTATAACGGCCTGCTCACCCAGATCGACCAACTCGCCGCCGATGCGAGCTTCAACGGCGTCAACCTGCTCGCCGGGGACAACCTGACGCTCAACTTCAACGAGCGCAGCACGTCGCAGCTCTCCGTGACCGGGGTCAACGTGTCCGCGGCGAGCCTCGGCCTGACGCCGGTCGGCCAGGCCGACTTCGTGGAGAGCATCGCGATCAACAAGGTGCTCGCCACCATCAACTCGGCCGCCAGCGCGCTGAAGAACCAGGCCGCGTCGCTCGGCGCGAACCTCGCCGTGGTGCAGAACCGGCAGGACTTCACCAAGCAGCTCATCACCGTGCTCGACACCGGCGCGGCGAACCTGACCAACGCGGACATGAACGAGGAAGCGGCGAATTCGCAGGCGCTGCAGACCCGCACCTCGCTCGGCACGTCGGCGCTGTCGCTCGCCAACCAGGCGCAGCAGGCGATCCTCCAGCTCCTGCGCTGAGTGCTTCCCGGCGCGCGCCGCGCGAGGGCGCGCGCCTCGCGGCCGCGCCCGCCCCGGGGCAGGGGGCGGATCGTCCGCCGCGCCGGCGGCGCCGCGCCGGATCCCGACCCATCGACGGCTCCGGGCCCGCCGCGGCTGCGGCGCGCGATCCGATCGTGCTCGCGGCGCGATCATCGAGAGCCGGTCGATGTCCCGCCTCCTTCGCGCCCCGCCCCTTTCCCGGGTCCAGTATTGATGCGGAGCTGACGCAAGGAAGGTCGGGTTCCGCGGCCCGGACGACGTGGGATTAAGAACGCGTTAACCATTTGCGCGCAGGGTCCCGGGGAGCCCAGCCCGAGGCCGAACGATGCCGCAGACGGATCCGCTGCTCCCCCGCCCAGCCCTCACCCATCCGGCCCACCTCGCCGCCGCGCTCGCCAGGCTGGGCCGCGATGCGGGAAGCCGCCGGGAGGTCTGGCGCCTGCTGACCGACCGCTACACGGTCGATCTGGACGCGGTGGCGGCGGCCCTGCCGCCCGAGGAGCCCGAGCCGATCTGGCTGCCGCTCAAGGGCTGATCCGGGATCGGCTTGATCGAAGCGGATCCCGGATCACCAGCCCGCGCGGCGCCCGAGCGAAGCCGACATCCGCGTTGCCGAAATCGGGGATGGCGAAGCCATCGACCGGATGTCGCATGAGCCCGCGCGGCGCCTGAGCGACGCCGACATCCGCGTTGCCGAAATCGGGGATGGCAAAGCCATCGACCGGATGTCGCATGAGCGGTCAGGCCGCCGCGGAGAGCGCGTCGCCGCGGCGCAGGGCGCCCCCGGCCACTACCGTCGCGTAGACTCCGCAATCGGCGTGGCCGAGGCGCCGCATCAGCGCCCGCGGGATCGCGAGGTCGCGCTGGCCGGTCGCCGGATCCACGTTGGTGGCCGCGCAGCGCTCCGTCCGCTTGGTCACGCGCAGGCGCAGCCCGTTCTCCGCCGCCAGCTCGGTCCCGACCAGGTCCAGCTCCGCGAAGGGCGCGAGGCCGGTGACCTGCAGGTTGCCCCGGAAGCGCAGCGGGTCGACCGGCGCCCCGACCATGTCCTCGATCGCCGCCACGCTGGCGAGGTTGATGAGCGAGACGAAGCCCTGCCGCGAATCCGTGAAGCGGAACCCCTCCGGCGCCGCGAGCAGCTTCGGGGGCCCGCGCAGGGCGTCCGGCACGACGCGGCGCATCAGGGCCTCGACCGCGAGCCGCCCCTCGCGCGTGCCGAGGTCGGCCCGCAGCACCTCCCGGTCCCCCTCGCGGATCGTCAGCGTGCCGCTCGCGTCGTCGTAGCGGGTGGCGAGCCGCGCCAGCGCCTCGTCGCGCATCAGCATCAGGAACTTGATCTTGGGCTGGTGGGCGGGCGCGGCCGGGTCGAACCCGCTCGGGCCGTTCTCGATCGCGAACAGCCGGTCACCCGGGAAGTAGCACCCGGCCTCCAGCTCCGCCGCCTCCAGCGGCTCGGGGGAGAGGCCCTTGACCGGGTAGCGGTGGAGGGCGGCGACGCGCAGCGTGACGGGCATGGCCCAGCGCTACGCCGCCCCGGCCCGCGGAGCAAGCCGCCCCGTCCCCCGCCGCGCGCATGACGGATCGGCGTCGCCGCGGCGTGCCACCCCTTGTGTTACCGATATGTCACACCACATGCAGGTCACCGGCGGCTCGCTGCGAGCGCCGGGGGCCCCGCGCCGGAGCGGCGGGGGCGCCTGTCGGTCCGTCCGCGCCCGGTGGGGCGGGCGGTCGCGCACGAGGAGGGGAGACGAGATGAATTTCGAGAAATACACCGAGCGCGCCCGCGGCTTCGTTCAGGCCGCGCAGAATCTCGCGCTGCGCGAGGGGCACCCGCAGCTCTCGCCCGGCCACGTGCTGAAGGTCCTGCTCGACGATCCCGAGGGTCTCTGCGCCGGGCTGATCGAGCGCGCCGGCGGCCAGTCGCGGGTGGCGCTCGCGCAGACCGAGGCGTGGCTCGCCAAGCAGCCCAAGGTCTCGGGCGGCGCCTCGCAGCCCCAGGCGACCCGCGACCTGATGCGCCTGTTCGACACCGCCGAGAAGGCCGCCGAGAAGGCGGGCGATTCCTACGTCACGGTCGAGCGCCTGCTGCTCGCCCTCGCGGTCGAGAAGGACAGCGAGGCCGGCCGCGCCCTCGCGGCCGCGGGCGTCACCGCCCAGTCCCTGAACGCGGCCATCAACGCCCTGCGCAAGGGCCGCACCGCCGACAACCCGACGGCCGAGAACGCCTACGACGCGCTCAAGAAGTACGCCCGCGACCTCACCGAGGCGGCGCGCGAGGGCAAGCTCGACCCGGTGATCGGCCGCGACGAGGAGATCCGCCGCACCATCCAGGTCCTGTCCCGGCGCACCAAGAACAACCCGGTGCTGATCGGCGAGCCCGGCGTCGGCAAGACCGCCATCGTGGAGGGGCTGGCGCTGCGCATCATCAACGGCGACGTGCCGGAGAGCCTGCGCGACAAGCAGCTGCTCGCCCTCGACATGGGCGCGCTGATCGCCGGCGCGAAGTACCGCGGCGAGTTCGAGGAGCGGCTGAAGGGCGTGCTCTCCGAGGTCACGGCGGCCGAGGGCGGCATCATCCTGTTCATCGACGAGATGCACACCCTGGTCGGGGCCGGCAAGGCGGACGGGGCGATGGACGCCTCGAACCTGCTCAAGCCCGCCCTCGCCCGCGGCGAGCTGCACTGCGTCGGCGCCACAACCCTCGACGAGTACCGCAAGCACGTCGAGAAGGACGCGGCGCTCGCGCGGCGCTTCCAGCCGGTCTTCGTCTCGGAGCCGACCGTGGAGGACACGGTCTCGATCCTGCGCGGCATCAAGGAGAAGTACGAGCAGCACCACGGCGTGCGCATCCAGGATTCGGCGCTGGTGGCGGCCGCGACCCTGTCGAACCGCTACATCACCGACCGCTTCCTGCCCGACAAGGCGATCGACCTCGTCGACGAGGCCGCCTCGCGCCTGCGCATGCAGGTCGATTCCAAGCCCGAGGAACTCGACAACGTCGACCGCGAGATCGTGCGCCTGAAGATCGAGGCCGAGGCGCTGAAGAAGGAGACCGACGCCGCCTCCCGCGACCGGCTGACCCGGCTGGAGAAGGAGCTCGGCGACCTCGAGGAGCAGTCGGCGGCGATCACGGCGCGCTGGAAGGCCGAGAAGGACAAGCTCGGCCGGGCCGCGGAGCTGAAGAAGAAGCTCGACGAGGCCCGCACGGAACTCGCCTCGGCGCAGCGCCAGGGCCAGTACCAGCGGGCGGGCGAACTGGCCTACGGCATCATCCCGGGGCTGGAGCGCGAACTCGGCGACATCGAGGCCCGGGGCCCGGACGGCAGCCGCGGCAACGGCTCGGGCTTCATGGAGGAGGCGGTGACGCCCAACCACGTGGCCGGCGTCGTCTCGCGCTGGACCGGCGTGCCGGTCGACAAGATGCTGGAGGGAGAGCGCGAGAAGCTGCTGGCGATGGAGGAGGCGCTGGGTCGCCGGGTGGTCGGCCAGCGCGAGGCGGTGGAGGCGGTGGCGACCGCGGTCCGGCGCGCCCGCGCCGGCCTGCAGGACCCGAACCGGCCGATCGGCTCGTTCATGTTCCTCGGGCCGACGGGCGTCGGCAAGACCGAGCTGACCAAGGCGCTGGCGAGCTTCCTGTTCGACGACGAGACCGCGATGGTGCGCCTCGACATGTCCGAGTACATGGAGAAGCACTCCGTCGCCCGCCTCATCGGCGCCCCCCCCGGCTATGTCGGCTACGAGGAGGGCGGCGCCCTCACCGAGGCCGTGCGGCGCCGGCCCTACCAAGTCGTGCTGTTCGACGAGATCGAGAAGGCGCATCCGGACGTGTTCAACGTCCTGCTGCAGGTTCTCGACGACGGGCGGCTCACCGACGGGCAGGGGCGGACGGTCGACTTCCGCAACACGCTCCTGGTGATGACCTCCAATCTCGGCGCCGAGTACCTGGTGAACCAGCCCGAGGGCCAGGACACCGACGCGGTCCGGGACGAGGTGATGGCGGTGGTGCGGGCGCATTTCCGGCCCGAATTCCTCAACCGGGTGGACGAGATCATCCTGTTCCACCGGCTGAAGCGGGCGGAGATGGGCGCGATCGTCGACATCCAGCTCGGCCGCCTGCAGAAGCTCCTCGACGAGCGCAAGATCACGCTCGACGTCGAGCCCGATGCCCGCGCCTGGCTGGCCGAGCGCGGCTACGACCCGGCCTACGGCGCGCGCCCGCTCAAGCGCGTGATCCAGAAGTCCGTGCAGGACCCGATGGCCGAGCAGATCCTCGCCGGCAGCGTCCACGACGGCGAGGCCGTGCGGGTGCGGCTCGGGCCGGAGGGGCTGATGATCGGCGACGTGGCGGTCACCGCCGCGCGCCGGCCGGCCGGCGTGCCGCTGAACTGATGCCGGCGGCCCGGGATGCGGACGCATCGGGCCGTCGACCCTCTCGCATGCGCGAGCCAAGCCAGCGGCTCGGCGACCGGTCGAGCACCGTACCGGCGGTCACGTCTCGTGACCGCCGGTACGGGCCGGAGCGACGACGGCGAGGGCCGGTCACCGCGCGGGGCCGGCCCTCTCTGCCGTGGGAGCCGCGCCGCGGTCGCGGATCGGGATCGTGCCGCCGGCGTTCCGGTTGCTCTATGATGGCCCGGACCGGGCGAGAGGTCCTGCGAGGGAACGCGGATGGACGGCGAGGGGCTCACCTACGCGATCGGGGACATCCACGGTTGCGCCGACCAGCTCGACCGGCTGCTCGCCGAGATCGAGGTGCATCGGGCGGGGCGGCCGCGGCGCATCGTCTGCCTCGGCGACTACGTCGACCGCGGGCCCGACAGCGCCCGGGTCATCGCCACCCTGCGCGCCCTCCAGGAGCGGGAGCCCGGCCAGGTCACCTGCCTGAAGGGCAATCACGAGGCGATGCTGCTCGGCGCCCTCTCGGGCGCCGACGAGCCGCTCTGGCTGTTCAACGGCGGCCGGGCCGTGCTCGCCTCCTACGGCGTGGCGCGGGTCGACCAGCTGCCCCGGGGCGACCTCGACTGGATCGCCGCCCTGCCGACGCTGCACGAGGATGCGCGGCGCTGGTACGTCCATGCGGGGTTCCGGCCCGGCCGGCCCGCCCCCGACCCGGATCCGGAGCAGCGGCTGTGGATCCGCGAGCCCTTCCTGTCGGCCGATTACGATTTCGGCAAGCACGTGGTGCACGGCCACACGCCCCTGCGCAGCGGCCATCCGGACGCGCGGCACCATCGCACCAACCTCGACACCGGGGCGGTGTTCGGGGGGCCGCTCACCGCCGGGGTGTTCACCCGCGAGCAGGCGGCGGCGGTGACGTTCCTGCAGGTGCGCTGACCCGCAGCAGGCCCGCGAGGGCGGCGAGCGCCCAGCCGAGCATCAGGACGAGGCCGCCGGTCGGCGCCGCCATCGGGAAGAGCGGATGGCCCGCCAGCGCCCGCGCGGACAGGTCGCCGCTGAACAGGACGAGGCCGAGGACGAGGCAGGCGGCGGCGGGCCGGGCGAGGCCCGGGCGCAGGCGGCCGCTCCCGCTGAGGCCGGCCAGCGCCAGCACCGGGCCCGCGTGGACGAGCAGGAACTGCGCGGCGGTCGCGAGCGTGCCGCCGGTCAGGTGGGCGGCCGCCGCGGAGGCGGCGACGCCGAGCAGGCCCGCGAGCGCGCCGAGCGCGAACAGGATGCGCTCGGGGCGGGGCATCAGCCGCGCTCGGCGAGGAGCCGCGCCACGCTGGCCCGCAGGGCCGGGATGCCCTCGCCCGTGCGGCTCGAGGTCAGGATGATCTCCGGATAGGCCGCCGGCCGGCGGGCGAGGGCGGCCGCGGTGGCGTCGAGCCGGGACGCCACCTCGCCCTTCTTGAGGTCGTCGCCCTTCGTCAGCACCACCTGGTAGGAAACGGCGGCCGCGTCGAGCTCGTCCAGCACCTCGCCGTCGTTCGGCTTGATGCCGTGGCGGGCGTCGATCAGCACGTAGACCCGGGCGAGGTTCGCCCGGCCCTGCAGGTAGGCGTGGATCAGCTCGGTCCAGGAGGCGACCTTGGCCTTCGACACCGCGGCGTAGCCGTAGCCCGGCATGTCGACCAGCGTGAGCTTGCCGCCGAGGTCGAAGAAGTTGAGCTGCTGCGTGCGCCCCGGCGTGTGCGAGGTGCGCGCCAGCGTGTTGCGGCCGGTGAGCGCGTTGATGAGGCTCGACTTGCCGACATTCGAGCGGCCCGCGAAGGCGATCTCCAGGCCGCGCATGGGCGGCAGACCCGCCAGCGTGTCGGACGCGGTGGCGAAGTCGGCGGGGCCCGCGAAGAGCAGGCGCCCCGCCTCGATCAGGGCCGCGTCGGCCTCGTCCGGCCCCGCCATCAGCCCTTGGCCGTCTTCACCTGGGTGCGGCGCTGGAACGTCGAGCGCAGGTTGTCCCACAGCTCCACCTTCACCCCGTTGCGCCGCATGATCCAGTATTGCTGCAGGATCGACAGCAGGTTGTTCCACGCCCAGTAGATCACCAGCCCGGCCGGGAACGAGCCCAGCATGAAGGTGAAGATGATCGGCATGAAGGTGAAGACCTGGGCCTGCACCGGATCGGGCGGGGCCGGGTTCATCTTCATCTGCAGGAACATCGTGATGCCCATGACGATGGGCCAGACGCCGAGATGGAGCAGGTCCGGCGGCGTGAAGGGCAGGAGGCCGAACAGGTTGACGATCGAGGTCGGATCCGGGGCGGCGAGGTCGCGGATCCAGCCGAAGAACGGCGCGTGCCGCATCTCGATCGTGACGAACAGCACCTTGTAGAGCGAGAAGAAGACGGGGATCTGGATCAGCACCGGCCAGCAGCCCGCCACCGGATTGATCTTCTCCTTCTTGTACAGCTCCATCATCGCCTGCTGCTGCTTCACCTTGTCGTCGGCGTAGCGCTCGCGGATCGCGGTCATCTCCGGCTGGACGGCCTTCATCTTGGCCATCGAGACGTAGGAGCGATTGGCGATCGGCAGGAAGAACAGCTTCAGGATCAGCGTCACCACCAGGATCGAGACGCCGAAATTGCCGAAGAGCTTGTAGAACAGGTCCAGGGCTTTGAACATCGGCTTGGTGATGAAGTAGAACCAGCCCCAGTCGATCAGGAGATCGAATTGCTTGATGTTCAGCTTCTCGCGGTAGGCGTCGACGGTCGAGACCTCCTTGGCGCCGGCGAAGAGGCGCTGGCTCGCCTGCACGGAGGCGCCGGGCGCGACCGCCCTGGCCTCGCCGAGGCTGCTTGCCTGGTAGACCTTGGTCGCGCCCTCGTCGCGCTCGGTGAAGCTGCCGGTATAGGGCGCCTGCTGGTCGGGGATCGTCGCCGCCGCCCAGTACTTGTCGGTGATGCCGAGGAAGCCGCCGGTGGCGCCGGGCCAGGACACGCCGCGGGTGCCGGGGGCGCCGAGCGGGTTCTCCTTGGCCATCTTGTCGTAGGTGTATTCCTGGAGGCCCTTGTCGCCGACCACGCCGATCATGCCCTCGTGGAGCACGTAGTAGCCCTGGGTGTGCGGCTTGCCCCAGCGCGAGACCAGCCCGTAGGGGTAGAGCGTGACCGGGTTCGGGCCCTTGTTCTCGACCGAATCCTCGATCGTGAACATGTACTTGTCGTCGACCGAGAGGGTCCGGCGGAACACCAGGCCGGCGCCGTTGTCGAAGGTCAGGACCAGGGGCTTCTTCGCGGTCAGCACGTCGCCGTCCGCGGTCCAGACCGTGTCGCTGCCCGGCAGCGGCCCGGCATTCTGGCCGACCCAGCCGAACTCGGCGTAGTAGGGATTGGCCGAGCCCGCCGGCGAGAGCAGCACGATCTCCGGGCTCTTCGGGTCGACCGTCTCGTGGTAGCCCTTGAGGGCGACGTCGTCGATGCGCCCACCCTTGAGCGCGACCGAGCCCCGCAGGGCCTCCGTGTCGATGCGCACCCGCGGGGCGCGGGCGAGCGCCTCGTCGCGGGCGAGCGCCGCCTGCGGGCTGCCGCCGGCGGCGCCCGGGAGCGTGCCGGGCACGGGGGCGGAGGGGCCGCCCTCCTTCGGGCTCGGGGAGGCGTTGACGCCCTGCGAGGGATCGACGCCCTGCGAAGGGTTGACGCCCTGCGAAGGGTTGACCTGGGCCGCCTGCTGCTGGCGCTGGCGCTCGACCTGCGGCGCCGTCACGAAGTAGTTCCAGCCGAGGAGCACCGCCAGCGACAGCGCGATGGCGATGATCATGTTGGTCTTGTCGTTACCCATGAAGGTCCCGCGACGGCTGCCGCCTCATGCACGAGGCCGGGCGCGCGTCAGGCGGCGTCCGGCCCGGATTCTTCTGCAAGAGGCGAGGCCGGGCGACCCGGTATCGCCTCACGGTTGTGGTTCGGGCGGCGCGGCCTCGCGGCGGGGCCGGCCCGGCTGTCCCGCCGGCTTCGGCTTCGTCACGGTGGCGAGCGCCCGCCGGATGTCGTTGACCAGGACCTCGAAAGGCGCGCCCAGGGCCTCGCGCCGGCCGATCAGCACCAGGTCGAGGGCCCGCTCCGCGTGCTCCGGTCCGATCTCGGCCGCGGCGGCCTTCAGGCGGCGCCGGATGCGGTTGCGCTCGGTGGCGTGGCCGGTCTTCTTGGTGACCGTGAAGCCGAACCGCAACCCGGTGGCGGGCTCCTCCGCCCGCCGCGGGCGCCCCTGCGCGGTCATGCGCCCGGTGTGGAAACGGCGGCCCGTGGCCGCCGCCAGGTAGTCGGGGCGCCGCGTGATCCGCCCGATCGGCGGCCTGCCGGCGCCCATGCGGCTGAGGGCCTGGGCCGAGGCCTGGCCGGACCGCTTACGCCGACAGGCGCTTGCGGCCGCGGGCGCGGCGGGCGGCGATGACCTTGCGGCCGCCGACCGTGGCCATCCGCGCGCGGAAGCCGTGACGGCGCTTGCGCACGAGCTTGGAGGGTTGATACGTTCTCTTCACGGCGATGCCTCAGAAGGCCGGGGCCGACGATGTGCGACACCGCCGCAGCCCTCGTGGATGACTGAACTGTTCAGACGAATGGCGAGCGCCCGCCCTCGTCGGGCGGCGGCCTCGCGTCCGGCGCTGTATGGCGGAATGGCCGGGGCGAGTCAATCGCGTTGGGACAGGTGCGGCCCGGGTCTCCGGGCCCGGAGGGGTTCCGGCGGCGGGCCAAGCCGGACATGCTTGCCGGACATGCTTGCGGCCCGGGACGCGCCCGCGCAGGGAGAGACGCGCCCGCGCCCAGAAGGCCGGCGCCCGCCCCAAGGAGACCCCGCATGCTCACCGACGACGACCGCCCGCGGCCCCAGACCTCCACCCACGTGCTCGGCCAGGACCTCACGGCCCTCTCGCTCGGCGACCTCGACGCCCGCATCGCGCTCCTGCGGGCGGAGATCGCCCGGCTGGAGGAGGCCCGCCGGCACCGGCAGGCCTCGCAGGAGGCGGCGAAGTCCGTGTTCAAGTTCTGAGCGCTAGAGCGATTTCCGACGAAGTGGATGCCGGTTCGTCGCAGATAATGCGGCAAGATCAAAGATCGAGAGCGGCACCCGGTTGCAACGTGATCGGGTGCTGCTCTAGGCCCCGGCCGCGAGGTCCCGCGCCTCCTCCTCCGGCACCACGTCGACGGCGACCGTCAGGCGCTGCGACCCCGACCCGGCGATGATTCCGGCGACCGGGGCGACGTCGGCGTAGTCGCGCCCCGTCGCCAGCACGATGTGGTCGTCCTCGACCGCGACCGCGTTGGTCGGGTCGAGGCCGTGCCAGCCGTCGCCGCACCAGACCGAGACCCAGGCGTGGCTCGCATCCGCCCCTTCGAGGCGCTTCATGCCCGGGGGCGGGCGGGTACGCAGGTAGCCGCTGACATAGGCCGCCGGCAGGCCGAGCCCGCGCAGCCCCGCGATCATGATGTGGGCGAAGTCCTGGCAGACGCCCCTGCGGCCCGCGAAGGCCTGCGCCACCGGGGTCGCCACGTCGGTGGCCCCGGCGTCGAAGGTGAAGTCCGCGTGGATGCGCCGCATCAGGTCGACCGCCCCCGCGTAGAGGCCGCCCCCCGGCGGGAAGCTCGCCCGGGCATAGGCCGTCACCTCGGCCGCGAGCGGCACCCGCCGGCTCGGGCCGGCGAAGTGCACCGGGGAATGCGGCGCGAGGCTCGGATGCGCCAGGACCCGCTCGCGCACCTCCTCCCAGGCGAGGCCCGAGGCGAGGTCGGGCAGTTCCGACCGGTCGACGTCGATGCGCGACAGCGCCTCGATCCGGAAGGCCCGGTGCGGCGTCTCCACGGTGAGCGTCGTGGTCGCGTTGCCGAAGAAGTCGGCCCCGGTCGCGCGCCGGTGGGAGTGCGGCTGGATCGTGATCTGGTGCGAGAGCACGCGCTGCCCCTCGCCGGTGGCCGGCGTCAGGCGCAGGACGCAGCGCGCGTGGGTCACCGCGTCCCGGTAGGCGTAGGAGGTGACGTGGCGCAGGAGGTAGATCACGCGAGGGCCACCAGTCGCTCGGGGCGGGCGGCGTCGGAGCCCCCCGGGAAGTAGCGCGCCGCCGCCGCCTCGGCGATGGCCCAGAGGCGCGCCTCCCAGTCCTGCGCCACGGCGGGGGAGAGGGCGGCGGCCTCGGCGCTGGCGATCTCGCCCGCGAGCCGGAGCACCATCCGGGTCGGCGGCTCGGGCAGCCCGTCCTGGCGCAGGGCCGGCAGCCCGTCGAGGTGCTCGGCGAGCCGCTCGACCTGGAAGGCCACCGAGCGCGGGTTGAAGGGGTCGAGCAGCACCAAGTCGCGCACCGGCGCCAGGGCCACGCCGAGCAGGTAGCGCGCCCCGTAGGAGATGCGGGAATCGACGAGCTGCAGCAGCGTGGCGAGGTCGTCGCCGCTGGCCTCGTCCGCCGCGAAGATCTCGGCGAAGCGGCAGGTGTTGATCGCCCGCTCGATCCGCCGGCCCATGTCGACGAAGGGCCAGCCGCCGGCCCGGTTCATGTTCTCCTGCGCGAGCCCCGCCAGCGCGGCGGCGAGTTCGAGCGCCCGCTCCGCGCGGTCGAGCCACGCCGCCTCCGAGCCGGGAACGGATTGCGGCCGCTCCAGCAGGTCGTGCAGGGCGCTGAGCGCCCGCCAGGTCTCGAGGGAGAGCCGCTCGCGCAGGGAGGCGGCGTTGCGCCGCGCCGCCGCGACGTGGGCGCGGGCCGAGCCCCAGGCCTCGCGGCCCGAGAGCGCGTGGGCGGCGAGGGCGGCCGCGGGTCCGAGCGTCGTCGGCACCGCCCCCCAGCTGTGCAGGAGGTTGCGCAGCCGCGCGTGCGTGCCGAGATCCGCCTCGCTGCGCGCGAGCCCGCCCGCCCCGCTGAGCAGGCAGGAGGTGAGGCGCAGCATCGCCTCGGCCCGCTCCAGGTAGCGGCCGAACCAGAACAGGTTGTCGGCCGCCCGGCTCGGCAGCAGGCCCTGCACCCGGCGCACCGAGGGCTGCTCCAGGCGCGGCAGGGCCGCGGCGGGATCGCCGTCGCTGCCGCCCAGCACCCAGACGTCGGCGGCGCGCACCCCCGCCCCCATGGCGAGCGGCTGCACGTCCGCCTGGGCCGAGATGCGGCAGAACCCTCCCGGCATCACCTGCCAGCCCCCCGGCGTCGCCGCGGCGAAGACCCGCAGCACGAAGGGCCGCGGCACCAGCCCGTCCCCGTCCCAGACCGGGGCGGTCGAGAGCTGGACCGGCTCCTGGGCCACGAGGTCGCCGGGGCGGTCGCGCAGGACGGCGAGGAGGCGGGCGGTCTCCTCGGGGTCGCGGGCGCCGAAGGCCCTCGTGGTGAAGGCGCCCTGGGCCGGCGCCGCGGCGGGGCGCAGGGTCAGGGTCTCGACCCGCTCCAGCACCGCCTCGCGCTGGGCGCGGTCGCCGCACCACCAGGTCGCGAGGCCCGGCAGGCGCAGGGGCTGCCCGAACAGGTGCTCGGCGAGCCGCGGCAGGTAGGCGGCGAGCCAGCCGCCCTCGACCAGCCCCGCCCCCGGCATGTTGCCGATCACGCAAGCGCCGGCCTTCACCGCCTCGACGAGGCCCGGCACGCCGAGCCGGGAATCCGGCTCGAGGGCGAGGGGATCGACGTAGTCGCCGTCGACCCGGCGCCAGAGCACGTCGGCGCGCTTGAGGCCCGCCACCGTGCGCACGTAGAGCCGGCCGTCCTGGACCAGCAGGTCGTCGCCCTCGACGAGGGCGAGGCCGAGGTAGCGGGCGAGCACCGCCTGCTCGACGTAGGTGTCGCCGTAGGGGCCGGAGGTGAGCAGGCCGATGCGGGGCTCGACCCGCTCGGCGGCGGCGGCGAGCCCGTCCCGGAAGGCCTGGAAGAACGGCGCGAGGCGCTCGACGTCGAGGGCCCCGTGCACCTCCGGCAGGGCGCGGGCGAGCACCATCCGGTTCTCCAGCGCGTAGCCGACGCCGGAGGGGGCCTGGGTGCGGTCGGCGAGCACGCGCCAGCGCCCGTCCGGCCCGCGCGAGAGGTCGGCGGCGTAGAGGTGGAGCTGGCGCCCGTGGCCGGGCTGGCGCACCCCGTGCAGGGGGCGCAGGAATTCGGGGCTGCCCGCCACCGCCGCGGCCGGGATCAGGCCCGCCGCGACCAGGTGGGCCTCGCCGTAGAGGTCGGCGAGGATCGTCTCCAGCAGGCTCGCGCGCTGGGCGACGCCCGCGGCGATCTCCGCCCACTCGTCGCCCTCGATCAGCAGCGGCAGCACGCCGAGGGGCCAGTCGCGCTCCGCCGCTTCCCCGTAGACCCGGTAGGCGATGCCGGTGTTGTGGATGTGCCGCTCGGCGGCGGCGAGCCGGGCGGCGATCTCCTCCTCGGCCAGGGCGGAGAGCCGGTCGAGGAAGCCGTCCCAGGCCCGGCGGGGCGTCCCGTCCGGGCCGATCAGCTCGTCGGGCACGCCCGGGAGCGGCCGGTAGCCGGCGCTCCAGCGCGCGCGCCGCTCCGCCCGCTCCGCGTCGGGATCCGGGGCGGCGGCGAGCGAGGCCGCGGCGCTCATCGGGGCGCGGGCGCGCGCAGGTCGAGGGTGAGCGGGAATTCGCGCCGCGGCTCCTCGGGGGCGGGGGTGACCCGGCCGGGCGTGTGGCCGTGGTCCTGGAAGCGGGCGAGGCGCCGCCCCTCCGCCTCGTAGGTGTTGACCGGGAAGGTCTCGTAATTGCGCCCGCCCGGATGGGACACGTGGTAGGTGCAACCGCCCAGCGAGCGGCCCGACCACGCGTCGACGATGTCGAAGGTCAGCGGCGAATGGACCGGGATCATCGGGTGCAGCGCCGAGGCCGGCTGCCAGGCCTTGAAGCGCAGGCCCGCCACCGCCTCGCCGGAGCGCCCGGTCTCGGTCAGGGGCAGGCGCCGCCCGTTGCAGGTGACGACGTGCCGGCTCGGCACGTAGCCCTCGACGCGCACCTGCAGCCGCTCGACCGAGGAATCGACGAAGCGCACCGTGCCGCCGGACGAGCCCTCCTCGCCCAGCACGTGCCAGGGTTCGAGGGCCTGGCGCAGTTCCAGCGTGACGCCGCCGTGCTGGACCGTGCCGTAGAGGGGGAAGCGGAACTCGGCCTGCGCCCGGTACCAGACCGGGTCGAAGGCGTAGCCCGCCCCGCGCAGGTCGCCGAGCACGCCGAGGAAATCCTGCCAGAGGAAGTGGGGCAGCATGAAGCGGTCGTGGAGCGCGGTGCCCCAGCGGACGAAGCCGCCCTCCTGCGGCTCGCGCCACAGCCACGCGATGATCGCCCGCAGCAGCAATTGCTGGGCGAGGCTCATGCGCGCGTCCGGCGGCATCTCGAAGGAGCGGAATTCGAGCAGGCCGAGCCGCCCCGTCGGCCCGTCCGGCGAGTAGAGCTTGTCGATGCAGATCTCGGCCCGGTGGGTGTTGCCGGTCACGTCGACGAGGACGTTGCGGAAGAGCCGGTCGACGAGCCAGAGCGGCACCTCGGGCCCGCCCGGGGGCGGCACCTGCGCGAGGGCGATCTCCAGCTCGTAGAGCCCGTCGTGGCGCGCCTCGTCCATGCGCGGCGCCTGGCTCGTCGGGCCGATGTAGAGGCCCGAGAACAGGTAGGACAGCGACGGGTGGCGCTGCCAGTAGAGCACGAGGCTCTTCAGCAGGTCGGGCCGGCGCAGGAAGGGCGAATCCGCCGGGGTCGCGCCGCCGAGCACCACGTGGTTGCCGCCGCCGGTGCCGGTGTGGCGCCCGTCGATCATGAATTTCTGCGCGCCGAGCCGGATCTCGCGGGCGTCCTGGTAGAGGCCGGTGGTGATCTCGACCGCCTCCCGCCAGGTGCGGGCCGGGTGCACGTTGACCTCGATCACGCCGGGATCGGGCGTGACCTTGATCACCCCGAGGCGCGGGTCGTAGGGCGGCTCGTAGCCCTCGATGTGGATCGGGATGCCGGTCTCGGCCGCGGCCTTCTCCAGGGTCGCGACGAGTTCGACGTACTCGTCCGCCCGCTCGACGGGCGGCATGAACACGCACACCGCCCCGTCCCGCGGCTCGATCGCGAGCGCGGTGCGCACCGGGACGCCGGGGACGGGGCGGCTGCGCGCCGCGGGCCGGGAGGGCAGGGGACCCCGCGCCTCCAGCGGATCCTGCGGGGCGTAGTAGGGAAACTCCTCCGGCGGCAGGGAGATCAGGGAGTTGAGCGGCAGCCGGAAGCCCACCGGCGAGTCGCCCGCCGCGAGGTAGAGGGCTCCCCGGCGCGTCTGCCACTTCTCCGAGACCCAGACCCTCCCGGCCCCGGCCTGCACGCTGGCGAGGGGCAGCACGTAGCCGACCGGCTCCGTGAGGCCGCGCCTGTAGATCCGCGCCATCCGCTCCTGGAACTCGGCGTCGCCGACCCGCGGCTGAAGCGGCGTGGTGTTGATCGGGAGTTCCGCCTCCTTGCGCTCCCAGTAGACCGGGTCCTCGAAGGTCGGCTGCAGGTAGGGCCCCAGGCCGAGCGCCTTGGCGAGCGCCTTGCCGAAGGCCTCCGCGTGCTCGATGCCGGTATCCTGCGGCCCGGCCACGCGGGCGATCAGCGCCTCGTCGCGCCAGATCGGCTGCCCGTCCTTGCGCCAGTAGAGGGCGAAGGCCCAGCGGGGCAGGCTCTCGCCCGGATACCACTTGCCCTGGCCGTAATGCAGGAGGCCGCCCGGCGCGAAGCGCTCGCGCAGGCGGCGGATCAGCTGGTCGGCGAGCGCCCGCTTGGTCGGGCCCACCGCCGCGGTGTTCCACTCGGGCGACTGGAAATCGTCCACCGACACGAAGGTCGGCTCGCCGCCCATGGTCAGGCGCACGTCCTGGGCGGCGAGGTCCCGGTCGATCCGGTCCCCGAGCGCGTCCATGGCGCCCCAGGCCTCGTCCGAGAACGGCCGCGTCACCCGGGGCGCCTCGGCGACCCGCATCACGTTCATCTCGAAGTGGAAATCCACCTCCGCGGGGTCCGCGAGGCCGGAGATCGGCGCGGCCGAGCGGTAGTGCGGCGTGGCGGCGAGCGGGATGTGGCCCTCGCCGCAGAGCAGGCCGGAGGTTGCGTCGAGGCCGATCCAGCCCGCGCCCGGCACGTAGACCTCGGCCCAGGCGTGCAGGTCGGTGAAGTCCTTGGAGGTGCCGGCCGGCCCGTCGACCGCGGTGGTGTCGGGGACGAGCTGGATCAGGTAGCCGGAGACGAACCGGGCCGCGAGGTTGAGGCGGCGCAGCACCTGGACGAGGAGCCAGGCCGAATCCCGGCAGGAGCCGCTGGCGGCGTCGAGCGTCTCGTCGGGCGTCTGCACGCCCGGCTCCATGCGCACCACGTAATTGACGCTGTCCCGCACCATCTCGTTGAGCGCGACCAGGAACAGGACGGTGTTCTTCTCCTCGGGCAGGCGCGTCAGGAACGCGTCGAGCAGCGGCCCGCCGTCGTTCGGCACCAGGTAGGGCGCGAGTTCCTCCTGCAGCTCCGCCGGATACGCGAAGGGCAGGGTCTGGGCGTAATCGTCGACGAAGAAGTCGAACGGGTTGATCACCGCCATGTCGGCGGCGATGTCGACCTCGACCCGGAACTGCGTCGTCTTCTCGGGGAAGACGAGCCGGGCGAGCCAGTTGCCGCTCGGGTCCTGCTGCCAGTTCACGAAGTGGTTGCCGGGCGTGACCTTGAGCGAATAGCTCAGGATGCGGGTGCGCGTGTGCGGCGCCGGCCGCAGGCGGATCACCTGCGGGCCGAGGCTCACCGGACGGTCGTAGGTGTAGGAGGTGACGTGGTGCAGGGCAGCCTTGATCGACACGGTGTCTCCGGATGTCTGGCGGCGTCGCGGCGCGCGCGTCGGTCCTGATCGCGATCCTGGTCCTTCGGGCTTCTACACGTCCGCCCCTGGCGCGTCAGCCGCGGACGGGACGCGGGGACCGCCGCATTCCCGCGGGGCGGCGCGGTCCCCGGTCGAGGCAAGTCCCGTGCCGCCGACGGCGGAACTTTGCCGGGTTTGAGCCTTTTCAGGGCTGATCCGGGACGCGGCGCATCGCCGATGCGGCGGAGGGCGCGATGAAGATCTTCCAGTGCGAAGCCTGCGAGCAGCCCTTCCACTTCGAGACCAAGCGCTGCGCCAGCTGCGGGCGCCGGGCGGGCTACGACCCGCAGGCCGAGACCGTCGTGACGGTGAGCGGGGCCGAGGGGCCGCTGCGCGGCTCCTGTCCGCCCCATCGCCGCTACCGCGCCTGCGCCAACGCGGCGCTCGGCGCCTGCAACTGGCTGATCCCGGAGGAGGCCCCCGACTCCTACTGCGTCGCCTGCCGCCACAACCGCACGGTGCCGGACCTCTCGATCGCCTGGAACCTCACCCGCTGGCGGGAGATCGAGATCGCCAAGCGGCGCCTGTTCTACACGCTCCTGCGCATGCACCTGCCGCTCACCCTGCGGCGCGACGATCCCGAGGGGCTCGCCTTCGACTTCCTGGTCGATCCGGCCGAGGCGCAGCTGGCCGGCCCGGCGGTGCTCACCGGCCACGACAACGGGCTCATCACGGTGAACCTCGCGGAGGCCGACGACGTCGAGCGCGAGCGCCGGCGCACGCAGTTCGGCGAGCCCTACCGCACGCTGCTCGGCCATTTCCGGCACGAGATCGGGCATTATTTCTGGAACGTGCTGGTCCGCCACGACCCGAGCCTGCCGGCCTTCCGGGACATCTTCGGCGACGAGCGGGCCGATTACGGCGCCGCCCTGCGGGGCTACTACGCGCACGGCGCGCCGCAGGCGTGGCAGGAGCGCTTCGTCTCGACCTACGCGGGCGCGCACCCTTGGGAGGATTTCGCCGAGACGTTCGCGCATTACCTCCACATCGTGGACACGCTCGAGACCGCGTCGAGCTTCGGCCTGCGGGTGCGGCCCAAGCTGCGCGCCGGCCTCGCGACGACGATGGACTTCGACCCGCACCACGCGCCGGATCTCGGCCGGCTGATCGAGGCGTGGCTGCCGCTCACCTTCGCGATGAACTCGCTCAACCGCAGCATGGGGCAGCCGGACCTGTACCCGTTCCGGCTCACGCCGGTGGTGATCGGCAAGCTCTCCTTCGTGCACGACCGCATCCACGCGCGGACCGATTCGCCGGGCGCGGTCGCCGGGACGCTCAAGGCGGTGATCGCGGGCCTGCGCACCCCGATCGCGCCGCCGCGCTCGGCGTAGCGCGCGCCGCCGTCCGGCCGGACGCGCGCCGGAGGGGCCCGGCGCTTCCTTGAGGGCAGCCGACGGCATGATCGGGTGATCCGAGATCCGCTTGATCGAAGCGGATCCCGGATCACGCCTTCACGAGCGGGCAATTGCCCTTGTCGAGCGGGCGGAACGCCTCCTCGGCCGGGGTGGTGCCGATGAGCTTGTAGTAATCCCAGGGCTTGCTGCTCTCGGCGGGCGTCTTCACCTCGAACAGGTAGGAGGGGCAGAGCTTGCGGCCGTCCTCGCGGATGCGCCCGGGTCCGAAGGCGTCGTCGTCCGTCGGCATCGCCTTCATGCGGTTCACCACGTCGACGCCCGAGGCCTTGGCGGCCTTCACCCCCATGTCGGCCACCGCCTTGAGGTAGTGCAGCGTCGCGGAGTAATCGGCGATCGAGGCCATGTTCGGGTAGACGCCGCTCAACCGCGGCAGGGCGCGCCTCGTCACCGCGCGGGTGCGGTCGTTGAGGTCCCAGTAGAAGCTCTCGGTCAGGATCAGGCCCTGCGCGGCCTGCAGCCCGAGCGCGTGCACGTCGGAGAGGAACATCAGCAGGGCCGCGAGCTTCGTGCCGTGTTGGGTCACGCCGAACTCCGCCGCCTGCTTGATGCAGTTGACCGTGTCGGCGCCCGCATTGGCGAAGGCGATCACCTTGGCGCCGCTCGCCTGGGCCTGGACCAGGAAGGAGGAGAAGTCGCTGGTCGACGGGAAGGGGTAGCGCACGCTGCCGAGCACCCGCCCGTTCGCCGCCTTGATGAAGGCCGTGGTGTCCCGCTCCAGCGCGTGCCCGAAGGCGTAGTCGGCGGTGACGAAGAACCACGAGTCGCCCCCCGCCCGCACCATGGCGGCGCCGGTCGACTTCGCCAGCATGTAGGTGTCGTACATCCAGGCGATCGTCACCGGCGTGCACTGCACCCCCGTGAGGTCCGACGTCGCCGCCCCGGTATTGATGTAGACCTTGTTCTTCTCGCGGGCGACCTGGTTCACCGCGAGGCCGACCGAGGAAGTCGGCACGTCGATGATCATGTCGACGCCGTCGCGGTCGTACCATTGCCGGGCGATGCTGGCCCCGACATCGGGCTTGTTCTGGTGGTCGGCGGAGATCACCTCGACCCGGAAGCCGTTCGCGGCGAACTCGTCGACCGCCATCTGGGTGCAGGCGACGCCGTAGGGCCCGCTGATGTCCCGGTAGGGGCCGGACTGATCGTTCAGGACGCCGATCCGGATCGTGTCGGCGGCCTGCGCCCGCGGCAGGCGGGGCAGCATCGGCGTCAGGCTCGCGCCGACGCTGGCGGCGAGCACGCCGCGACGCGTCATCCTCATCCGACCTTCCTCCCTTCAGACGTTGCTTTATCGTTCTGAGCAGTCGGAAGCTTATTGCAAACGCAAGACTTCGCAACGACCGGATCGGCGCCGCGCACAACGGAGCCGGCCGGCCGCGGGATTGAGGCAGTCCGCGCGCGGGCGGGCCGCGCCGGGCGCGAGGACGGGCGCTCGACCCCGCGGCGGCCCCGCGCCGGGGCGCGGGGCGGTCCGGACCGCGGCTACTGCGCGGCCGCGAGGTTCGGCGGCGGCTCGTCCCTGCCGCGCCAGCGGTTGATGCGGATCAGGACGTGGCGGATCACCACGTAGAAGACCGGCGTCAGGAACAGGCCGAACACCGTGGCGCCGAGCATGCCGAACAGCACCGCGGTGCCGAGCGCCTGGCGCATCTCGGCGCCCGGGCCGGTCGCGATGGCGAGCGGCACCACGCCGAGGATGAAGGCGAAGGCCGTCATCAGGATCGGGCGCAGGCGCAGGCGGCAGGCCTCGACCGCCGCGGCGACCGGGCCGCGATGCTCGCTCTCCTCGATCTGGTGGGCGAATTCCACGATCAGGATCGCGTTCTTGGCCGCGAGGCCGATCAGCACGATCAGGCCGATCTGGGTCAGGATGTTGTTGTCCTGCGCCCGGAGCTGCACCCCCGCGAAGGCCGCGAGCACGCCCGTGGGCACCACCAGCAGGATCGCGAGCGGCAGCGCCCAGGATTCGTACTGGGCGGCCAGCACCAGGAAGACCAGGAGCACGCCGAGCGCGAAGACGTAGAGCGCCGTGTTGCCCACCGCCTTCTGCTGGAAGGCGATCTCGGTCCACTCGAAGCTCATCCCCTCCGGCAGGGTCTTCCTGGCCAGGGCCTCCATGGCGCCGAGCGCCTGGCCGGTCGACACGCCGGGCCGCGTGTCGCCCTGGACCGGGATCGCGTAGAACAGGTTGTAGCGCTGCACGATCTGCGGCCCGGCGATGTCGCGGATGCCCGCGAGCGACCCCATCGGCACCAGCGCGCCCGTCGAGGAGCGCACCTTCAGCCGCGCGATGTCGTCCTTCTCCAGACGGAACTTGGCGTCGGCCTGGGCCCGGACCTGGTAGATGCGCCCGAACGTGTTGAAGTCGTTGACGTAGGCGCCGCCGAGATTGACCTGCAGGGTCGAGAACACGTTGGCGAGCGGCACGTTCAGCATGCGCGCCTTGGTGCGGTCGATGTCGAGGTAGATCTGCGGCGTGTCGTTCCCGAAGGTGGTGAAGACGCGGGTCAGGTTGGGGTCCTGGTTGGCGGCCGCGATCAGGTCGCCCGAGGCGGCGAGCAGGCTCGCGATGTCGGAGCCGGAGCGGTTCTGCACCTGCATCTTGTAGCCGCCCGCGTTGCCGAGGCCGCGCACGGGCGGCGGCGGGATGGCGATGATGCGCGCCTCGGTGATCGAGGCGGTCTTGCCGAAGACGTCGCCCACGATGGCGGCGGCGGTGCGCCCGCGCGCCTGCCGCTCCTTGAACGGCTTGAGCGTCAGGAACATCACCGCGCCGTTGGTGGTGTTGGTGAAGGTCGAGCCGTCGAAGCCCGAGATCACCACCGCGTTGGCGACGCCGTCGATGGTAAGCGCGCGGGTGGCCGCCTCCTTCACCACCGCGGTCGTGCGCTCCAGCGCCGAGCCCGGCGGCAGCTGCACCACCACGATCAGGTAGCCCTGGTCCTGGAGTGGGATGAAGCCCGTGGGGGTGGTGCGGGCGAGGTGGAGGGTGCCGGCGATCACCCCGCCGTAGAGGGCGAGCATCACGAGCAGCGGCACGGTGCGGCCGGTGAGGAAGCGGATCGTCGCCGCGTAGCCGTTCGCGGTCGCGTCGAAGGCCCGGTTGAAGGTGTTGGCCGCGAAGCTGCCGAGCCGCGCCAGGACGAAGCGCGACCGGCCGTGGGCGTGGTGGGGCTGCAGCAGCAGCTTGCACAGCGCGGGCGACAGCGTCAGCGAGTTGAACATCGAGATGATGGTCGAGGCCGCGATCGTCAGCGCGAACTGCCGGTAGAACTGGCCGGAGATGCCCGGGATGAAGGCGGTGGGGATGAACACCGCCGAGAGCACCAGGGCGATGGCGACGACGGCGCCGCCGACCTCGTCCATGGTCTTGTGGGCGGCCTCGCCGGGGGAGAGTCCGTCCGAGATGTTGCGCTCGACGTTCTCCACCACCACGATCGCGTCGTCGACCACGATGCCGATGGCGAGCACCAGCCCGAACAGGGTCAGGTTGTTGAGCGAGAAGCCGAGCGCCGCCATCACCGCGAAGGTCCCGACGAGGGAGACCGGGATCGCGATGATCGGCACCAGCGCGGTGCGCCAGCTCTGCAGGAAGACCAGGATCACCACCACGACGAGGACCACCGCCTCGCCGAGCGTCTTGTAGACCTCGTGCACCGACTCGGCGATGAACTCGGTCGGATTGTAGGCGATGCGGTACTCGAGCCCGGGCGGGAAGTCCTTGGCCAGCTCCTTCATCAGGCTCTGCACGGTCTCGGCCGCTTCGAGCGCGTTGGTGCCGGGGCGCTGGAAGACGCCGACGCCGATCGCCGGCTGGCCGTTCAGGAAGGACTGGGTGACGTAGTCCTTCTGGCCCATCTCGACGCGGGCGATGTCGGAGATGCGCACGAGCCGCCCCTCCGAGGCCTTCACGATCACCTTGCGGAACTCGTTCGGGTCCTGGAAGCGGCCCTGCGTCTGCACCACGAGCTGGAAGGCTTGGCTCGTCGGCGAGGGCGGGGCGCCGAGGGCGCCCGAGGCGACCTGGACGTTCTGCTCCTGCAGGGCGCCGATCACGTCGGTGGTCGAGAGCTGGTAGGCCGCGAGCTTGTCCGGGTCGAGCCACAACCGCAGGGCGTACTCGCTGCCGCCGAACACCGTGATGTCGCCGACGCCGTTCAGGCGCAGCAGCTGGTCGCGGATGCGCAGGTAGATGTAGTTGGCGATGTAGTTCTGGTCGTAGGTGTTGTCGGGCGACAGCAGGTGAACGACCATCATCAGGTCGGGCGAGGACTTGCGGACCGTGACGCCGAGGTTGCGCACGTCCGGCGGCAGCCGCGGCGTCGCCACCGAGAGCCGGTTCTGGACCAGCACGTTGGCGATGTCGAGGTTGGTGCCGAGCGCGAACGTGATGGTCAACTGCATGTTGCCGTCGTTCGTCGACAGCGACGACATGTAGAGCATGTTGTCGACGCCGTTGATCTCCTGCTCGATCGGCGTCGCGATGGTGGCCGCCACGGTCTCGGCATTGGCGCCCGGGTAGGAGGCGCGCACCACCACGGTGGGCGGCACGATCTCGGGATATTGCGAGACCGGCAGCGAGATGTACGAGACGTAGCCGATGATCAGGATGACGATCGACGTCACCGAGGCGAAGATCGGCCGGTCGACGAAGAAGTGGGCAAACCGCATCGGAGACCTCCGGCCCGGCTCCGCCCGCGGGCGGCCGGCCGCTCTGTCGTGGCCTTGGGGGCGCGGCACCCCTCCGGGAGGGGCGCCCCGCTCGGAGGGGGCGGCGGCGCCCCCGCGTGTCGGGGCGCCGCGCGCCCCGGGTGTCGGGACGCCCGGTCAGGTCCGGGTCGGGGGCAGGTCCTTGCGGTCCGGCGTCACCTTGGCGCCCGGCCGGACCCGGGTGAGCCCGCTGATCACGATGGTCTCGTCGCCCTTCAGCCCGTCGCGGACGATCCGGTAGCCGTCGATCTTCGGCCCGAGGCGCACGTTGCGGGAGGAGACGGTGTTGTCGTCCGCGACCACGTAGACGATGCGCTTGTCCTGGTTGGCCGCCACCGCCTCGTCGGGGATCAGCACGCCCTTGTAGGGCTGCGAGGCCGGCATGCTCACCACCCCGAACAGGCCCGGCTTGATGAAGTTGTCCGGATTCTCGACCGTGGCGCGCAGCAGCACGGTGCCGGTCGATTCGTCGACGCGGTTGTCGACGAAGTTGAGCTGGCCCTTGCGGCTCGGCTTGTCCTCGCCGGTGAGCGCCACCAGGATCGGCACCGTGTGCTCCTTCTGGGTCGCGCCCATGCCGATCCGGAGGGTGCCCTGGTAGGTCAGGAAGGAGCGCTCGTCGACCGTGAACGAGAAGTAGATCGGGTCGAGCGACACGATCGTGGTCAGCATCGTCTGGTCGGTGATGACGATGTTGCCCTCGGTCACGTTGCGCTGGGAGATGCGCCCGGTGATCGGCGAGCGCACCTCGGTGAAGTCGTAGTTGAGCTGGGCCTGCCGCAGGGCCGCGGTGGCGTTGTCGACGTCGGCCTGCGCGGTGAGCGAGGCCTGCCGGCGCTGGTCGGTGACCTGCTCGGAGATGTTGCCCGAGCGGCTGAGCGTCTGGGCGCGCTCGAGGTCGGTCTGGGCGAAGGTGAGGCGGGCCTGCGCCGAGGCGAGGGAGGCCTGGGCCTGGTCGAGGGCCGCCTTGTAGGGGCGCCGGTCGATGGTGAAGAGCAGGTCGCCCTTCTTCACCACGGCGCCGTCCTGGAAGTGGATCTTCTCCAGGTAGCCGGTCACCCGGGCGCGCACCTCGACGTAGTCGACCGCGTTGAAGCGGCCGGTGTAGTCGTCGCGCTCGACCACCTCCTTCACCACGGGCTTGGCGACGACCACGGTCGGCGGGGCGCCGCCCGGGGCCTGCCCGAGCGCCCGCCCCCCCGCCGCCAGGACGAGCGCCGAGACCATCGCTGCCAGCCAGCGCCTGCGCATACTCACTCTCCCGTGTCTCGCTGCCACACGCGGCCGCCTGCCTTGAGGGAATCCGGCCAGGGGCCGGGGGGCGCGCCGGCCGCAGCGGGACCCGCGCCGGCGGGCGGCGCGCGGCCCTCCCGCGGGCCTCTCTGCCGATCCGAGCGCCGGGCCGCGGGGCGGCCCGGCGGATTGCCGTCCTACTCGACCGCCTCGCCGGCGCCGAGCCAATCCTTGAACCCGCCCGCGTAATGCTCGGTGAGCGCGACGCCCTGGCTCTGCGCGTAGGCGAGCGCCCGCGCGGAGCGCACGCCCGCCGCGCAGGAGAGCACCGGCCGCCGGCCGTCACCGGCGATCAGCGCCTGCAGCGCGCCGAGGTCGAAGGTCGAGAGCGGATGCGACACCGAGCCCGGTATGTGCCCCCGCGCGAACTCGTCCGCCTCCCGCACGTCGATGAGGAGGACCGAACCCTCGGCCAAGCCGCGCTTCACCGCCTCGCGATCCCAATCCACGATCGTCATGTCGCCCACCCGAGTGCGGGCCCGGGCCCGCGGCCCGTTCCGCATGCTGGAGATCTGTCCGATCCACCGGTTCGGACAATGCTCCAGGTTAATCAATCTGCCCAAGATGTGCGACGCGCCGGTGCCCGCCCCGTCACCGATCGCCGCCATGGGCGAAGCCCGCCGGTGGGCGGGCTGCCGCTGACGATTGGGATTAATCATCACTGCTTAGGCTGGCAAGCGCTGCGACGTGCGGCATCGCACAGACCCTGGCCTCGGCCGGCCGGCCCGTCTATGGGCGCCCGGTCCTCTCTCGACTGGTCCTTCATGACAGATCGTGCCGTCGTCCTCGACCTGACCCGCCTCGTCACGCGCCTCGCCCAGGCGCATCCGACCGGCATCGACCGCGTCGATCTGGCCTATGCGCGCCACGCGCTCGGCCAGCCGGGACCGCGCTTCGGCCTCGTCTCGACGCCGCTCGGGCCGCGGCTCCTCCCGCGGCCGGAGGCGCAGGCCGTCGTGGAGGCCGCCGTCGCGGGCTGGGCGGAGGACGCCGCCGCCGAGGCCGACCCCGCCTACCGGGCGCTCGCGGCGCGCCTCGGCCAGGGCGTGCCGGCCGCGGCGGGCGGCGCCCCGGCGCCCCGGCGGCGGCGGGTTCAGGCGGCGATCCGGCTGCGGCTCGCCCGGATGCCCGGCATCGCCGGGCTGCCGCGGGGCGCGCTCTACCTCCACACCTCGCATCTGCGCCTCGACAGGCCGGCCCGGTTCGACTGGCTCTACGACCGCCCCGACGTGCGCCCGGTCTTCTTCGTGCACGACATCATCCCGATCGAGTACCCGGAATACGGCCGCGACGGCGAGGCGGCGCGCCACGCCCGCCGGATGCGCACGGTCTCGCGCCACGCCGCCGCGATCGTGGTGAACTCGGCCGACGTGGGCGCGCGGGTCGCGGCCTACCTCGCGGGCGCGGGCCTGCGGGTGCCCCCCGTCACGGTGGGCCCCCTCGGCGTCGAGCCCGCCTTCGCGGCCCGGGCCGGGGAGGCGCTCGCGCCCGACCGCCCGACCTTCCTCGCCTGCGGGACGATCGAGCCGCGCAAGAACCATTCCGGGCTCCTCACCCTGTGGCGGGAGCTCGACGCCCGGCTCGGCCCCGCGACGCCCCGGCTGGTGATCGCCGGGCGCCGGGGCTGGGAGAGCGAGAACCTGATCGACCTCCTCGACCGCTGCCCGGCGGTGCGGCGGCACGTCGTCGAGGTGGCGGGCCTGTCCACGGCGGGGCTGGTGCGGCTGATGCGGGGCGCCACCGCGCTGCTCATGCCCTCCTTCGCGGAGGGCTACGGCCTGCCGGTGGTGGAGGCCGCCGCCGCCGGCCTGCCGGTCGTGGCCTCGGACATCCCGGTCCACCGGGAGGTGGCGGGATCCTTCGCGGCCCTCCTCCACCCCCTCGACGGCCTCGGCTGGATGCGGATGGTCGAGGATCTGGCGGCGCCCGGCTCGCGGACGCGCCGGGACCTCGCGGCGCGGCTCGCCGGCTTCGCGCCGCCGAGCTGGGCGGACCATTTCGCGCGGGTGGATCCGATGCTCGACGCGCTCGGCTGAGCGCGCCCCGGGGCCCGGTCTCGCGGCCCCGGGGCCGCCGGGGGCTCGCGGCGGATCACGCCCTGGCGTCCCGGCGGCGGGGAGCTAAACTGGGCGGTTCCCAATCCGGACCGGAGCCATGACCGAGACCTCCTACCCGCGCGACCTGATCGGCTACGGCCGCACCCCGCCGCAGGCCGAGTGGCCGAACGGTGCCCGCCTCGCGGTGCAGTTCGTCATCAACTACGAGGAGGGCGGCGAGAACTGCCTGCTGCACGGGGACCGGGCCTCCGAGGCCTTCCTGTCCGAGATCGTCGGCGCCGTGCCCTGGCTGGGCCAGCGGCACATGACCATGGAATCGATCTACGAGTACGGCGCCCGGGCGGGCTTCTGGCGCCTGTGGCGGCTGTTCACCGCGCGCGGCCTCCCGGTGACCGTGTACGGAGTCGCGACCGCGCTGGCACGCAACCCGGAGGCGGTCGCGGCGATGCGCGAGGCCGGCTGGGAGATCGCCTCGCACGGCCTCAAGTGGATCGACTACAAGGACTTCTCCGCCGAGGAGGAGCGCGCCCATATCGGCGAGGCGATCCGCATCCACGCGGAGGTGACCGGCGCCCGGCCGCTCGGCTTCTACCAGGGCCGCACCTCGGAGCACACCCTGCGCCTCGTGCAGGAGGAGGGCGGCTTCCTCTACGGCGCCGATTCCTACGCGGACGACCTGCCCTACTGGGTGTCCGGCCCGCGCGGGCCCTTCCTGATCGTGCCCTACACCCTCGACGCCAACGACATGCGCTTCGCCACGCCGCAGGGCTTCAACAGCGGCGACCAGTTCTTCACCTACCTGAAGGACACGTTCGACCTGCTCTACGCCGAGGGCGAGCGCGCGCCGAAGATGATGTCGGTCGGGCTCCATTGCCGGCTGGTCGGGCGGCCGGGCCGGGCGGCGGCCCTGGCGCGCTTCCTCGACTACGTGGCGGGCCACGCGGACGTCTGGGTGGCGACGCGGCTCGACATCGCCCGGCACTGGATCCGCCGGCACGCGCCGGGCGACCTGGCGCCCAGCACGATGAGCCCGGCCCTGTTCCTGGAGCATTTCGGCGACCTCTTCGAGCATTCCCCCTGGGTGGCCGAGCGCACCCTCGCGGGCGGGATCGGCCCCGAGCAGGACAGCGCCGAGGGGCTGCACGCCGCGATGGTCGCGGCGATGCGCGCCGCCGATCCCGAGCGGCTCACCGCCCTGATCCGGAGCCACCCGGATCTCGGCGAGCGGGTCGCGGCGCTCACGCCGGATTCCGCCTCCGAGCAGGCGAGCGCCGGGCTCGACGCCCTCTCGGAGGCGGATCGCGGCCGCTTCCTCGACCTCAACGCCCGCTACCGCGACCGCTTCGGCTTCCCCTTCGTGATGGCGGTGCGGGACCGCCGGCCCGAGGAGATCCTCGCCGCCCTGGAGGAGCGCCTCGGCCACGACCCGGAGACCGAGCGCGAGGCGGCGCTCGCCGAGATCGAGGCGATCACGCGGCTGCGCCTGCGCCAGCGCCTGCCCGCCCGGCCCGACCCCTCGGCGGCGACGGCCTGAGGCGGCCGCCGCGGCGGCCCGTCGCGGGCGCTGAGCGGCCCCTCGGGCGGCTCGCGCCGCCCCGGACCTCCTGCGCCGAAGGGGGCGCCGGCTCGGGGCGGCCGCGATGCGGGCCGGCGGGCCGAGCGAAGCCCCCGCGCCGGCCGGGTCAGTGGCCCTCGGGCGGATCGCCCGGCGCGGCGCGGGCCCGGCGCGGCGCGATCCCGTAGCGCCGCCGGAAGGTGCGGTTGAAGTAGGAGAGGTCGCCGAACCCGACCTCGAAGGCGATCGCGCTGATCGGCTGGCGCCGCCGCGCGGGCGAGCGCAGGAGGCGCAACGCCCGGTCGAGCCGGCGCTCCAGCACGAAGTCCGAGAAGGTCCGGCCCTCCGCCTCGAACAGCTTCTGGAGCGAGCGCAGGCTGATCCCGTGCTGCTGCGCGACGCGCCGCGCCGTGATCGTGCGGTCGTCGAGGCGCAGCTCGATCTCGGCCTTGATCGCCCCGATCCGGGCCGCCGCGCGGTCGAGGGGCGCGGGGACGGGGCCCGGCGCCGGGTCGGCGCACAGGATCACGACGAGGCCCGCCATGTGCCCGAGGGCGTGCTCGCGCAGCGCGCCCGTCGCCACCGGCAGCAGCCCCCGCATCAGGGCCGCGCCGTAATGGTGCAGCAGGGCCAAGGCCGCGCTGTCCCGAGGGAAGACCCGGAGGGAGGCGGCCACCTCCGCCATGGCGGGCGTGACGGCGCGCGCGGGCAGCGCGAGCGCGTCGAGGCGCCCCGCATCCGCGACGCGCAGGCTCGCCGGCCCCGCAAGCAGGATCGCCTCGCCGTCCTCGACGAGGACGTGGGTCCCCCCCACCCGCGCCCGGACGGCGCCGCCGTGCGGGCGCAGCAGCACGGCGCCGCCCGGCAGGACGGGGCTCGCCACCGGGAGGTCGGTCTCGGGCGTCGGGCGGAAGCAGGACATCAGCCCGATATCCGGCTCCAGGCGCAGCAAAGCCGCGGCCCCGAACGGGAGCTCCGGGGGCGGCGCGCGGCGGACGGGGGCGGTCCGGCCCGCGGCGCGGGGCGGCGCGAAGCCGCCGCCCGGCGGCGCGCCCTCGGCGAGGATCCACACCGGCGCGAGGCCGCCCGGCGGCGCCCCCGGATCCGGGTTTCGCGTGAGTCCGTCTTCCACTGCGCTCCCGTCCTAGACAGCTGTCGTCGCCCAATCCTACTAGCCAGAGAACATTACGAAAGAACACGGCCGCCGAAAATCGGCCGGAATGCAGCAAGATTACATTGTAACGATTAAAAACTGGCACCGAACATTGGGTCAGCTCCGAATGCTCCGCGAGGGCAGGGGCTCGGGACCCCGGATGTGCGGGGGAGCTTTGGAGGCATGCGAGGAACGATGCGGACCATCCTGATCTCGACGACGGCCCTGATCGCCGCGACGGCGCAGGCCGCCGCGCAGGGCGCCCCCGACGGCACCGTCGCCCTCGACGCGATCACGGTGACGGCGGCGCGGGCCGAGCGCTCGGTGTCGGAGATCCCGCAGACGGTGCAGGTCGTGGGCCGGCCCGCGATCGAGGAGCAGCTCAAGCAGAGCCCGAGCGCCTCCGCGGCCCTGGCGCGGCTGCTGCCGGGCTTCTCGGCGTCGAACCAGACGGTGTCGGGCGCCTCCGAGACCTATCGCGGCCGCGACCTCCTCGTGCTGGTGGACGGGGTCCCGCTCAACACGCCGCTGCGCGACGTCTCGCGCATCCTCTCGCTCATCGACCTCAACGCGGTCGAGCGGATCGAACTGGTGGCGGGCGCCTCCAGCCTCTACGGGGCCGGCGCCACGGGCGGCACCGTGAACTTCATCACCAGGAAGGCGGAGCCGGGGCCGCCGCGGGTCACGATCAACGCGGCGACGCGCGCCTTCACGCACGACGTCGGCGCCTCCGTCGTGCCGGAGCTCTCGGCCACGGTCTCGGGGCGCGAGCCGAGCGGCTTCGACTACGTCTTCACGGGCACCGGCCGGATGAGCCGGCGGACCTACGACGGGGCCGGCCGCGAAATGCCCTCCGACGCCATGCTGGGCCAGGGCGGCGGCGACCGCTTCGGCAGCGGGACCATCTTGGCCAAGCTCGGCTACGACATCGACGCCTCGCGGCGCGTCGAGATGTCGTTCAACTGGTTCACCTTCGACCAGACGCCCCGCTACCTGACCGACTATTCCCCGCCCTTCGCCCGCCCGCTCTTCGGCAAGCCCTACACCGGCCTGAGCGTGCTGGAGGACACCAAGTCGCTGCAGCTGCGCTACCTCGACCGCGACTTCGCCCTCGGCTCGCTCAGCATCCTCGGGTTCTACAACGACATCCAGAAGCGCTTCAATTTCAACACGTTCTCGTTTCCCTACAACGCGCAGGTCTATTATTCCTTCAATCCGAACGACCCGACGAGCCGCAACAACCAATCGACGCTGTTCTCCAACCGCGGCGGCGTGAACGCGACCGTCGACACGCCCCTCGACTGGCTCTGGCCGGGCGCGCGCCTGACCTGGGGCAGCGACGTGATCGTCGAGAAGACCCGGCAGACGCTCACGAGCGGCGAGGACGTGTTAACGCCCCTCCAGCAGGTGACCGCGGCGGGCTTCGCGCAGCTCCAGATCCCGGTCACCGACCGCCTGACCGTGCGCGGGGGCATGCGCTACGAGGCCTTCATGCTCGACGTGCAGGACTTCACGCGGCCGGCCGCCTTCGTGGCGCTCGCGGCGCGCAACGCGCTCGGCTACCAGGGCTACGTGCTGCCGGCCCTCGCGGTGACGGACAGCCACTTCGACTATGCGGCGCCGACCTTCAACGTCGGGGCGACCTACCGGGTCACCGACTTCGCGGAGGTCTATGCCGGCTTCTCCCAGGGCTTCGCCCTGCCGGACGTCGGCGCCTATACCCGGCGCGCGGGCCTCTCCACCGCCTTCGCCTGCCCGGTGGCGAACCCGACCTGCCTGCCCGCCGCGCGCCGGACGATCGGCTTCCAGCAGATCGCCCCGGAGGCGCAGATCGTGAACAACTACGAGCTCGGCCTGCGCGGCGGCGAGGGTCCGTGGCGCGCGAGCCTCGCGGGCTTCATCAGCACCTCGCGGGAGGGCGTGACCTTCGACCCGGTCAGCAACACGATCTCGCAGCAGCGCGAATTCATCTACGGCACGGAGGCGACCGCCGACTACGCCCTCACCGAGCGGGCGCGCGTGGGCGTGATCGGCACCTACCGGGAGGGCCGCTTCGACAGCAACAAGGACGGCCGCCTCGACAGCTGGCTGCCCAACAACCGCATCGCCACGCCCTACCGGGGAACGGTCTGGCTGAGCTACCTGTTCGACGGCGGGGTCTCCCTGCGCCTGGAGGGCGAGGGCTATTCGGGGCGCGACGCGCGCATCGACCTCGCGGGGACGCGCTACCGGATCAGGCCGGCGCCACCATGAACGCGGCGCTCTCGGTGCCGGTCGCGGGGGGCGAGGCCTATCTCGCGGTCAACAACCTGCTCGACGCGGTCGTCCAGAACCCGTCCGCCACCTCGGTGCGCAACCTGCCGGTCTATTCCCTCGGCCGCACCGTCACGGCCGGCTACCGGGTGACCTTCTGACCATGGTGAGCCTGGAGGACGAGGGCGCGCTGCGCGTGCTGCGCTTCGTGCCGCCCCACGGCGAGCGCGACGAGGGCGACTACCTCGCCGCCCTCGCGGCGATCGCGGAGACGGGGCGCCCCTTCGCGCTCCTCGCCGTGTTCGGCGGCGAGGGCCGGCTGTCGCAGGCCGGGGAGCGCGCGCAGGCGCTGTGGTTCAAGGGCAGCCGCGCCCGCATCGAGCGGGATTGCTGGGCGATCGCCCTGGTCCGGCCGGGCGCGACGCCCCGGATGGCCGAGACCTTCCGGAAGCTCTGGTCGATGCCGCTCGCCGTCACGCAGGACGAGGCGGGCGCCCGCCGCTTCCTCGCCGCGCAGGCCCCCGGCCGCTCCGCGGGCAGGGGGGAGACCGAATGACCGCGACCGCCGGACCGCGCCCGTCCTCCCCGCCCGCCCTCGCGGCCGGGCCCGCGCCCGGCCGCGCGCGGCTCTTCGCGGTGCTCGCCGGGCTCTACGTCGCGCAGGCGATCCCCTCCTACCTGATCGCGGCGGCGCTGCCGCCGATCATGCGCGAGGCGGGGGTCTCGCGCGCCGCGATCGGCTCTCTCAGCCTCCTGTTCCTCCCTCTCGTGCTGAAGTTCCTGTGGGCCCCGGTGGTCGACCGCGTCCGCCCCTTCGCGCGCGCCCACCGGGCGGGCTGGGTGATCGTCACCCAGCTCGGCGTCATCGCCTGCCTGCTCGCGCTGGTGCCGTTCGGGCCGACGCAGGTCGGCCCGATCATGGCGGTCGGCTTCCTCGCCTCGCTCCTGATCTCCACGCAGGACATCGCCACGGACGGCTACGCCGTGAAGCAGCTGCGCGCCGAGGATCGGCCCGTCGGCAACGCCATCCAGGGCGGCTCCGTCGCCCTCGGGGTGGTGGTCGGCGGGACGCTCGGGCTCGTCCTCTACCACCGCGTCGGCTGGACCTGGATGCTGCTGACCCTCGCGGCCGCCTCGACCCTGCCGCTCGCCGCGGCCCTCGCCATGCGGGAGGGCGATCCCGCCCCCGAGGCCGGCGCGAGGCGGCCCTCGGTGCGCGCCTTCCTGCGCCGCCGCGAGGTGCGCAGCATCCTCTGGGTCGCGCTCACCTACCGGGTGAGCGAGGGCCTCGTGAAGGCGATGGAGGGGCCCTACCTCGTCGATGCCGGAGTGCCCCTCGACCGGATCGGCTACCTCTCGGGCGTCGCGGCGACGACCGCCGGGCTCGCCGGCTCGGTGGTGGCGGCCGTGCTGGTCCGGCGCCTCGGCACGGCGGCCACCCTCGGCCTGCTCGGCCTCCTGCGCACCCTCTGCTTCGGCCTGTTCGCCGCCCACGCGCTCGGCCTGGTCGCCGGCCACGGGCCGCTCTTCGGGGCGGCGGGGTTCCAGACCCTGATCCGCTACATGGAGATCGTCGCCCTCTACAGCCTGTTCATGGCGGCCGCCTCCGCGGGGCAGCCGGGCACGGATTTCACGGTCCTCGCCTGCGCCCAGCTCGTCGTCTACCTCGCCGGGTCCCTCGTCTCGGGCAAGCTCGCCGACCTCTTCGGCTACGGCGCGCTGTTCGGCCTCGCGGCCCTGCTCTCGGGCGCCGCCACCGCGGCGACGGTCGGCCTGCTGCGGCGCGCCGGCCGGGAGGCGGCGGGGTGAGCGGGCGCGCGCTCCTCCGGCGGCCGCGGCCCCGCGGGGGCGTCCGTCCCGGCGCCGGTGGGCTCCTCGCTCAGCCCGAGGCAGAGCGCGAGGGCGGCGAGGGCCACCGCCGCGCAGGACCAGAAGGGCGCGGCGGGCGCCAGCGCCAGCGCCGCGCCGCCCGCCAGCGCGCCCGCCCCCTGTCCCGCCACGTGGGCGCTCGCGAGCCAGCCGGCGGCGCGCGCCTGCGCGGCCCCGGCGGTGCGGGCGGCGATCCAGGCGGCGTAGTGGGGCGTCGCGAGCGCCGTGCCGGCACCGGCGAGCGCCCCGCCGACGACCAGGAGGCCGGGCCACGGGCTCGCCGCCATGACGGCGGCCCCGCCCGCCAGGGCGGCGAGGCCGCGGCGCAGGTTGCGCCCGAGCCCGGGGCCGAGCCGGGGCAGGAGGACGAGCTGCGTCGCGACCGCCGCGAGGGCGACGGCGGCCAGGGTCGAGCCCGCCAGCGCCGCGGCCGCCCCGGCGGAGAGGCCGAAGCGCTGCTGCACGAGCAGGCCGAGCGCGATCTGGACCTGTCCGAGCGCGAAGCTGACCGCGAAGGCGACGGCGAGGAGCGGCGCCACGCCCCGGCCGGGCCGCACCCGCCCGGCCGCGTCCGGCGCCCGGGCCGGCGCCGCCCAGTCGGGGGCGGCGAGGAGCACGAGCGGGCTCGCCAGCAGCAGCAGGACGGGCGCGGCGGGGGACGCCGCGCCCGCGAGCATCGCCAGCGACCCGGCGATCCGCCCGAGCGAGAACCCGGCCCCGAGCCGGCCGAGCATGGCGGGCCGCGCCGCCTCGGGCGTGCGCCGCACGAGCGCGGCCTGGGCGTGCGGCACCACGCCGGCGGCCCCCGCCGCGTGGACGAGCCGCGACAGGGCGAGGAGGCCGAGCGCCGCCGCGCCCTTCGTCAGGAGGGCGGCGGCGAAGAGGCCGTGGCCGAGCACCATCAGGCCGCCGAGGAGCGCGCAGAGCCGGCGCAGGCGCCACCCGGCCCCGAGGCCGCCCCACAGCGGGGCCGCGACCAGGAAGGTGAGCGCGCCCAGGAAGGCCAGCGCCCCCATGGCCGCGCCGCCGAGCCCGGTCCGCTCGCTCGCCACCGGTACCAGGGCGAGCAGCGCCGATTGCCCGAAGCCGACGCCGGAGACCGCCAGGGCCAGCCGCCACGCCGCGCCGCGCTCCGTCGGATCCTCCATCGCACGCCTCCGCCCGCTCGCGCCGCGCATCCCATAATCAGACGCAACGTAAACATCAAGTCGTAATAATTCTATCTAGAACAATCACAAAGTATTTTTTTGCTCGACACGCGGCTAGTTTCAGCTAGATGGGCGGCATTGCGCAGCGATACGGGGTGCTTTCCGATGGATGAACTCGGACCGCGGTCCGGCGGCGAGGCGTGCCGGGTCGCGACGCGGTGCTTCCTGAACAGCCTGATGCGGGAATGGTCCGGCTGGTCGCTGCACGGCGATGGCGAGGGCGCGCCGGTCGTGGTGCGCGTCCCGCTGCCGGCGCGCGGGACGCATGTCGAGGTGGAGGTGGCGCACCTGTCGCGGGTCGGGCAGCACGCCTTCCGGCTGCCGCTCCGCGAGCACCGACCGGGCCTGCCGCCGCGCGCGCTGGGCCTGCCCGAATTCGCCGCCATGGTGACGGGCGAGCCGGCGATCGTCGGAGGGGCGCATCGCACCAGGGCGGTGACCTTCCTGCGGCGGGTGCTCCACAGCCTCGAGGAGACGGCCGACCTCCTGGCGGACCCGGCCGCCCCCGGGGGCGCCTTCCGGGAGCGCGACCCCGCCTTCCTGGAGGGCGAGCAGGCGCTGCGCTTCGGCCACTCGGTCCACCCGACGCCGCGCAGCCGGGACGAGTTCACCCGCGCGGATGCGCGCCGCTACGCGCCCGAATACGGCCGGGGCTTCTCCCTGCGCTGGTGGTCGGCCGCGCCCTGGTGCGTGGCGCAGGGCGCCTCCCGCGCCCGGAAAGCCGCCGCGCTGGTCCGGGATCTCGCCGAGGAGGATCCCGTCTTTCCGACCCGGATCCTGGAGGAGGCGGAGGGGCGGGTGCTGCTGCCGATGCATCCCTGGCAGGCGGCGCGCCTCGCCCTCGATCCGGAGGTCGGGGCGCTGATGCGGGCCGGGCTCGTCGTCGACCACGGCGAGGCCGGCGCTTCCTGGTTCGCGACCTCGTCCCTGCGCAGCCTCTACGCCCCGGGCGCGGCCTTCATGCTGAAGGTCTCGCTGTCCCTGCGCCTCACCAACTCGGCCCGGGTGATCCGGCCGGCCGAGGGGGAGCGCGGCCTCGTGGTGGACCGGCTGCTCGCCGGCCCGGTGGGCGAGCGCGTCGCCGCGCGCTTTCCCCGGTTCCGGGTCCTCGGCGAGCCGGCCTACCTCCTGCTGCGGCGCGAGGACGGGACGGCGCTGCCGCAGACCATGGTGGTCCTGCGCGACAACCCCTTCCGCGAGGGGGCGGGACCGGCCGCGGTCCTGGCGGCCCTGTGCGAGGTCGGGCCGGACGGGCGCGAGAGCGGGCTCTCCCTCACGATCCGCCGCGTCGCGGCCCGCGAGGGGACCGCCCCGGAGAGCGTGGCACCGCGCTGGTTCCGGCGCTTCCTCGAGGTCGCGGTCGCCCCGCTCCTGGTCCTGCAGGCGGACGAGGGCCTGCTCTTCGGCGCGCACCAGCAGAACCTCGTGCTCGGCCTGAGCGGGGGCTGGCCCGACCGGGCCTGGTTCCGCGACTGCCAGGGCACGGGCTACGTGCGCGAGGCCCTGCCGGCCCTGCGCGCGGCCGCCCCGGGGCTCGCCTTCGAGGCCGGCCACCTGTTCGGTGCGCCGGAGGCGGCCCGCATCATGGGCTATTACCTCGTCGTCAACAGCCTGTTCTCGGTCGTCGGCGCCCTCGCGCTCGCGGGGCTCGCCGCCGAGTCCGACCTGATCGGCCTCCTGCGGGACGTCCTCGCGGAGCTCGCCGCGGGGCCGCTGCGCGACCGCACCTGCCTCGACCACCTCCTCACCAGCCCGACCCTGGACAGCAAGGGAAACTTCATGATCGGCTTGCGCGACATCGACGAGAACACCGAGGTCACCGACCCGCTCGCGGAGTACGTGCCGCTCCCCAACCCGATCGCGGGGCGCTGACGTGACCGCGCAGGGAAGGATCGCGGCCGGGGCCGGGCTCGCCCTCGACGTCGCGGCCGCGACGAGCCGGCACTGGCCGGCCCGGCGGGAGGGGATGATCGCGGTCCTGTGCGAGCCGAGCGACGCGAATGCCGCGCGGCTCACGGTGCGGCGGGAGGGCGCGCCCCTCGGCGGGGCGGAGCTGCGCACGGACGGGAGCGACACGGCCCGCCTCGTCCTCGACGCCCCGCTCGGGACCCACCCGGACGACGCGGACCTCGTGGCGGTGCTCGCCGAGGCGGCCTTCCAGCGCTGCCCCGGGGCGGTGCGCCTGCGCGTCGCCGACGGCCCCGCGCTGCTCGGGCTCGCGACCGACCGCCGCGAGGGCGAGGCGCTCGTCGACCGCGCGGCCTTCCACCAGCTGCCGCTCCTCTGGGGCCGGCCCGCCGCGACGGCCTACCCGCTCCTGCGCGCGGCCCCCGGATCGGCGCAGGGGCGCCCGCTGCGGCCCCCGCGGCCGACCGGCACCTTCTACCGGCGCTGGCTGCCGCGCCTCGGGACGACGCTGTCGCTGCGGGCGATCGACCGCCGTCGCGACCTCGCCCTCTTCCACGGCTGGATGAACCAGGAGCGGGTCGCCCATTACTGGGACCTCGCCGGGAGCGAGGCCGCGCTCGATCGCTACCTCGCCGAGCAGGAGGCCGACCCGCACCTCTACGGCGTGATCGGGGCGTTCGACGACGAGCCGGTCGCCTATTTCGAGGTCTACTGGGCGAAGGAGGATCGCCTCGGGCCCCACTACGACGCGGAGGATTTCGACCGCGGCTGGCACGGCCTCGTGGGCGATCCCCGCCACCTCGGCCGGCCGCGCACGCAGGCGTGGTTCACCGCCGTCACCCACTGCCTGTTCCTCGACGAGCCGCGCACGCGCCGGATCATGGGCGAGCCCCGGGCCACCCACCGCAAGATGCTGAGCTACTGCGCCACCACGGCCTACGCGGTGCTGAAGGAGTTCGACTTCCCGCACAAGCGCGCGGCGCTGGTCTGCTGCGAGCGCGAGCGGTTCTTCCGCGAGGTGCCGCTGTGAGCGCGGGCGTGCCGCGCCCGCCGGAGGGGCAGCGCGGGCCCGGCCTCGGCCCGCTGCCGGGCGGCGCGCCGGTCGGCGCCGCGCTGTGGCTGCGCCTCAACCGCGCGGTGATCGCCAAGGCGATCAGCGAACTCGCCTTCGAGGAGGCGCTCGCGCCGGAGCCGACCGACGCGGCGGGCACGCGCTGGGCGCTGCGCCTGCCGGGCGGCGTCGCCTACCGCTTCACCGCCGCGCGCCGGATCTGGGGCAACCTCGCGATCGACCCGGAGAGCCTCCTGCGCGAGGAGGGCGGGCGGCCGGTCCCGGCCGGGGACGCGCCGGGATTCTTGGTCGACGCGCGCGAGCCGCTCGGCATCGCGCCCGACACCCTCTGCACCTACGTGCAGGAACTGTACAGCACGCTCGCGGCCGACGCGCGGATCGCCGCCGCGGGCGAGGGGGCCGACCTCCTCGCCCTGCCCGAGCGGATGGTGCAGCAAGTCCTCGACGGGCACCCGAAGGCCCCGGCGAGCAAGGGCCGGATCGGCTGGGGCTTGGCGGATTTCGAGGCCTACGCGCCGGAGTTCCGGGCGGGCGTGCGGCTCGTCTGGGCCGCCGCCGACCGCGCGGCCTGCCGCCTGACGCTGGAGCCGGGCCTCGACGAGGCGGCGCTCGTCGCCGACGCCCTCGACCCCGCCGAGCGGGCGCGCCTCGCGCAGGCCTGCCGGACGCGAGGGCTCGGGCTCGACCGGTTCCTGCTCCTGCCGATCCATCCCTGGCAGTGGGACCGGGTGATCGCGTTCCAGTTCGCGGGCGAGATCGCGGCGGGGCGCCTCGTTCCCCTGGGGGTCTTCGGCAGCCCCTTCCTGCCGCAGCAATCGCTGCGCACCCTGGCCGGCAGCGACCCGGCCGCGCGCCTCGACGTGAAGCTCGCGCTGACGGTGCTCAACACCTCGGCGTGGCGCGGCGTGCCCGGCAAGTACATGGCGATCGGCCCGGCCCTCTCGGGCTGGCTCGCCGAGCGGGCGGCGCGCGACCCGGCGCTCGCCGGCACGATCGTCCTGCGCGAGCGCGCCGGCGCCTTCTACCCGCACCCCGTCCACGAGCGGGTGGCGGACGCGCCCTATCAGCACCGGGAGATGCTCGGCGCGATCTGGCGCGACGCCGTCGCGGCGCGGCTCGGCGCGGGCGAGCAGGCGCTGATGATGGGCGCGCTGACCAAGCGGGGCGCGGACGGCCGGCCGCTCGTGAGCGCGCTCGTCGCCAGGTCCGGCCTCGGGGCGGAGGCGTGGCTGGAGCACCTGTTCGCGCGCGTCGCGGTGCCGCTCTACCACTTCCTGTGCCGCTACGGCGTCGGCTTCGTCGCGCACGGCCAGAACGTGACCCTGGTGCTGCGGGACGCGGTGCCCTGCGGGGTCGCGCTCAAGGATTTCCAGGGCGATTGCGACCTCGTCGACCAGGATTTCCCGGAGGCGGGGGACCTGCCCGAGGGCGTGCGCGAGACGCTGCTGCGCCGGCCCGCCGCGCACCTCCTGCAGCACCTCCAGACGGGGCACTTCGCGAGCGTGCTGCGCTTCGTCTCGGACGCGCTCGCCCAGCACGACGGCCTCCCGGAGATCCGGTTCTACGCGGCGCTCGCCCGGGTGCTGCGCCGCTACCAGGCGGCCCATCCCGACCTCGCCGGACGCTTCGCCCTCTTCGACCTCTTCGCGCCGACGGTGCCGCGCGTGTGCATCAACCGCGTGCGCCTCGCCCTCGGCTACGGCGCGTCGAGCCAGCGTCCCGTCCCGCGGACGGGCAGCCCCCTCCTCAACCCCCTCCACCGGGCCGAGCAGGCCGCAGCCGCAGGAGCGCGCGCACAGTGACCGGATCTCCGCTGGATCTCGCCGGCATCGGCATCGGTCCCTTCAACCTCAGTCTCGCGGCCCAGGCCGACGCGGTCGGCGACCTCGACGCGCGCTTCTTCGAGCGCGAGCCGGCCTTCGACTGGCACCCCGGCATGATGCTGCCGGGGGTGAGCCTGCAGACCTCCTTCCTGAAGGACCTCGTCACGGCGACGAACCCGACGAGCCCGTGGAGCTTCATGGCCTACCTCGTGGCGCAGAAGCGCTTCTACGAGTTCCTGAACGCCGATTTCGCCGAGGTTCCGCGCCGGGAATTCGCCCGCTACCTCGCCTGGGTGGCGGCGCGGCTGCCGTCCCTGCGCATCGGCACGGCGGTGCGCGAGGTGACCTTCGCGGAGGACAGCTTCGTGCTCGCCTGCGACGGTCCGCGGGCCGGCGGGCCCGTGCGCGCGCGCAACCTCGCGCTCGGCGTCGGCCTGCGTCCGGCGGTTCCGGACTTCGCCGCGAAGCTGCCGGAGCCGCAATGGTTCCACGCCTCGAAGGCCGCCTTCGCCCTCGACCGCACGGCCGGCCGGCGCGTCGCGGTGGTGGGCGGCGGCCAGAGCGGGGCGGAGATCGTCCTCGACCTTCTCGGGCGGGGCCGCGACGCGCCCGCGCGGGTGGACTGGATCAGCCGGCGCCCGAACTTCCTCCCCCTCGACGCGACCCCCTTCACCAACGAAGTGTTCACCCCGCACTACGTGGAGCGCTTCCGCGACCTGCCGGAGCCGCGGCGGCGGGCCATCGTGGCCCGCCAGAAGCTCGCCGGGGACGGCATCTCGGCCGAGACCCTGCGGGCGCTCTACCGCCGGCTCTACGCCCTGCGGCACCTGGAGCCGGAGGGGCCCGCGGTCGGCCTCCTGCCGCACCGCGACGTGCGCGACGCGGACGCGACCGGGGGCGTCCCGCGGCTCGTGATGCGCAACGGCTTCGACGGGGGGATCGAGGTGCTTCGCACGGAGGTGGTCATCCTCGCGACCGGCTACCGCTACGCCCTGCCCGACTGCCTCGCCCCGATCCGGCACCGGCTCGCCCTCGACGCGGACGGGCGCCCGCAGCCCTCCGCGGATTTCGCGATCCGCTGGGACGGGCCCGACCATTGCCGGATCTTCGCGCTCAATGCCGGGCTGACGAGCCACGGGATCGCCGAGCCGCAGCTGAGCCTGATGGCGTGGCGCAGCGCGGTGATCGTCAACGCGCTCGCGGGGCGCCCCTGCTTCGACCTCGCTCAAGGCCCATCGCCCGTCGCGTGGTCCGGCCCGCCCGAGCGGGCCTGGCGCGTCGACGCGTCCTGCGCGGAGGAGTGAGGCCGGTCGCGGCCGCGACGGCGCGCCATCGGCCTCGTCGCTCGCCTTCGGGCCGGGTCACCTGATAGTCTCCCGGCTCCCCAGAGGGAGGAAGGCCGTGAAGCTCTACGGCAGCAGCGTGTCGCCCTTCGTGCGCAAGGTGCTGGTCGGGCTGTTCGAGAAGGGGCTCGATTTCGAGCACGTCCCGCTCCGCTTCCACGATCCTGACACGGAGTTCCGGGCGTCGAGCCCGCTCGGCAAGATCCCGGCCCTGTGCGACGGGGATTTCCGCATCGCCGATTCCTCCGCGATCCTGCACTACCTCGACGCGGCCTATCCGGGGCCGGCGCTGCTCCCGGCGGAGCCGCGGGCGCGCGGCCGGGCGGTCTGGTTCGACAAGTTCGCCGACACGGAGCTGATGGGGCCGCTGCTGCGCCCCTTCGTGCACCGCGTGCTGCGGCCCAAGGTGCTGAAGCTGCCGGGCGACGAGGCGGTTGCCCGCCGGGCGATCGACGAGGAGCAGCCGCGGCTGTTCGGCTACCTGGAGACGCAGATCTCCGGGCCCTTCCTCGTCGGCGACGCGTTCAGCCTCGCCGACATCGCGGTCGCCACCGGCTTCGTGAACCTGCGCCTCGCCGGTGAGGAGGTGGATGCGGAGCGCTTCCCCCGCCTCGCCGGCTGGCTCGCCGGGATCCTGGAGCGGCGCGCGTTCACGGCCGCGGTCGCGGCGCGCAAGGGCTAGAGCATTTTCCGACGACGCGGATGCCGGTTCGTCGAGGACGATGCGGCACGATCACGGACCGAGAGCAGCGTCCGGTTGCACCGTGATCGGGCGCTTCTCTCGTGCGGCGCGACCGGGCGGGAGATGCGGAGCCGGGCGGCCGCCTCAGCGCGCCCGCGCGCTGCGGCGGTAGAACCCGTCCACCTGCGCCTGCGCCTCGGCCCGGTCGCGCTCGCTCGCCGAGGCGAGCGCCTGCTCCTGCAGGGTCACGATCCACTGATCCTTGGGGCCCTCGACGGCGTCGCGGGCGAGCGTCAGCCAGGCGAGCCCGCGCGCCCGCTGCACCGGCACGCCCTGGCCGTTCATCAGCATCTGGCCGAGGAGGGCTTGCGCGGCCGGGTGGCCCTTCTCGGCCGCGAGGTTGAACCAGCGCGCCGCCTGCCGCGTGTCCTGCGCCACGCCCGTTCCGTCGAGGTAGAGCCGGGCGAGATTGTACTGCGCGTTCGGGTCCCCGTAATACGAGGCCGCGTAGTTGAACATCTCGTAGGCGCGCTCGACGTTCGGCTGGACGTAGGAGCCCTTGATCCCGTCCAGGAAGTAGCGGCCGAGCGCCGTGAAGGCGCTCGCCACCACGGTGGCGTTGGCGGAATCGGGCCCGTCATCGGCGTTCTCGTCGGCGATCTTCGAGAAGAACTCGAAGGCCTTGAGATCGTCGTGGGGGACGCCGTCGCCCTCCGCGTACATGCGGCCGAGCTTCCACAGGGCGAGGGCGTGGCCCTGGCCCGCCGCGTATTCGAGGGCGCGCGCCGCGCCCTCCTTGTCGCCGGCATTGTAGTCGCGCACGCCCGAGCGCACGGCCTCGCGCACGTTGCGGTAGCCGCCCGCCGGCACGGGGGTGCGCGCGGCGGCGTCGAGCGCCGCCGCGGAATCTCCGGCCCCGACGCTGGCCCCGATCAGCGCGGCTGCGATCAGCACGGCGCCCAGGGTCCGGCGGCCGGGTCCCGATCCGGACCGAGCGCCGCCCTCACACATCCGCATAGGCGAGCGTCTCCTGGGCACCGCCCGGATGCGTCACCGCGCCGTTCACCGCCGGGCCGACGGTCTGCGCGTATTTCCAGAGATAGCCGGAGGTCGCCTCGTTGCCGCGCGGGGCCCAGGCCTTGCGCCGCTCGGCCAGTTCCTCGTCCGAGAGGTCGACCGTGAGCGTGCCCTGGATCGCGTCGAGGCGGATGATGTCGCCGTCCTTGAGCAGCCCGATCGGGCCGCCCACCGCCGCCTCCGGGCCGACATGGCCGACGCAGAAGCCGCGGGTCGCGCCGGAGAAGCGACCGTCGGTGATGAGCGCGACCTTGTCGCCCATGCCCTGGCCGTAGAGGGCGGCCGTGGTCGCCAGCATCTCGCGCATGCCGGGGCCGCCCTTCGGACCCTCGTAGCGGATGACGAGAACGTCGCCCTCCTTGTACTGGCGGTTCTGCACCGCCTCGAAGCAGGCCTCCTCGGTGTCGAAGACCCTGGCGGGACCGGCGAAGACCTGGCGGTCCGGCGCCATGCCGGCCACCTTCACGATCGCGCCCTCGGGGGCGAGGTTGCCCTTCAGGCCGACCACGCCGCCGGTCGGGGTGATCGGGGTGTTGGCCGGGCGCACCACGTCCTGCTGGTCGTTCCAGGCGACCTTGGCGAGGTTCTCGGCGATGGTGCGGCCCGTCACGGTCATGCAGTCGCCGTGCAGGAAGCCGTGGTCGAGGAGGGTCTTCATCAGCAGCGGGATGCCGCCGACCTCGAACAGGTCCTTGGCGACGTAGCGCCCGCCCGGCTTCAGGTCCGCGACGTAGGGGGTGCGCTTGAAGATCTCGGCGACGTCGAACAGGTCGAAGGAGATGCCCGCCTCGTGCGCGATCGCCGGCAGGTGCAGCGCCGCGTTGGTCGAGCCGCCGGAGGCCGCCACCACGGTGGCGGCGTTCTCCAGCGCCCGGCGGGTGACGATGTCGCGCGGGCGGATGTTCCTGGCGAGCAGGTCCATCACCATCTCGCCGGCCGCGGCGCAGAACTTGTCGCGGATCTCGTAGGGCGCCGGCGCGCCGGCCGAGTAGGGCAGCGCGAGGCCGATCGCCTCGGAGACGGTCGCCATGGTGTTGGCGGTGAACTGCGCCCCGCAGGCCCCGGCCGAGGGGCAGGCGACCTGCTCCAGCTCGTCGAGATCCTCGTCGCTCATCGCGCCGACCGAGTGCTTGCCCACCGCCTCGAACAGGTCCTGGACGGTGACGGGCCGGCCCCGGAAGGTGCCGGGCAGGATCGAGCCGCCATAGATGAAGATCGACGGCACGTTGAGGCGCACCATCGCCATCATCATGCCGGGCAGGGACTTGTCGCAGCCGGCGAGGCCCACGAGGGCGTCGTAGGCGTGGCCGCGCATGGTCAGCTCGACCGAATCCGCGATGACCTCGCGGGAGGGCAGGGAGGCGCGCATGCCCCGGTGGCCCATGGCGATGCCGTCCGTCACCGTGATGGTGCAGAATTCGCGCGGCGTGCCGGCGGCGGCGGCCACGCCCTTCTTCACCGCCTGCGCTTGGCGCATCAGGGCGATGTTGCAGGGCGCGGCCTCGTTCCAGCACGAGGCGACGCCGACCAGAGGCTGGTGGATCTGCTCGCGCGTGAGCCCCATCGCGTAGAGGTAGGAGCGGTGCGGCGCCCGCGCCGGTCCCTCGGTGACGTGGCGGCTGGGGAGCCTCGACTTGTCGATGGTGTGACGCGCGTCCATGGCCTGTCCCGTACTCACTGATTGCCGGATCGGTCGGTTTGCCCCGAGCCCTGATCCTCCCGCCATGCGTCCTTTTGGAGGCCGCATGACGGCGCTGAACGACACCCCTGACGGTAACTCCGCCAGCGTCGCCTGCGATCCCCCGGGGCACCCGGTTCGCCGCAGTAAATCGTTGTGGGGACAGCCGTTTAACGTGGCCGTTGAGGTGCCGTCGGTTTATGGCGGGATCGGGGCGGCAGGGGGGGCGGTTGAGGGCAATCCTGGGATGCTTTCGCGGTGTTGCGACCCCGCCACAGCGAAGCTTGCGGAGCCGGCGCAGCGGACTGGTCGAGGGGTTGGGACATGCTCAACGGGGACGCTGAAGACCTGCCCGTCGCCGGGCTGCCCATCGTCCCGCGAGACCCGCGGACGGATTCTCCTCGCCGTCGCCCCCGCGGCGCGCCCCGGTCCCGGGCGCGGGGCCGTAACCGGGACGGGCGCGCGGGCGAATCCGGCGCGTCACCCAAGCGCAGGCCCGCCCCGATGCGTCCATTCCTCGCCCTCCTGGCTCTCCTCGCCGTCGTGCCCGCCCGCGCCGCCGAGCGGCCGGTCGTGCTCGAACTCTTCACCTCGCAGGGCTGCTCCTCCTGCCCGCCGGCCGACGCCTTCGTGACCGACCTCGCCCGCGAGCGTCCCGACCTGCTCCCGCTCACTTTCCACGTCACCTCCTGGAACGGCCTCGGCTGGCACGATCCGCTCTCGCTGCCGGAGGCGACCGCGCGGCAGGCCGGCGACGCGGCGCGGTTCGACGGCGTCTCCTTCACCCCGCAACTCGTGATCGACGGGCGGGAGAGCGTCGTCGGATCGGACAGGGAGGCCGCCGGGCGCGCGATCGCCCGGGCGCGAGCCGCGCGGGAAAAGGCCGCCCCGGCAGGGGCCGCCCCGGCAGAGGCAGACCCAGAAGGGGCCGACCGGCAGGCCGGCCCGGCCCTGACCCTGAGGCGCGGCCCGGACGGGATCGCCGTCGCGGTCGGGGCGGGGCCGGGCGAGGGCCGGCTCATCCTCGTCGGCTTCGATCGCGCGCACAGGACCCCGGTCCGGCGCGGCGAGAATGCCGGCCGCACCCTGACCGAGTCGAACGTCGTCCGGGCGATCCGGGATCTCGGGTCCTGGCGCGGCGCCCCGCTGCGCTTGGTCCATCCGGCGCCCGCGGGCGAGGACGCGGCCATCCTCCTGCAGGCGCCGGACGGGCGGATCCTCGCCGCCGCGCGGCTCGCGCCCATCTCATGACGCGGCGGGGCGCCCCGCTCGCGCGGGCCGTCCCGCCCGCCAAAAGGGAGAGTTCGGCGATGGCACAGGACCGGCGCCACCGCGCCACGATCGAGGGCTTGGCGCGGCGCCTCGAGCCGATGCGCCGCCTCGCCCCGCCCGGGCGGCGCATCGCGGCCTGGGGCGCGGTCGTGCTCGCCATGGCGGCGGGCCTCGCGGCGGTCTCCGACCTCGGCGACCTCGCCGCGCGGGTCGCCGCCATGCCGGAGATCGGCGTGATGCTCGCCTGCTCGGCCGCGACCGCCGCGGGGGCGGCCGCGGCGGCGGTGCTGACCGGGTTGCCGGACCGCGGCCGGGGCTGGACCGCGCTGGCGCTGGCGCCGGCCGCGATCTGGCTCGGGGCGGGGCTCGCCGCGTCCCTGAGCGGCCGCGAGATGGAGCACCACCCGGCGACCCCGGCCGAGACGGCCGCGAGCCTCCTGTTCATCGTCGGCGTCGCGGTCCCGGTCGCGCTGCTCCTCGGCGAGGTCGTGCGGCGCGGCCACCCCTTGCGCCCGCGCCTCACGGGCGCCCTGATCGGCCTCGCGGCGGCGGCCACCGCCGCGACCCTGGTCGCCCTGTTCCATCCCTACCGGCCGTCCGGGCGCGACGTCGCCGCGCAGGTGGCCGCCATCGCCGCCATGGTCGGGGCGGGGTCGGGCCTGGGGCGGGCGCTGCTCGTCGATCCTCGCCCCGGCGAGCCGATGCCGCCCGCCCCTGGCCGGTCCGGGATCGGGTGAGGCGCGGCCATGGACCTCGAGACCAGGCTCTCGGCCGCGATGGCGGCGGCGCAGGGGGGCGACGCCGCCGCCTACCGGGTGCTCCTGCGCGACTGCGTGCCGGTCATCGCCGCGGCCGCGCGGGGCCAGGGCGTGCGCGGGGACGCGGTGGACGACGTGGTCCAGGACGCGCTCCTCACGGTGCACCGGGCCCGCGCCACCTACGATCCGGCCCGGCCCTTCCTGCCCTGGCTGCGCGCCATCGCCCAGCGCCGCGCCATCGACCTCGTGCGTCGGACGGGCCGCCGCCCGCAGGAGGTGCACGACCCGCTCGCCTACGAGGCCGAGAGCGACGGGGGACCGCTCCCCGGCGAGGCCATCGAGCGCCGCCAGCGCGAGGCGCGCCTCGCCCGCGCGGTCGCGGCGCTGCCGGAGGGCCAGCGACAGGCCGTCGAGCAGCTCTCCCTGCGCGAGCGCTCCCTCGCCGAGGCCGCGGCCGCGACCGGCCGCAGCAAGGGGGCGCTCAAGGTGAACCTGCACCGGGCGCTGAAATCCTTGCGCGCCGCGCTCGCGCCCGACAGGGAGGACGGCCATGTCTGACGCCCCTGCCCACGAGATCCTGGTCGAGGCGCTCGCCCGCGACCTCAGGCCCGTCCGCCCGCTGCCCAGCCCGCTCCGCCGGGGTCTCGCCTGGTGCGCCGCCGCGCTCGGCCTCGCCCTGCTGACGCTGCCCTTCGTCGACGTGCAGGCCCTGCGGCTGCGCATGGGCGTGCCGGACCTCGCCCTCGCCGCCCTCGGCGCCGTGCTCACCGCCGCGGCCGCGGCGTTCGCCGCCTTCTGCACCAGCGTGCCCGGCCGCTCGCCGCGCTGGGCGCTGCTGCCCCTGCCGCCCGCCGCGCTCTGGCTCGCGGCGAGCGGCCTCGGCTGCCTGCGGGCCTGGATCGCCCCCGGGACGGACCTGCCGGATGCCGGGGAGATGCGCGGCTGCGCGGTCTTCCTGGTCGCGGTCTCGCTGCCGCTCTCCCTCCTCCTCGCGGCGATGCTGCGCCGGGCCTGCCCGCTGCGGCCGGTCCTCACTGCTGCCCTGGCGGGGCTCGCGGCGGCGGCGGCGGCGGCCGCGATCCTGGTCCTGTTCCACCCGCACGACGCGACCGGGACGGACCTCGCCGTGCACGCCGCCGCGGTCGCGGCGGTGATCGGCGCGAACGCGCTGGCGGGCGGGCGCCTGCTCGGCGGCGGGCGGGCGCCGCCGCCGCACGGCGGGGGCTAGAGCAGCACCCGATCACGTTGCAATCGGGTACTGCTCTAGGTCTTTGATCTTGCAGCATTTTCTGCGACGAACCGGCATCCACTTCGTCGGAAAATGCCCTAGGCGGAACGGAGACCTGCGCACCCGGCGCGGGCCCCGCGATGGGGTACCCCATCGATCCGGGAGATCGGGAGACGGCGATGAAACTCATCCTGGCGGCGACGCCCCTGACCGGACACGTCAACCCCCTGCTCGCGGTGGCGCGGATCGCGGCCGCCCGCGGGGACGAGGTGGTGGTGCTCACCTCCGCGGCGATGCGGGGGAGGGTGGAGGCGGCGGGTTTCCGCTGCGCGGCCTACGCGGACGACCACGCGCCCGAGTACCGCGAGACCTCGCTGCCGCCCGGGCCGGAGCGCGGCCGGCGGGAATTCGAGCGGCGCTTCATCGACAGCATGCCGGGCCAGGCCAAGGCCCTGCGCGCGCTGATCGCGGCCGAGCGGCCGGACGCGGTGGTGGCCGGGAGCCTGTTCCTCGGCGTGCTGCCGCTCCTCCTCGACCGCCGGGAGCGGCCGCCGGTGGTGACCTGCAACATCAGCTTCCTGTTCCTCGACCGACCGGACGGCGCGCCGCTCGGCCCCGGCCTGCCCCCGGCGCGGGACGAGGCCGAGCGGGCGCTCTACGCGGCGATCCGGGCGCAGGTCGACCGCGCCTTCACGGGCCCGGTCCGCGCCGCGGCGGACGCGGCGCTCGCCCGGATGGGACTGCCGGGGCTGCCGGCCTCGCTGACCCACTCGATCCTCACCCTGCCGGACGCGGTCATCCAGCTGACGATCCCGGATTTCGAGTACGATTTCGCGCCGCTGCCGCCCTCGATCCGCTTCGTCGGCGCGCTGCCCCCGCCGCCGGTCTCCGGGCCTCGTCCGGCCTGGTGGTCCGACCTCGACGGCGCCTCGCGCGTCGTCCTGGTGACGCAGGGCACCCTCGCCAACGAGGATTTCGGCGAGCTGGTCGAGCCGACGCTGCGCGCCCTCGCCGACCGGGACGACGTGCTCGTGGTGGCGACGACCGGCGGGCGGCCCCTGGACGCGATCCGGGTCCCGCTGCCGGCCAATGCGCGGGCGGCGACCTTTCTGCCCTTCGCCGAGCTGATGCCGCGGGTCGATGCCCTCGTCACCAATGGCGGCTACGGCACGGTGCTGGCGGCCCTGCAGGCGGGGGTGCCGATCGTCTCGGCCGGGCTCACCGAGGACAAGGCCGAGGTCGGGGCGCGCGTCGGCTGGTCGGGGGCCGGGATCTTCCTGCGCGAGGAGGGCCCAAGTCCCGCTTCGGGCCCAAGTCCCGCTTCGGGCCCAAGTCCCGCTTCGGGCCCAAGTCCCGCTTCGAGCCAAAGTCCCGCTTCGGGCCAGGAGCCCGCTGCCCTGCGCCGGGCCGTCGACGCGGTGCTCGACGCGCCCGCCTACCGGGCGCGGGCGCGCGCCCTGGCGGCCTGCTTCGCCCGGTACGACACCGGGCGCGAGATCCTGGCGGTGCTCGACGGCGTCGCGGCGGGTGGGTGAGCCCGCCCCGGGCCTGCGCCGACCGGTGCCCGCAACGCCCCCGAGGACGGGCGGGGGGCGGCGCGCCTCGCCCTACACCGTGACCTGCGTGCCGACTTCGACCACGCGCCCGGTCGGGATCTGGAAGAAGTCGGTCGCGTCGTTGGCGTTGCGGGCGAGGGCGATGAAGATGCGGTCCTGCCAGAGCGGCATGCCGGATTGCGCGGCCGGCCGGATCGAGCGGCGGGACAGGAAGAACGACGTCGCCATGATGTCGAACTTGAAGCCCTGCTTGCGCAGCAGCGCCAGCCCTTTCGGGATGTTCGGCGATTCCATGTAGCCGAACTTCATCACCACCCGCCAGAAATGCGGGCCCATCGGCTCGATGCGGATCCGGTCGGCATCGGCGAGGCGCGGCAGGTCGATCGTCTTCACGGTGAGCACGACGTTCTTCTCGTGCAGCACCTTGTTGTGCTTGAGGTTGTGCAGCAAAGCCGCCGGGGCGGTCTCGGGGTCACTGGTCAGGAACACCGCCGTGCCCTTGACGTGGTGGGGCGGGCTCTTCTCCAGCATGCTGACCAGCTCGACCAATGGCACATCGGTCTTGCGGGTCTTGTTGAACAGGATCGTGACCCCGCGCACCCAGGTCCACATCAGCAGCAGCAGCACGCCGGCCAGCATCAGGGGCACGTAGCCGCCCTCGAAGACCTTGAGCAGGTTCGAGACCAGGAACATGATCTCGATGGCGATGAACGGCACCATGACGGCGCCGGCCGCCAGCGGCGACCAGTTCCAGAAGCGCCACAGGACCAGGAAGGCGAGGCTCGCCGTGATCAGCATCGTGCCGGTCACCGCGATGCCGTAGGCCGAGGCCAGGGCGCTCGACGAGCGGAACAGGAAGACCAGCACCACGACGCCGACCATCAGCAGCAGGTTGATCTGCGGCAGGAAGATCTGGCCGGAATGCGCCTCGGAGGTGTGGCGGATCTCCAGCCGCGGCAGCAGGCCGAGCTGCACCGCCTGGCGCGACAGCGAGAAGGCGCCGGTGATGACCGCCTGGCTGGCGATCACCGTGGCGGCGGTGGCGAGGATCACCATCGGCAGCAGCGCCCATTCCGGCACGAGCTGGAAGAAGGGGTCCGACGCGTCCGGGTAGGTCAGGACCAGGGCCGCCTGGCCCAGATAGTTGATGGCCAGGGACGGCCCCACCACCGCGCTCCAGGCGGCCTGGATCGGCCGGCGGCCGAAATGGCCGAGATCGGCGAAGAGCGCCTCGGCCCCCGTCACCGCCAGGAAGACTGCGCCGAGCACCACCAGGGCGCCGGCGCCGTGGCTGACCAGGTAGGTCGCCGCGTGCAGCGGGTTGAGGGCGAGCAGCACGTCCGGCCGGCGCAGGATGTGCGGCACCGCCGCCACCGCCATGGCGAGGAACCAGACCAGCGTGATCGGCCCGAAGAAGCTCGCCATCCGCCCGGTGCCGCGGCTCTGCACCAGGAAGAGCGGCACGATGATGGCGATCGTGATCGGCAGCACGTAGTGGTCGAAGGCCGGCGTGACGAGCTTCAGGCCCTCCACCGCCGAGAGCACCGAGATCGCCGGGGTGATGATGGCGTCGCCGTAGAACAGGGCGGCCCCGAGCAGCCCCAGCAGGAAGACGGTCCGCGAGCCGCCCAGCGCCTTGCGGGCGAGCGCCATCAGCGAGAGGATCCCGCCCTCGCCCTTGTTGTCCATGTGCAGAAGCAGCAGGACGTACTTGATGGTGACGATCAGGATCAGCGCCCAGAGCAGCAGCGAGACGGTGCCCAGCACCTCCTCCTGGCTCAGCACCCCGTCGGCGCGGCCGGGGGCCAGGGCCTCCCGGAAGGCGTAGAGCGGGCTCGTGCCGATGTCGCCGTAGACGACGCCGATCGAGCCAATGAACAGCGTCCAGAACTTCGCGTGGGTCGCGACGTGGCCCTCGGGCTCATCGACGCTGCCGGCGGGGGTGGGCGGACCGCCGCTCGGCGGGGTCAGGGATTCGGGCGGGGCGCCGGGGCGCCCACCCGCGGGTGCGGCTGACTGCGTCATAGCTGATCGAGGGTCCGCCCGCGAGCGGCAGGGGCCGCCGGGCATGGGTCAGGGCCATTCGGCGGCACGAGGCCTTTGGGGGCCGGGCGCGTGGCGAACCCGGCCTCGAAATCGCCCGGATCATAGCATGCGGCTGTGCACATGCCTAGCTTTCCGCCCCGTCCGCGCGTTGCGCCGCCGGGGCGGCGCAAGGTTACTCCGCCGCGCTCCGCCGGCCCTGGCCGAATCGGCGCTCAATGTAGTCGATGACGATGGTTTCGAAATCCTTGGCAAGGGTGGCCCCGCGCAAGGTCATCGCCTTCTTGCCGTCGATGAAGACGGGGGCGGAGGGGCTCTCGCCGGTTCCCGGCAACGAGATGCCGATGTCGGCGTGCTTCGATTCGCCCGGGCCGTTCACGATGCAGCCCATCACCGCCACGTTCAGGGTCTCGACGCCCGGATAGGTCTTGCGCCATTCCGGCATCGAGGTCGCGATCCAGTTCTGGATGTCGCGGGCGAGTTCCTGGAACACCGTCGAGGTGGTGCGCCCGCAGCCCGGGCAGGCGGCGACGAGGGGCACGAAGGTGCGGAAGCCCATCGTCTGGAGCAGTTCCTGGGCGGCCTTCACCTCCACGGTGCGGTCGCCGCCGGGCTCCGGGGTGAGCGAGTAGCGGATCGTGTCGCCGATGCCCTCCTGCAGGAGCACGCCCATGGCGGCCGAGGCCGCGACGATGCCCTTGGTGCCCATGCCGGCCTCGGTCAGGCCGAGGTGGATCGCGTAGTCCGAGCGGCGGGCGACCTCGCGGTAGACCGCGATCAGGTCCTGCACCGCCGAGACCTTGGCGGAGAGCACGATGCGGTCCTTCGGCAGGCCGATCTCGACCGCCCGGTCGGCGGAGAGGAGGGCGGACTGCACCATGGCCTCGCGCATCACCGCGCGGGCATCGACCGGTCGCTCGCTGCGGGCGTTCTCGTCCATCAGGCGGGTGAGGAGCGCCTCGTCGAGGGAGCCCCAGTTCGCGCCGATGCGCACGGCCTTGCCGTACCGGGCCGCCATCTCGACGATGGTCGAGAACTGGAGGTCCTTCTTCTCCTTGAAGCCGACGTTGCCCGGATTGATCCGGTACTTGGCGAGCGCCTCGGCGCAGGCCGGGTGGTCGGAGAGGAGCTTGTGGCCGATGTAGTGGAAGTCGCCGACGAGGGGCACGTGGACGCCGATGCGGTCCAGGCGCTCGCGGATCTTCGGCACCGCGGCGGCGGCCTCGTCGCGGTCGACGGTGATGCGCACGATCTCGGAGCCGGCGCGGGCGAGCGCGGCGACCTGCGCCACGGTGGCGTCGATGTCCGCCGTGTCGGTGTTCGTCATCGACTGGACGACGATGGGCGCGCCGCCGCCGATCGTGACGGCGCCCTCGCCCTCGCCGATCCGCACGCCGACGGTGCCGTGCCGGGGCGCCGGGCCTGCGATCTCGGGCGCGGCGGAAGCTTCCATGGGTTGCATCGGATCCCTCGTGCCGGGCGGTTCCCGCTCCGGCGTCAAGCGGTTTAGCTGATCCTGCGCGCGGCCGGCGTCAAGTCTGTGACGGCGCGCACGCCTCATCCTCCCGGCCGCGCGAGGCCCGCCCGGGCAGATGGCCCCGAGAGGCCCGCCCGCTTCATGACCTATCGCCCCTCTCCTGTCGAGGCGCCGACCGGGCGGGAGGCTTGCGCCGCCTGTGCATCGCACCATCTTGTATTGCAGCGCAACAATCGGTGGCAGGCCATGACCGACACGCTCGACAGAACCCGCCTCTCCGTCGCCTCCGCCGGCGCCGCCGGCGCCGCCTCCGCCGGCCCCGTCGGGGCCGATCCGGTCGGCGTCGAGGCCGCCCGCGATCCCGGGAGCCGCCCGGACGCGTCGCCCGGCCGGCGCCTCGCGGGGCCGCGGGCCGAGAAGGGCATCGCCCTCGCCCTGCAGGGCGGCGGCGCCCACGGCGCCTTCACGTGGGGCGTGCTCGACGCCCTGATCGAGGACGGCCGCCTCGCCTTCGAGGCGATCACCGGGGCGAGCGCCGGGGCGATGAACGCCGTGGTGATGACGCATGGCTGGCTGAAGGACGGGCCCGAGGGCGCGCGGGCGCAGCTCGAAGCCTTCTGGCGGGAGGTGAGCCTCGACGGCGACCTGCCGCACAGCCAGCAGCGCGCCTTCGACGGCATGCTGCGCCTGTGGCGGCGCACCCCGCTCGCCGAGGTCTGGGCGAGCCTCGCCAGCCCCTACGCGGCCAATCCGCTCAACATCAACCCGCTCAAGCGGGCGCTGACCGACACGGTGGATTTCGAGGCGCTGCGCCGCGAGAACGCGCCGCCGCTCTTCATCTCGGCCACCAATGTCTGGACGGGCAAGATCGCGGTCTTCGAGGGCCGCGACCTGACGGCCGACCACGTCATGGCCTCGGCCTGCCTGCCGACCGTGTTCCAGGCGGTGGAGATCGACGGCGTGCCCTACTGGGACGGGGGCTATCTCGGCAACCCGCCCCTCTACCCCCTCTATCACGGGGCCGAGACCCGCGACATCCTGCTGATCCAGATCAACCCGGTCGAGCGGCGCGAGACGCCGCGCACGCCCCAGGAGATACGCGACCGCCTGAACGAGATCACCTTCAACGGCAATCTCCTGCGGGAATTGCGGGCGATCGACTTCGTGCAGGGATTGGTCGACGAGGGGGCGCTGGCGACCGAGGGCTACCGGCCGCTGCGGCTGCACCGGATCGACGGCAGCGGCGAACTCGACGACTACACCGCGGCGACGAAGCTCAAGGCGCAGTGGCCGTTCCTCTTGCGCCTGCGCGACGCCGGGCGCGCGGCCGCGCGGGCGTGGCTCGACCAGCATTTCGACGCGGTCGGGCGCGAGAGCAGCCTCGACCTGCGCGCCATGTACGGGTGATCCGGTTGATCGCAGCGGATCCCGGATCACGAGCCCGCGCGGCGCCCGAGCGCGGCGCCTGAGCGCAGCCGACATCCGCATGGCGACGCAATCCGTCGGATGTCGAATGACTCGCCTCGTCCCGACGGCCCCGGATGTCGACGCACCGGGCCGTCGGCCCTCTCGCATGCGCGACACGAGCCATCGGCTCGGCGAGACACGTTCACCTTGGCGGCGATTCGAGACCGGAGCCGACGGCCGACGGACACGGCCGTCGGCGTCAGGCGCCGTCCGGCGCGAAGCGCCACACCCCGGTGCGCTTGATCTCGGCATCCTCCAGGGCGCGGCTCACCGGCACCGCGTAGGTGGCGAGCCTGTCGAGCCGCGCCGCCGGCAGGTAGGCCCGGCCCGGATCCCCCAGGAGGACGCGGGCCCCCCTCGCCTGCAGGGCGGCGAGCCAGTCGCCGACCCGGGCCGCGAGGTCGCGCTCGTAGAAGATGTCGGCGGCGAGCACGCAGTCCCAGCCCTCGTCGCGGCCGATGAGGTCGCCGGCGACGGCCCGGACCCGGTCGGCGACGCCGTTCTCGGCGGCGTTGAGGCCGATCGCCGCCAGCGCGAAGGGATCGAGGTCGCTCGCCTCGACGGCGGCGGCGGCCGCGCGCGCGGCCGCGATGGAGACGAGGCCGGAGCCGGAGGCGAAGTCGAGCACCCGGGCGCCCCGCACCGTCTCGGGGTGATCGAGGACGTAGCGGGCAAGCCCCTGGCCCCCCGCCCAGGCGAAGGCCCAGAAGGGCGGGGGCAGGCCGATCTCGCCCAGCTCCTCCTCGGTGCGGCTCCACAGCTCCGTGGCCTCGTCGGCGACGTGGAGGCGGATCTCCGGCGCGTGCGGCACCGGCCGCAGGGCGGTGTTGGCCCGGATGAAGCGCAGCGGCTCGCGCAGGGCGGACGCCTCCGGATCCGGGACGGGGCGCGGCGTCACGCGAGCATCGCGGCGTGGAGGCGGGCGACCGCCGAGGCCACCGCCTCCTCGGTGAAGCCGCCCTCGAGGATGCGCCGGCGCGCGGCCTCGCCCATGGCGGCGACCCGCGCCGGGTCGGCGGCGAGGCGCGCCAGGGCGGCCGCGAGGGCGGCGGGGTCGTCCGGCGGGACGAGCCGGCCCTCGATCCCGTCGCGCACGAGGGTGCGGCAGCCCGGCACGTCCGTGGTGACGATGGCCCGGCCGCAGGAGGCGGCTTCGAGCAGGGTGCGGGGCAGGCCCTCGCCGCCGCGGGAGGGCAGGCAGCCGACCTGCGCGGCCGCGTAGGCGCCGGCCGCGTCCGCGGTCGGCCCGTGCCACGCCACGCCGTCGCCGGCCCAGCCCCGCAGGGTCGCCTCCGGGATCGCCCGGCGGTTCGAGGGGTCGGGCGCCCCGTAGAGGGCGAGTTCGACCGGCGCGCCGCCGGCGCGGGCGAGGCGCACGGCCTCCACGGCGGTGTCGACGCCCTTCGACCACAGCATGCGGGCGACGAGGGCGACCCGCAGGGGCGGCAGGGGCGGCAGCGGCGTCGGCGCGAAGGCCCGCGGATCGACCCCGGCGCCGCCCACCAGGGTGACGCGGCTCTCGGCCGGGTCGAGGCCGAGGAGCGCCGCGTCGTCGGGATTCTCCACGAGGTAGCGGGTCGCCCGGGTCTCCAGCGGCCCGCGGATCAGGTGGCGCAGCGCCCCCCGGGCGAGGCGCGCGGCGCGGTCCTGCCGGGCGCCCAGGAGGCCGAGCCCGGTGAGCGCGTAGACGCGCCGGGGGATGCCGGCGAGGGCGGCGGCGGCGCCGCCCACCAGGATGCCGCGCAGCGCGACGCAGTGCACGAGGTCGGCCCGCAGGGCCTTCAGCAGCGCGGCGAGCTGGCCTGCGGCGTAGCCCGCGCTCATCGGGTTCAGGCTCGACCGCTCGGCCTCCAGGGCCACCACCTGGGCGCCCGCGGCCTCGATCGCGCCGCGATGGTCGCGCACCCGCGTCACCACCGCGACCCGGTGCCCGGCCGCGACGGCGGCCCGGGCCATGGGCAGGAAGTGCGAGGCGAAGAACCAATCCTCCGTGACGACGAACGCGATGGTCTTCTGGCCTTCGGCTGCGGTCACGCGGCTCTCCTGCTCTCGCCCGCCTCCCTAACCCGGAGGACCGCCGGGGGAAACCGCCGGCGGGCCGGAAGGTCGGACGGGACGCCTCGCCCGCGCGCCGGCGCGCGGCGGGTCGCCGCGAGGCTGCGGCGGCATCCTGCCCGCCCCGACCATCCCGCCGCAGGAACCCGCCGCGGCACGCCACGGTTGAGCATCCACCCGTTGCGTCCTGCCGAGCGAGGCCCCGCATGCCGTCGGATCCCGAGACCGCGCCGTCCGCGCCGGAGGGTCGCGCCGACCCGCGCGAGGCCGCCCGCGAGATCGGGCTGCGCTACGTCAGCGACGAGGAGCCCGGCTATCGCCGCAAGCGCAACGGGCGCGGCTTCCGCTACATCGACCCGGACGGCCGGCCGGTCCGCGACGAGGCGGTGCTCAAGCGCATCAGGGCCCTGGCGATCCCGCCGGCCTACACGGATGTCTGGATCTGCCGGCATCCCAACGGGCACATCCAGGCGACGGGGCGGGACGATCGCGGCCGCAAGCAGTACCGCTACCATCCGCAGTTCCGGGAGGCGCGGGACTCGACCAAGTTCGCCCACATGATGGACTTCGCGCGGGCGCTGCCGGCCCTGCGGGCGCGGGTGCAGGAGGATATGGGCCGGCGGGGCCTGCCGCGGGAGAAGGTGCTCGCCACGGTGGTCCACCTGCTGGAGACCACGCTGATCCGGGTCGGGAACGACGATTACGCCCGCGCCAACCGCTCCTTCGGGCTCACGACCCTGCGCGACCCGCACGTGAACGTCGAGGGCGCGGAGCTGAAATTCCGCTTCAAGGGCAAGAGCGGCAAGGTCTGGCAGCTGGCCCTGCGCGACCGGCGCGTGGCCAAGATCGTGAAGGCCTGCCAGGACCTGCCGGGCCAGGAGCTGTTCCAGTACCTCGACGAGGACGGGGTGCAGCGCGACGTGACCTCGGCCGACGTCAACGCCTACCTGCGGGAGATCACCGGCCGGGACATCACCGCCAAGGATTTCCGCACCTGGTCGGGCACGGTGCTGGCGGCCCTGGCGCTGCGGGAATTCGAGACCTTCGACAGCCAGGCGGCGGCCAAGCGCAACGTGCGCAGCGCCATCGAGCGGGTGGCCGAGCGGCTCGGCAACACGCCGACGATCTGCCGCAAGTGCTACATCCACCCGGAGATCCTCGGCTCCTACCTCGAAGGGAGCTTCCTGCTGCGGGCGCGCGACGAGATCGAGGCGGAGCTGCGGGAGGACATCCACCGGCTGCGGCCGGAGGAGACCGCCGTGCTGGCTCTGCTCCAGGGGCGGCTGGCGGCGGACGCGCCCGCCGAGGGGCCCGCGGCGCAGAGGAGTCGCAAGGGAGCGGGCAGGACCCGCGCGGCTGCCCGCCGGGCGGCCTGACGGGCCGCTCCGGCCATTCCGCGGCGGCCCCGCCTCAATGGGGGGCCGCCGCGTGGGACGAGCTGCCGTGGCGCGCGCTGCGGCCCGCCACGGCCGGCCGATGGCTCGACGGCTCGGTGTCGATCACCGGCGCGAGGCCCATCTGCCGGGCGAGCTGGACGAGGTCCTTGAGCCGCCCGGTCTTGGTCTTGCGGCGCAGGTTGAGGCGATGCGTCTCGACGGTGCGCACGCTCACGGTGAGGCGGCGCGCCACCTCCTTGTTGCTGAACCCGGCGCTGAGGAAGCGCAGCACCTCGGCCTCCCGGGGGGTGAGGCCGAGGCTCGCGGCCACCTCCTCGGTCCCGACCGCCTCCGGGACCGCGCCGCCGAGCGGCATGCCGTGGGCGAGGGCCAGGATCGCGGCGCAGATCTCCCGCGGCGAGGCCGAGCGCGCCACGAAGGCGTCGGCGCCCGACGCGGCGAGCTGGGTCAGGGTCGCCGCGTCGGCGGCCAGGAAGGCGACCAGCACCTTCAGGCGCGGGTGGCGCTCCCGCAGCGCCGCGACGGCGCTCGCGCTCCGCGCGGAGAAGACGAGGGCGACGCCGTCGAGCAGCAGGCCCCCGGAGCCCGCGCGCAGGCCGGATTCATCCAGCGTCCGAAGCTCGGGATGATGTTCCAGCGTTGCGCGGAAGGCCGCCCCGAGATCCGGCGGCTCGTCGATGATCAGCACATTCACGGCGTCACTCATGCCGTTCTGCCTCCGTCTCGGCGCGGCACACGCGCCTGGTTGACGGAGTGTGATGATCAAGCGGCGTTCCAACCGCGGCGCGGCGGACCGCGCCGCACGGAGACTCAAGGGAAATTGTCGGTTGCTATGGTTTACGCGCGACCCGCGAGGCCGGTTCTGTCCGGCGAAGTCGGGCTCGCATGCGGGAACGTTCCGGGATGGGCGCCCGGCACCTGTGCCAGTTCGGAACGGACGGGCGGTGACCGCGCCCTCGATAGGCGCTCACCGGGGGGCGGCGCTATCGTGGGCGTTTACCGAGGGGCCTCAGCCCGCGCGGGCGAGGACGAGGTCCGTGAAGGCGGAGACCACGCGGTTGCGCCCGGTCGCCTTCGCCTCGTAGAGGGCAATGTCGGCCCGCTTGTGCAGGCCCTCGATCGTCTCGCCCTCCGACCACGCGCTCACCCCGAAGCTGCAGCTGAGCTGGACCGGGCCGTGCCGGCCCTTGAAGCGCAGCTGCGTGCAGCGCAGCCGCAGGCGGTTGGCGATGGCCTCGGCCTCCTCCAGGCTCCGGCCCGGGAGGGCGACGCCGAATTCCTCGCCGCCGAGGCGCCCGACGAGCGAGTCCGGCACCTCCGAGAGGGCGGTCGCCACGCCCTGGATGGCGACGTCGCCGAGGGCGTGGCCGTGCTCGTCGTTGATGCGCTTGAAATTGTCGATGTCCGCGACGACGAGGGCGAGCTTGCCATGGTTGCCCGCGCGCCCGGCGATCTCGGCCACCCGCTGCACGAAGGCGCGGCGGTTCAGGAGTTCCGTGAGCGAGTCGGTCTCGGCGAGGCGGATCAGCTCGCGCTGCATCCGGGTCACGCGCTCGGCGGCCCGCAGCCGGGCGTAGAGCTCCTCGCCGCCCGGGGGCTTGTCGATGAAGTCGTCGGCGCCGCTGTCGAGCACCTCGGCGAGGTTGCGGGCGTTGCGGGCCGAGGACATCGCGATGATGTAGAGGGGGCGGTGCGCCTCCGCCAGCAGGCGGGCCGACCAGCACAGTTCGAGCCCGGTCAGCGGCCGCACCTCCAGGCTGGTGATCAGCGCCGTGACGGCTTCGTTGGCGGTCACGTAGTCGAGCGCCTCGCGCGAATCCGTGAAGGTGTTCACGGTGTGGCCGCGCGGGTCGAGCAGCCCGCCGATCACCTTCAGCACGACCCGGCTCGGATCGACGACGACGATGTGCATGACGTCCCCTGCGCGATGGCCCGTCCGGGGCGCGGGCGGGTAGTTCTCAGTCCGCCGCACCATCGCGCAGGTTGATTAACGCCGTCTCAAGACGAGCGGGCCGGGGCGACCCAAGGGGGGATGGCCTCCGGCCCCGGTTTCACCGGTCAGTACTGCCAGAAGATGCGCTGCAGCTCCTTGCTGTCACTGGTGCGCGTGAGGGCGACGGCGGCCAGGATCTTTGCCTTTTGCGGATTGAGGTCGTGGGCGACGACCCAGTCGTAGCGGTCGTCGGGCTGCTCGGCGTTGCGCAGGACGAACCCGTCGCCGACCCGCGACGAGCGGATGATCACCGTGCCGCGCTGGCGCAGGTCCCTGAGGGTGTCGACGAGGTAGCCGGCCACCGAGCCGTTGCCGGTGCCCGCGTGGATGATCGCCTTGGCGCCCGCCTGCACGGCCGCCGCGTAGGGGGCGGGGTTCATGTTGCCCGCGCCGTACACGATCGCCACCTCGGGCAGCGCGTCGATCGCCGCGATGTCGAATTCCGAGCTGGTGCCGTGCCGCTTCACCGGGGCGCGGAAATAGTAGGTCCTGCCCTCGACCACCATGCCGAGCGGCCCCCACTGGCTGGAGAAGGCGCTCGGCTTGATGTTGACGCGCTTCGTCACGTCGCGGCCGGCCTGGATCTCGTCGTTCATGGTGACGAGGACGCCCTTGCCGCGGGAATCCGGCGAGGCCGCCGTGGCGACCGCGTCCATGAGGTTGAGGGCGCCGTCGGCCGAGAGGGCGGTCGAGGGCCGCATCGAGCCCACCACCACGATCGGCTTGTCGGTCGGCACGACGAGGTCGAGGAAGTAGGCGGTCTCCTCCAGGGTGTCGGTGCCGTGGGTAACGACGACGCCGTCGACGTCGTCCCGCTTCACGAGGTCGGCCACGCGCTTGGCGAGGGTGACGAGCTGCGCGTTGGTGAAGCTCTCGGAGGCGATCTGGAAGACCTGCTCGCCCCGCACGGCGGCGACTTCGCCGAGCGCCGGCACGGCGGCGATGAGCTTGTCCACCGGCACCTTGGCGGCCTGGTAGGTGGCGCTGTTGCTGGCATCGGCGCCCGCCCCGGCGATGGTGCCGCCGGTGGCCAGGATCACGATGCTCGCCTTGCGGGCGGCGGAAGGGGCGGCCGCCTCGGGCTGCGGCGCTTCGAGGGCCAGCGCGGGGGCGGCGAGGGGCAGGGCGCCGAGCAGGAGCGCGGCGAGGCACCGGCGGAGGGGGGCGTGGGGCATCGGGGCGATCTTCCGTTTGGGACCGGGAGCGGCCTTGCGGCGCGCCGGCCACCATAGCGGCCCCCGGCCCCGACGGAAGCGGGAGGAATCCCGGCGCGGGCCGGGGCGGCCGCGCGGGCTGCCCGTCAGCCGAGGCAGGCCTCGATCGCGGCCCCGATCTCGAGCAGGCGCCGGTCGTGGCCGTGGCGGGCGAGCAGCATCAGCCCCGCCGGCAGGGCGCGGCCCGGCAGCGGCAGCGACAGCGCGGTGAGGTCGAACAGGTTGCCCACCATGGTGTTGCGCAGCATCAGGACGTTGGTGCGCGAGAAGGCCTCGTCGTCCTCGGCCACCGAGGCGATGGTCGGCGCCGGGATCGCGGTGGTGGGCAGGGCGACGGCGTCGAAGGGCAGCAGGCGCGCGTCGCAGGCCCGGATCAGCTCGGCCCGGGCGCGCATCATGCGCAGGTAGGCCGCCGCGCCGACCGGGCGCCCGCGCTCGATGCGCACCCGCACCCGCGGATCCATCCCGGCCCCCTCGCGATCGAGCCAGTCGGCATGGACCTCGTAGGCCTCGACCGAGGCGATGGGCGCCGCCGCGGTGGCGAGGGCGAAGCGCTCCAGCAGGTCGTCGATCGTCATGTCGGCGATGCGGGCGCCCGCCGCCGCGAGGCGGCCGAGCGCGGCCTCGACGTCGGCCGCCACGCCCGGATCCGTGTCGGTGAAGAGGAGGCCGCGGGGCACGCCGATGCGCAGGTCGGCGAGGGCGGGCGGGCGCAGCGGCGCCGGCTCCTCCCCGGCCATCACGGCGTCGGCCGCCGCGCAGGCCGCGACGCTGCGGGCGAGCGGCCCGATCGAGTCGAGGGAGGGGCTCAGCGGGAAGGCGCCCGCCAGGGGCACGCGCCGGGCGGTGGGCTTGAACCCGACGACCCCGTTGAGGGAGGCCGGGATCCGCACCGACCCGCCCGTGTCGGTGCCGATGGCGACGTCGCTGGTGCCGAGGGCCGCCGAGACCCCCGCTCCCGAGGAGGAGCCGCCCGGCAGCCGGGCCGGATCGGCGGCGTTGCCCGGGGTCCCGTAATGCGGGTTGAGGCCGAGCCCCGAGAAGGCGAATTCCGTCATGTTGGTCTTGCCGACGATCACGGCGCCCGCCCGGCGCAGCCGCGCCACGACCGGCGCGTCCGCGGCGGCGGGCGGGCTGGCGCGCCGGATGGCGGAGCCCGCCGTGGTCGGCTCGCCCGCGACATCGAACAGGTCCTTGATCGACACGATGGCGCCGTCGAGCGGCCCGAGGGAGAGCCCGGCCCGGCGCCGCGCATCGGCGGCGTCGGCCTCGGCGCGGGCCGCCCGGGCGGCGACGCGGGTGAAGACGTGGCGCCCCGCCTCCTCGCCGATGGCGGCGAGGCGGCGCTCGAGGTCGTCGCGCACGGGGGTCGGGCTCGCGGGGGTCGGGTTCACGGGACGGTCTCCGAGGGGCGAGAGGGCCAGAGGCGGTTCAGGAGCAGGATGCCCCCGTTCCAGGCGAGGGTCACGAGGAGCGCCAGCGTCAGGCCGAAGGCCGCCCCCAGGCGCTCCACCGTCAGGGCGAGGATCGTGAGGGCCGCCACGAAGCCGAGGAGTCCGGGCAGGCCGAGGACCAGCACGCCGGCGCTCGCCTCCCCGCCGAGGCGCGGATGCAGGATCAGCGCGAGGCTCACCATCACGACCGGGGCCAGCGCCAGCAGACCGGCGAGGCCCGGGCCCGCCACCCGGCCGGCCAGCAGCACGAGGCCGACGAGGCCCATGACGATCCCGGCCCGGATCGCCACGTCGCGGGGCCGTCCGGGCCGCCGCGGCACCGGCCGGGCGGGGCGGATCGCCCGCCCCGCCGCCATGCAGGCGAGGAGCGCCAGGGCGGCGAGGCCGGCCGCCGGGGCGAGGCCGGGCGCGAGCTGGCGCAGGGCCGTGGCGGCCGCGCCCCAGGCCAGGAGCCCCGCCCCGAGACTGAGGGCGAGCCCGCCGCGGCGGGCCAGGGCGGCGTAGACCACGATCAGGATCCCGGTCGCCGCGATGGCCGGCAGGCTGGCGACGGCGCTCGCGCGCAGGAAATCCGGCCCGTGCTCCAGGGCGAGGAACAGGTAGGCGGGCCCGGCCGAGAGCGGCAGCGTCGCGATCATCGCCGCCACGAGGGGCCCGGCGCGCTCGACCGCCCGGGCGGCGACCACCACCACGGCCGCGCTCGCCGCCATCTTGGCGGCGGTGGCGACGATCTCCGCCCCGGCGAGCATCCCCTGCCGCTCCCGCCGCCTCAGGACACGACCGGCAGCACCTCGACGTCGTAGGCGTGGCCGAGGCGCTTTCCGCGCACCGGATCCTCCAGTTCGATCTCGAAGCGCGAGGCCGGCCGGATGCCCCCGATGGCCGCGAGGGTGCCGCCGAACATCACGCTGCCGGGCGGCAGGTCCGGGCCGCCGGGCCGGCGTGCCAGGAGGTCGCTCGGGCGGCGCAGGCCGGCGAGCGCGCCTTCCTGGTAGAGCACCCGCGCGCCGTCGATCGTCGCGTAGGCCCGCAGCACCAGGGCGTCCCAGTGCGGCTCGACCTCGTCGAGGCGCCACAGGCCGGTGCCGATCGGCTTGCCGCAGAGCTGCTTCGAGAGGGCGATGCCGAGCGTCTCGGCCTTGCGGTCGGTGTGGTCGGAGCCGAGCCCGAGCCAGAGCCCGTCCGCCAGCGAGACCACCACCGGCTCGGCCTCGCCGGAGGTGTCGGGACCGAGCACGACGAGGCGCGCCGCCTGCGTGAGGGTCTGGGCCGCGACCCGGTAATAGACCGGCACCGCCGAGGGGCGCGGCACGCCGATCGCCGCCAGTTCCTCGATGTGGTGGCGGATCGCCGCCTCGTCGCTCCCGGCCCAGCCGGCGATCACCACGGATTCGGGCTCGATGGCGATCCGGTCCTCGCGCCCGCGGGCGCTGCGGTGGAAGGTCAGCATCGCGGGGTTCCTCATGGAATGGCCGGTTCGGGCGCGGATTCCTCCTGCCAGCGCGCGAAGCCGAAGACCAGGATGGCGGCCAGGAGTTCGAGGCCGGCCACGACGGTGAGCCCGCCGCTGGACGAGCCGGTGAGGGAGGTGGACAGGCCGATCATGGAGGGCGCGGCGAAGCCCGCGAGGTTGCCGATCGCGTTGATCGCCGCGATGGCGCCCGCCGCGGCGGTGCCGGAGAGGAAGGTCTGCGGCAGCGCCCAGAAGACCGGGAAGGCCGCCAGGATGCCGATCGCCGCGACCGTGAGGGCCGCCAGCGCGGGGACGGCCTGGCCGATCAGGGCGCCCGTCGCCGCGAGGCCCGCGGCGGCGACCAGGCTCGCGCCGGCGCAATGCAGGCGCCGCTCCCGGCGGCGGTCGGAATGCGCGCCGTTCCAGACCATCGCGGCCGTGCCGGCGACGAAGGGGATCGCCGAGAGGAGGCCGATGGCGATCGGGTCGCGCACGCCGATCTCCTTGATGATCGAGGGCGTCCAGAACGCGATGGTGGCGTTGCCGCTGACGATGCAGAAGTAGATCAGCGCGCAGAGCCAGACCCGGCCGTCGCGCAGGGCCGCCCCGAGATGCGCCTCCTTGCCGGCCGCGCGGCCCTCCGCCGCCACCGCCGCGCTCATGGCGGCGGCGACCGGCGCGGGAAGCCAGCGCGCGCTCTCGGGCCGGTCCGGCAGCCAGGCGAGCACCGCGAGCCCGGCGACGAGCGAGGGGATCCCCTCCAGGATGAACAGCCACTGCCAGTTGGCGAGGCCGCCGACGCCCCCCATCGTGCCCATGATCAGCCCGGCCACCGGCCCGCCGACGATCCCGGCCACCGCGAAGGAGGTCATGAACAGGCCGTTGATGCGCGAGCGCCGGGCGCTCGGGAACCAGTAGGTCAGGTAGAGGACCACGCCCGGGAAGAAGCCCGCCTCGAACACGCCGAGCAGGAAACGCACGGCGTAGAACGTCCACTCGTCGCGCACGAAGGCGAGGCCCATCGAGGCGAGCCCCCACAGGATGGTGATCCGCGCCAGCGTCCGGCGCGCGCCGATGCGCTCCAGGAGCAGGTTGCTCGGCACCTCGAACAGGAAGTAGCCGACGAAGAAGATCCCCGCCCCGAAGCCGTAGACCGCCTCGCTGAACCGCAGGTCGGTCAGCATCTGCAGCTTGGCGAAGCCCACATTCACCCGGTCGATCCAGGCCAGGATGAACAGGATCACCAGGAAGGGGATCAGCCGCAGGGTCGCCCCGCGGTAACCCTCCTCCAGCTCGGCCGCGCTCACCTCGTCTCCCCGCATCATCGCACTTCTCCCGCGCTCTTCTCCCCCCGCCCGGACGGGGCCGATCGGCGCTTGGCCTCGCAATTAGCATGCCTGTGAAATTTCACAAACCGTGCTATGGCGCGGCCGCGCTGCGGGAGCGGTGAGCGGATGAGAGCGGGCGATCCCCCCATTATCTCGGAGAACGAGCGGGCCTACCGGCGCCTGAAGGGCGACATCCTGGCCCTCCGGCTGAAGCCCGGCGAGGCGCTCAACGAGGCGGCCCTCTGCGCGGAATTCGGCATCGGACGCACGCCGGTGAACAAGGCGCTGCACCGGTTGATGCACGAGGGGCTGGTGCGGATCCTGCCCCGCAAGGGCGTCCTGGTGCAGCCGCTCTCGATGGACGAGTTCGCGCAGCTCGTCGAGGTGCGCCGGCTGACCGAGCCGGCCTGCGCGGCGCGGGCGGCCGAGCGGATCGGCGCGGCGGATCTGGCCCGGCTCGACGCGGTGCTGGCCGAGGCCCCGGCCGCGCCCTCGCCCGACCTCGACCCGATCATCGAGGCCGACCGGCGCTTCCACGCGGCGATCGCCGCGGCGAGCGGCAACCGCGTCCTGGCCGAGGTGCTGGACGGGCTGCACGGCCGATCGGTGCGCTTCTGGGCCCTGTCCCTCGGCACCGGCCAGCACCTCGCGGAGGTGGCGGTGGAGCACGCGGCGATCCGCGACGCCCTCGCCCGGCGCTCCCCGTCGGACGCCGCGGCGGCCATGACGGCGCATATCGAGTCCTTCGCCCGCACCCTCGCCGCGCGGCTCGGCTGAGGCCGGCTCCCCCTCCCGGGGGTGTAGCCGCGGGCGCGCGGCCGGGGCATAAGGGCGCCGCGGGGCGGCCCGGCCGGGCCGCGCCCATCACCGGATACCTGACCGCATCGTCCGCGCCGGATCCGGCGCGCCGCCGGGCGATGCCAGCGCGAGGCTCGCCCATGCCCGACCTGCCCTCCGGCCGATGCGCCCGACCGCGGCACCGGGGCGGAATGCGGTGGCGGGGCGGCGCATGACCGGGCCCGACGACCTCGCGGTCGAGATCCGCCTCCTCGATCCGCGGCTCTCCGGGTGGGGGTTCCCGCGCTGGGGCTCGGCGCAGGCGGCGGGGCTCGACCTGCACGCCTGCCTGGACGCGCCCCTGACGCTCGCCCCGCAGGCCGCCCCGGTCCTGGTGCCGGCCGGATTCGCGGTGGCGATCCGCGATCCCGGCTGGTGCGGCCTGGTCTGTCCCCGCTCGGGGCTCGGCCACCGGGAGGGGCTCGTCCTCGGCAACACGGTCGGGGTGATCGACGCCGATTACGAGGGGCCCCTGATGCTCTCGCTCTGGAACCGCAACCCGCCGGGCGCGTCCCGGCCGCTCACCATCGCGCCGGGGGAGCGCGTGGCGCAGCTCGTCTTCACCCGGGTGACCCGGCCGGCCCTGCGCCTCGTCGAGACCTTCTCGGGCGAGGCGGCGGCGCGGGGGGAGAGCGGGTTCGGCTCGACGGGGCGGCACTGAGGGCGCGATGGGGGAGGCCTCGACCAGCCCGCAGGAGCCCGCCGGCGCGGCCCCGCCGGCGCTGGCGCCCCCGCGCCTCGCGCTCGCGGTGGCGGCGGTGATCGACATCGCGCTCCACGCCCGGCCGCAGGCGGTCAGCGCCCGGGCCCTCGCGGCCCGCCACGGCCTGCCCCCGCGCCACCTCGAGACGGTGCTGCAGGCCCTGGTCCGGCACGGGCTGCTCAAGGGCCTGCGCGGCCCGCATGGCGGCTACGAACTCGCCCGCGAGCGCCGCCGCATCCGCGTCGGCGACATCGCCAGGGCGGTGCTGGCCCTCGGCGACGGCGAGGCGGGCAGGCCGGCGCCGGCGGCGGGGCTGATCGACCCGCTCCTCGCGGCGGCCGGGCAGGCCTTCCTCGCGACCCTCGACGCGGTGACGGTGGAGGAGCTCTGCCGACGGGCCGAGGCGGCCAGGATCTTCCCGGACCTGCCCAGCGGCAGCGATTTCGCCATCTGACCGCCAAAACATGCTTTAAAGATCGCTTCAGCAAACTCGGCGACATTTCGCTGATGCCGCCGCACCCGACGGCCCGGCACGGGATCCCAGACACGCCATGACTTCCGCCGCGGACCCCTCCGTCGTCATCGTCACGGCACGGCCGGATCCGGCGCAGCTCTCGCGCCTCTTCGCCCCCGCCTACGCCACCCTGGTCCTCGGCGAGGCCGAGGCCGCCCGCAGCGCCCTGGCGGATCAGGGCACCGACCTCGTGCTGATCGAGGACGGGCCCCGCCTCGACGCGATCGGCCTCGTGCGCGACCTGCGCCGCCTGCCGCACCTCGTGCGCACCTCCCTGATGGTGCTGGGCAGCGGCGAGCCGGGCGCGGCGCGGCGGCGCGCCCTCGAAGCGGGCGCCACCGACGTGGTGCTGCCGCCCCTCGACGGGTTCGACCTGCAGATCCGCGCCCGCAACCTCGTCGCCCTGTCCCGGGCCCAGGCGGGCGCCGCGGAGGCGGAGGACCTCGCCCGCGAGATGCGGCGGGTGCACGCGCAGAGCGCCCAGCGGGAGCGGGAGATCATCCACCGCCTGATGCTGGCGGCGGAGTACCGGGACGATCAGGCGGGCGGCCACCTCACCCGGGTGGCCGGCTGCGTCATCGCCATCGCGGACGGGCTCGGCCTCCCGGAGGAGGAGGCGAACGACATCGCGCTGGCCTCGACCATGCACGACATCGGCAAGATCGGGGTGGCGGACGCGATCCTGCGCAAGCCCGGGCCCCTGAGCGAGGCCGAGCGGGTCGAGATGATGGAGCACGCCCTGCGCGGCTACCGGATGCTGAGCGACAGCCCGTCCCGGCTCCTGCGCCTCGCCGCCGAGATCGCGCTGACCCACCACGAGCGCTGGGACGGGACCGGCTACCCGCGCGGCCTGAAAGGCGAGGCGATCCCGCTGCCGGGCCGCATCACCGCGGTGGCGGACGTGTTCGACGCGCTGATCTCGGACCGGGTCTACAAGCCGGGCTGGCCGCTCGACCGGGCCCGGTCCTTCCTGGAGGAGGAGGCGGGCCGGCATTTCGACCCGGCCTGCGTGCGGGCCTTCCTGTCGCGCTGGGACGAGGTGGTCGCCCTCGTGGAGGACCGGCCGGCGACGCGGGCGGCGTGACGGCCCGGCCCTTCGTTCCCGGACCCCGAGGGGGCCCGGACGGGGCGCGGGCTGCGCCAAATCCGCATTGCGACGCAATCCGTCGGATCACGAGCCGGCGCGGCGCTTGAGCGAAGCCGAAATCCGCATTGCGACGCAATCCGTCGGATTTCGGATCACAGCGTCTCCAGCATCCGCTGCATCAGCCGCCGCCGCGGCGCGATGGAGGAGATCAGGCCGTACTCCCACAGCGTGTGGGCGCCGTCCCCGTCGATGCCGAGGCCGTCGAGGGTCGGCACGCCGAGCGCCGCCGTGAAGTTCCCGTCCGAGCCGCCGCCCGTCAGCGGCACCTCGCCGAGGGCGAGGCCGAGCTCCTGCTCGGCGATGGCGCGCGCCTGCGCGAAGAGCCGGCCGGTCAGGTCCGAGCGCGGATAGGGCGGGCGGTTCATGCCGCCGGTCACCGTCACGGTGAAGTCGGGCGCGGCCTGCAGGCCGCGGAGGCGCGCCACGCAGGCCCGCCCGTCCTCCTCCGTCACCACCCGCAGGTCCGCGGTGAAGCGGCAATGCTGCGGCACCACGTTCTCGGCGGTGCCGCCCTGGACCAGCCCGACCGTGGTGGTGATGCCGCGCGCGTAGTCGGTCAGGGCCTCGATCTCCAGGATCAGCCGGGCGGCCTCGCGGATCGCGTTGCGCCCCTCCGCGTGGCGGCTACCGGCATGGGCGGGGCGCCCCTCCACGTGGATGTCGAAGCGCCCGACGCCCTTGCGGCCCGTGACCACCCGGCCGCCGTCCCGGCCGGGCTCGGTCACCAGCACCGCCTCGGCCCGCCGCCCCAGATCCTCGATCAGCCCGCGGGTCGTCGGCGAGCCGATCTCCTCGTCGCTCGTGAACAGGAAGACGAGGGGCCGCCGGGCCTGCCCGCCCTTCGCCGCGGCGATGAAGCCCTGCAGGCAGAGCCACGCCCCGCCCTTCATGTCGTACACGCCCGGCCCGTAGAGCCGGTCGCCCTCGACCCGCACCGGCAGCTCCGCCAGGGTGCCGACCGGATGGACCGTGTCGAGGTGCGACAGGACCAGGAGGGCGGGCTCCCCGGTCCGCGGCCCGGCCCGCAGGATCAGGCTGTCGCCGAGGCCCTGCGTGCCGCCGATCCGCTCCCACGGGATGCCGGTCGCCTCGGCCTCGTCGGCGACGAGGTCCATCATCCGGTTGACCCCGGCCGCGTGGTGGGTCGGGCTCTCGACCGAGAGCCAGCGGCTGATCGCGGCGACGGCCTCCTCGGGCGACGGGGCGGCGGATTCGGGGGACATCGGGGGCTCCTCGGGGACGAAAGCCTGCCCATCCCCCGCCGCCCGGCCCGCCGCAAGGGGCGATGTGGCGCAGGCCGGCCCCGGCCCGGTGCGGATCAGGGGAGCTCCCGCACCACCCGGAACCCGTTGGCGTAGTAGCGGATGTCGTGGTCGTAGCGGAAGCGCGAGCCCGAGCGCAGGAGCGCCGAGCGGGCCGTGAAGGAGCCGCCGCGCAGGACGCGCAGGTCGCACTGGCCCGTGCGCCACGCCGCGCCGTCGGTCGGCGCCCCCCGGTAGCTCATGTTCCAGCAATCCTCGACCCACTCGGCGGCGTTGCCGGCGGTGTCGAACAGCCCGAAGGCGTTGGGGCGGTACGAGCCCACCGCGACGGTGCGGTGGGACGGAGCCTGGCTGCAATCCTCGCAATTCGCCCGCCCGCTGCCCGCCGCCGGCCCCCACCAGAACGGCGAGGTCGCGCCCGCGCGGGCCGCGTATTCCCACTCCGCCTCGCTCGGCAGGCGGTAGGTCCGGCGCGTCTGCGCGGACAGCCAGCGCAGGTAGCCCTGCACGTCGTCGTAGCTCACGTCGATGACCGGTCGGTCGCCGCGCCCGAAGCCGTGGTCGTCGATGTCGCCCTTGCAGCCGCCCGCGGCCACGCAGGCATCCCACTGCGCGAAGGTCACCTCGTGCCGGCCGATCGCGAAGGGGCGCCGGATCGTCACCCGGTGGGCGGGCTTCTCGTACTCCGCGTCCCCGCCCATCACGAAGTCGCCCGCCGGCACCACGACGAGTTCCGGGCAGGTCGGGCAGTCGCGGAAGGTCTCGCCCGGCCTCGGCCCCTCGCCCGCCGCGCGCTCGGAGGCCGGGGGCGGGGAGGGCGCCTCGGCCACCGGCGGCGGGCCGGCGGGCGGCGGGCGAGGCGCCGCGCCCGGCGTCGCGAAGAAGACGTCGTCGAGGAGGGAGGAGGAGACCCAGGGCACGCGCCGCGCCCCGGTCGCCCGCGCCACCGCCATCCGGGTGCGCGCGAAGCCCTGCTCGGCGCTCACGCCCGGGGCCGCGATCTGGCGCAGGAGCTCGCGCACGAACAGGCCGCCGTCGTCGGCCTCCTCCGGCGGCTTGTCGAGGGCGGCGCTGAAGATCGCCAGCGTGCCGTCGCGCATGTCGAGGGCCGCCAAGCCCTCGGGCGGGCGCCGGAACGTCTCCTCGAACGGGTTGCGCCGGGCCGCGTCCACGATGACGATCCGGGTCGCCGCCCCGCGGCGGGTGAACTCGGCGAGGATCGAGTCGAGGTCGAGCCCCTCCTGGCGCACCTGAACCTCGGAGCGCACGCTGGCCCCGACCGGGATCAGGAAATTCTGCTGGCCCGAGCGGATCGCGTAGCCGTTGTAGAAGAACACCACCACGGAGCTGCGCCCGATCCGGGCCGCGACCTCGGCGACGCGCTGCTGCATCTGCGCCTTGGTGAGATTCTCCCCGGCCTCCACCACGAAGCCGAGCCGGTCCAGCTCCTCCGCGACGAGGCGGGCGGAGCGGTTGGTCCCGAGGGGATCGCCCCCGCCCGAATAGGCCGAGTTGCTGATGACGAGAGCGATGCGCGGGCTCGCTTCGAGGACCACCGCGCGGCCCTGCGCCGCCGCCGGTCCCGGCCCGAGGACGAGGCACAGGAGGAGGACGAGGCTCCTCGCCGCCGCAAGCGCCGCACCGGCCGGTCCGGTCCGTCCCATGCTCGACTCGCACACCCAGGTCATCGCGCGACCCGCAGCACAGCCAACAACGAATCGCTCCGGCGTGGTAGGGAAAAACTGTGATTGCGGCATTTTGCCGCTTATCAAAGCACATCTCGACTGAACGAGGAGCAGTAAAAAGAGGCACTGTGCTTTGCGTGGGACCGATTATTGGGTGACATTTCGGCGTCGTGGCTGACCCGGAGGAGAGGGCGATGCGACTCACCAGGCTATTGCCGGCACTGCTGTTGTTCCTGCCGCACCCCGGCATCGCCCAGGAGGCGCCGCGGGGCGGACCCTCCCCGGCGCCGGCCGGCGCGAGCGTCTACTTCGTCGACGTCAAGGACGGGAGCGTGCTGCCGACCCGGACCACGATCCATTTCGGCCTGCACGGCATGGGCGTGGCGCCGGCGGGCGTGCCGCGGGAGAATGCCGGCCACCACCACCTGCTGGTCGATACCGACCTGCCGAACCTCTCCGAGCCGATCCCCAACGACTTCAACCACCTGCATTTCGGCGCGGGTCAGACCGAGGCCGAGCTGAACCTGCCTCCGGGCGAGCACACGCTGCAGCTCCTGCTCGGCGACCACAAGCACATCGCGCATTCGCCCCCGATCATGTCGGAGAAGATCCGGGTGGTGGTGCGGGAGGGCGGCGCCGGCGGCGTCGCGGCCGGGCCGAGACCGCCGGGGCAGCGCCGGGCCTCGGCCAAGGGCGCCAAGGTCTACATCGCGAGCCCGGTGAACGGCGCCACGGTGCCGCGCACCGTCCTGGTCCGGTTCGGTCTCATCAACATGGGCGTGGCGCCGGCCGGGATCGTCAAGGCCAATACGGGCCACCACCACCTGCTCATCGACACGCCGCTGCCGCCCTTCGACCGGCCGATTCCCAACGATTTCAACCACCTGCATTTCGGCGCGGGCCAGACCGAGGCGCGCGTGACGCTGCCGCTCGGCCGCCACACCCTGCAGTTGCTGCTCGCCGACGAGGACCACGTCCCGCACGATCCGCCGATCTATTCCAAGCCGATCCGCGTCCTCGTCACCGCCTCGGGCCGGCCGCCCCGGGCGCGGGCGCCGCGGCGGGGCCGCTACGGCTGAGGCGCCCCGGGTGCGGTCCATCACATCCGCCCGGGCCGGGGGATGGAATGGTCCGCATCAGCGACAGAGGAGGCGTCCATGACCCTCACCATCCTGGACCCCCGCACGGGGACGACGGTGAAGATGTGGTTTCCCGACAAGCCGGTCGAGCCGCAGCCGGCCCCGGCGCGGATCATCCCGCATCCCGGCCGGCGGCGGGCTTGAGCGCCCGCCGCCCGGGGCGGGCTTGAGCGCCCGCCGCCGGCCGGAGCGGGCTTGAGCACGTCACAGTTGATTGCGTTCATGGCCGCAACCGGCGCATGCTGGGTCGCGGTATCGGGGCGGGGAACCGTCCATCGGGCCGGGCCCGTCCCGGAGAAGCGGGGGAGCGCGTCGCGCGGGAGCGCCGCGAGGAGGCGAGGATGTTGCGGTGGAGACTGGGACCGCTCCTGATCCTGGCGGCATGCCTCCTGACCGGGACGGGGGCCTCGGCGGCCGACCGGCGCGTCGCCCTGGTGATCGGGAACTCCGCCTACCGCTCCGTGCCGGTGCTCGCCAATCCGGGCCGCGACGCCTCGGCCATGGCGGAGATGCTGCGCCGGGCGGGCTTCGAGTCGGTCGACCTGAGGCAGGATCTCGGCACGGTCGAGCTGAAACGCACCGTGCGGGAATTCATGCAGACTAGCCGCGACGCGGACGTTGCGGTGGTGTTCTTCGCCGGCCACGGCATCGAGGTCGCGGGGGTCAACTACCTGATCCCGACCGATGCCCGCCTGCGGACCGATTTCGACGTCGAGGACGAGGGTTTGTCGCTGGAGCGGGTGATCCGCGCGATCGAGCCGGCGCGGCGCCTGCGCCTCGTCATCCTGGATGCCTGCCGCAACAACCCGTTCAACGTCGGCATGCAGCGGATGGTGAGCATCCGGGGCGTGGCGAACGGCCTCGCCAAGGTGGACCCGCTGATCAGCGACACCCTCGTGGCCTTCGCGGCCAAGGCCGGGTCGGTCGCCGACGACGGCGGCGGCGACCACAGCCCCTTCACGACGGCGATGCTCAAGCACCTCGCGGCGCCGGGCCTCGACGTGCGGGTCGCCTTCGGGCGGGTCCGCGACGAGGTTCTGCGCCTCACCGGCGGCAAGCAGGAGCCCTTCGTCTACGGCTCCCTCGGGGGCGCCACCATGGCGCTGGTGCCGGACGTCAGGGCCGCCGACCCGGAGGGCGACCCCAAGGAGATGCGGCGCGACTACGAATTCGCCGAGCGCGTCGGCACGCGGGAGGCGTGGTCCTCCTTCCTGGCCGCGCATCCGGCCGGCTTCTACGCGGATCTGGCCCGCGCCCAGGTGGCCAAGCTCACGGGCAGCCCGGCCGCGCCGCCGGCCGGCGAGCCAGCCCGCCGGCCGCTCCCGCAGACGCGGCCGGTCGGCACCGACCCGGCGACCGCCGCCGTCGCGCCCGGCCCCGCCGCTTCCCCGCCCGGCGCCGAGCACAACGGGGCCTGCCAGCGCGAGGCCCAGACCCTCGCCCGCCTGCGCGCGACCCGCGCGCCGGAGGCAGTGCTGCGCTTCGAGCGCGAATTCACCTGCGAGGCGCTGCGCCCGCAGCTCGCCCGGCTGATCGAGGCGGTGCGTCCGCCCGCACCGCCTTCCGTTCTGCCCGACCCGATCCCGCCGATCCCCGGCGAGCCGCTGACGACGAGCACGGCGCGGGCGACCCCGGGCGCCTGCGAGCGCGAGGCCCAGATCCTCGCCCAGCTGCGCAACAGCCGCGACGTGCCGGCGATCGACCGCTTCGCGCGCGACCTCAGCTGCCAGGAGCTGCGCCCGCAGCTGCAGCGCCTGCGCGAGAGCGTGGGCGAGGAGTGATCCGGGATCCGCTTGATCGACGCGGATCCCGGATCACGCGCCTGCGCGGCGCCTGAGCGCGGCGCCTGAGCGAAGCCGACATCCGCATGGCCGAAATCGGAGATGGCGAAGCCATCAACCGGATCACGAGCCCGCGCGGCGCCTGAGCGAAGCCGACATCCGCATGGCCGAAATGGGAGATGGCGAAGCCATCAACCGGATGTCGGATGACGCCCGGGCCGCGGCCGCCGCGCGGCGGGCGTCGCCTCACCCCCGCGCTCCGAGGGCCCGCTCCAATTCGTCCTTCGACATCCGCGACCGGCCCGGGATGTTGCGGGCGCGGGCGGCCCGCAGCAGGGCGGCCTTGGTCGTGCCCTTGCCCGAATCGCGCTTCGCCGACGCGGTCTCGCGGGCCGAGGCCGTCTTGCGGGCCGAGGCCGTCTTGCGCGCCGCGGCTGCCTTGCGCGCCGCGGCTGTCTTGCGCCCCGAGGCTGTCTTGGCGGCGATGTCGGCGGGCTGGCGCGAATGCTGCTTGCCCTTGGCGGTGTCGGCCCGCTTCTTGGCGGAGGTGCGGGCGTACTCGCCCCGGCTGAGGCGCGCCCGGGCCGCCTTCGGCAGGTACCGCTCCCCGGTCTCGCCGCTCTTGGCGCCCGAGCGCGTGCCCCACTCCTCCTCGGTCCACTGGGTCAGGTGGTTGTCGGGAGATTTCGCGCCCACGTAGCCGCCGCCCGCCTCCTTGTAGTCGTGGACGGCGGCCTGCGCCTTGCGCGCCGACCATTGCCCGGGCTTGCCGCCCTTGTTCGAGCGCGTGACCTTCGCCTTCACCCGCTCCCACAGCTTGGGATCCGTTCGCTTCGCCGTGCCGGCCATGATCTGCCTCGCGTGCAATCGTCTTGGACACGGCAACCGGGCCTCGGCCCGCCCGGTTCCTCCCCGGCGGGGGAGGGGGCGGAACGGCGCGGCGTCGCGCCCCGTCGACGGGTCGACGTCACGCCCCCCGTTGACGCGCGCCCCGTTGATACGCGCCCCGTTGACTTGGCGGGCTCCTGACCCCATCCCACATCGCGTCCCGGCGTCCGATCGCGACGCCGCGCGGAGCCTGCCATGAGCCGCACAGCCACGAACCGCCCCAGCGTCTTCATTGACGGCGAGGCCGGCACGACCGGCCTGGGCATCCGCGAGCGCCTGGAGCCCTCGCACGAGATCACTCTGCGCTCGCTCCCGCCCGCGCAGCGCAAGGACCCGGACGCCAAGCGCGCCCTCCTCGCCGAGGTCGACCTCGTGGTCCTGTGCCTGCCCGACGACGCCGCCAAGGAGACGGTGGCGATGGCGGACGCGTTGCCGGGCGGCGGCCCGCGCATCCTGGACGCCAGCACCGCGCACCGGGTCGCCCCCGGCTGGACCTACGGCTTCGCCGAACTCGCGCCCGAGCAGCGCGCGGCCCTGCGGGCCTCCCGGCGCGTCGCCAATCCGGGCTGCTACCCGACCGGGGCGATCGCGCTCCTGCGCCCCCTCGTCGATGCGGGGCTGATCCCGGCCGATCACCCGATCAGCATCAACGCGGTGAGCGGCTACAGCGGCGGCGGCCGCAAGATGATCGGGGCCTACGAGGACGGCACCGCCCCGGCCTTCGAATTGTACGGCCTCGGCTTCGCCCACAAGCACCTGCCCGAGACGCAGGCCTACAGCCGCCTGACCCGGCGCCCGATCTTCGTGCCCTCGGTCGGCAATTTCCGGCAGGGCATGCTGGTGTCGATCCCGCTCCACCTCGACGCGCTGCCGGGCCGGCCGCACCCGGGCGACCTCGAACAGGCCCTGGCGGCGCGCTACGCGGGCGAGGAGCTGGTGCGGGTGGTCACCGGCGCGGAGGAGGGGGCGCATCGCGAGCGGCTGGAGCCGGAGGCGCTCAACGGCACCGACGGTCTGGAGCTGCGCGTGTTCGGCTCGGACGCGCACGGCCAGGCGGTGCTGGTCGCGCGGCTCGACAATCTCGGCAAGGGCGCGTCCGGCGCCGCGGTGCAGAACCTGCGCCTGATGCTGGATCTCGCCTGAGGCGGGCGATGTCGGAGAGCCGCCCGCCCCTGCCGCCCTTCACGGCGGAGACCGCTTCCCGCAAGGCCCGCGCCGCGGAGGATGCCTGGAACCACCGGGACCCGGTGCGGGTCTCGCTCGCCTACACGCCCGACAGCCGCTGGCGCAACCGCGCGGAGTTCTTCTCCGGGCGGGAGGCCATCGTCGAGTTCCTGACCCGGAAATGGGCACGCGAGCTCGATTACCGGCTGATCAAGGAGGTCTGGGCCTTCCACGAGAACCGCATCGCCGTGCGCTTCGCCTACGAGTGGCACGACGATTCGGGCCACTGGTTCCGCTCCCACGGCAACGAGCAGTGGGAGTTCGACGCGAACGGCCTGATGCGGCGGCGCGAGGCCTCGATCAACGACGTGCCGCTGCGCGAGCAGGACCGCAAGTTCCACTGGCCGCTCGGACCCCGGCCGGAGGATCATCCCGGTCTCGGCGATCTCGGCCTCTGAGGCCCGCGCCGTCCGGCCGATCAGCCGGAGGTGACGGGCGCCGGGAACTCGGGCAGTTCGGCGATCAGCGAGGCGGGCCACTCGGCCCGGGACGAGGCGGCGCGCCGCCGCCGGCTCTGCGCGAGCGCCGGCGGGACCTCGCGCAGCGCCTGCTCCGACCGCCCGAGCGCCTGGGCCGAGCGCAGCAGGCAGACGATGTCCAGGTTCCAGGTCGCCACCGTGCGCGCCAGCCGGACCTGGGTGGCGGCGCGGCTCGCGTCGAGGGCGCTCAGGGCTTCGTGGATCGCTGACATGAAACGTGGTCTCGGTAACGGGGTCCCGGCGGACTCGGCCGAGGCGAAGCTAGGGCGCCGCCGCGCCGCCGTCCAAGCTCTCCCCCGCGCGAGCCTCCGCTCGCGCGAGCCTCCGCTCGTGCGAGCCTCCGCCCGCGCGGGCCCCGCCTTGCGTCGGCCGCGCTCCCTGCCATGTTCGGGCGCATGACGACCATTCACGACTTCGCGCCGCGCGGCGCCGACGGGACCCCGCATCCCCTCGCCCAGCACCGCGGCAAGGTGCTCCTCATCGTCAACACGGCGTCGAAATGCGGCTTCACCCCGCAATACGAGGGGCTGGAGGCGCTCTGGCGCCGGTACGGGCCCGAGGGGCTGGTGGTGCTCGGCGTGCCCTGCAACCAGTTCGGCGCGCAGGAGCCCGGCGACGCCGACGAGATCGCGCGCTTCTGCCGCCTCACCTACGACGTGACCTTCCCGGTCCTCGCGAAGGTCGAGGTGAACGGGCCCGGGGTCGACCCCCTCTTCGACTTCCTCAAGCGGGCGCGGCCGGGCCTGCTCGGGACCCGGGCGATCAAGTGGAACTTCACCAAGTTCCTGGTCGGCCGCGACGGCCGGGTCATCGGCCGCTACCCGCCCCTCGCCCGCCCCGCCGCCCTGGAGGCCGCCATCGCGGCGGCCCTGGCCGAGCCGGAGCCGGTCCCGGCCTGACGCGACCGTCCCCCGGTCGCGCTCGACCCCGACCTGGCGGCGCGGGGCGACGCGGCGCGCTGTCCTGAAGCGCTGTCCTGTATCGGTGGCCGCATCGGTCGCGCTTGCTCCCTGCCTTGCGGACGCTCTGACGCTGGGGATCAATCCGCCGTGCGGCGAAACATCCCGGTCAATACATTCCATGTCTCAGATCAGGACGCACTTTCCTGGTCGCATCGACTTTTAATCCCTGCCTCCATGTGCGCGATCGCACGCCGCGTTGCGCTGCAACATCCTATATCGGGAGTGTCGAACGAGGCGAGATCTACGGAAGATCTCGCCGAGGAACAAGGAGAGTGAGACTGAGATGAAGACCCGTATCGCCGCCGCCGTGTCCGCCCTCGTTCTCGGCCTCGCGCCGGTCCCGTCCGCCATGGCCTTCGGCCCGGGGGCGCCGTTCCAGCCCTCCCACCCGCGCGACGTCGGCACGACGGGCTCGATCGGCGGCTGGGCGCCCCTCGGCGCGCATGACGGGCCGCTCTTCGACCGCTGCGACAATCCCGCGGCCGAGGGCAACGCGCGGCAGCAGAACCGGCCGGTGAAGCAGTACGGCCAGGTCTCCGGCGGGCCGCGGTGCTGATCCGGGCCCCGCGATGCTTCTGAGAGCCTTCTCTTACGGCATGATCGGCGTGCTCGTCGCCGCGCTCGCCATGACGGCGCGCGGCTCCCTGGACGCCCTGGCCGGCCTGTGACGACCTGACCGGCACGGCCGCCCCGCGCGGGGCGGCCGTGCCTCGTTCTTGCCTGTCGACTCACCCGCAACAAGAATTTTCCCCGCCTCACCGCTGACGAGGAAGATATCTTCCGAAATCTCGAAAAATGCGAAATTGACCGAGGTAATTCGGGCTGTAATCTCTCGTTCCTGAACTCCACCCGACCGCGAGTCTGCCGCCCGGGATCTGCGGCAGGCGGCGCGCGTCGTCAGGAAGGACAGCGATGAGCGCACAGACCGACGTCCTCTGGTTCCTCCCGACCCACGGCGACGGCCGCTACCTCGGCGCGAGCGAGGGCGCCCGGCACGTCTCCCTCGCCTATCTGCGCCAGATTGCGCAGGCGGCGGACGACCTCGGCTATTTCGGGGTCCTGCTGCCGACCGGGCGGTCCTGCGAGGATTCCTGGATCGTCGCCTCGGCGCTGGCGCCGCTGACGCGCCGGCTGCGCTTCCTCGTGGCGGTGCGGCCGGGCCTGCAGGAGCCGTCGGCGGCGGCGCGCATGGCCGCGACCCTCGACCGGATCTCCGAGGGCCGCCTGCTCATCAACGTGGTGACGGGCGGCGACCCGGTGGAGCTGCGCGGCGACGGCGTCTTCCTCGACCACGACGCGCGCTACGCGGTCACGGACGAGTTCCTGCACATCTGGCGCCGCCTGATGGCGGGCGAGACCGTCACCTACGCGGGCCGGCACCTGCGCACCGAGGAGGGGCGGCTGATCTTCGGGCCGGTGCAGCAGCCCTCGCCGCCGCTCTATTTCGGCGGCTCGTCGGAGGCCGGCATCGCGGTCGCGGCCGAGCATTGCGAGGTCTACCTGACCTGGGGCGAGCCCCCCGCCCAGGTGGCCGAGAAGATCGCCCGGGCGCGCGCCGCCGCCGCCGCCAAGGGGAAGACCTTCTCGTTCGGGATCCGGCTGCACGTGATCGTGCGCGAGACCGAGGGCGCGGCCTGGGAGGCCGCCGAATCCCTGATCTCGCGCCTCGACGACGCCACCATCGCGCGGGCGCAGGAGACCCTGAAGCGCCAGGATTCCGTCGGGCAGAGCCGCATGATGGCGCTGCACCGGGGCGACCGCCGCAACCTCGTCGTCGCGCCGAACCTGTGGGCCGGGGTGGGGCTGGTGCGCGGGGGCGCCGGCACCGCCCTGGTGGGCTCGGCCGACCAGGTCGCCGACCGCATGAAGGAGTACATCGACCTCGGCATCGACCGCTTCATCCTCTCGGGCTACCCGCACCTGGAGGAGGCCTACCGCTTCGCCGAACTCGTCTTCCCGAAACTCCCCCTGCGCGACACGACCGGGACCGCGCCGCGGCGGGCCCGCAACGACGGGCCCTTCGGCGAGGTGATCGCCAACGACATTGTGCCGACGCCGGGCGCCGGGGCGGCGCCGGGCATCGGGGCGACGCGGAGCGTCGCCGAGGCGCGGCGCGTCGGGGCGCGTTGAGGGCCGCGTCGCGGCTCAGCCCTCGGGCGCCGCATCCAGGGGCCGCCAGCAGACCGGCGGGTCGTCCTCCGGCAGGGGCCCGCCGTCGCGGCGCCGCCACGCCATGGCGCGGCGGGAGAAGGCCTCGTCCTCCGTCACCACGACCTCCGGCTCGGCGAGCCGTCCCTCGACCACCGCGCCGCTGCGCAGCTGCAGGCCCACCGGCTCCCCGTCGAAGGGCGGCTCCATGAAGACCGGCCGGCCAATCCTCCGCCACGCGTAATCGTCGCTCATGCCCTGCCTCCCTGCCCTGCCTCCCGCCCGGGACGCCGCCGCAGGATCGGCCCGGGACGGGGTCAGCGCAAGAAGTCCCCGAAGGCCCGCGGCCCGTCCGAGGTCCTCACCTGCCCGGTCACCCGCAGGCTGTCGGTGTCGATCACGCTGACGGTGTTCGATTCCCAGTTCGCGACGTAGACCCGCCGCCCGTCGCGGCTCGCCGCGATGCCCTCGGGATACTCGCCGACCTCGATCCGCGGGCCGGGCGTGAGCCCGGCGAGGTCGAAGGTGCTGACCGTCCCGCCGTACTGGTCGGTCACGAAGGCGCGGCCGCCGGTCAGCGCGACCGCGTAGGGCCGCTCGCCGACCGGGACCCGGGCGATCTCCCGCCGCGCCGCCAGGTCGATCACCGAGACGTCGTTCGAGCCGACATTGGCCGTGTAGGCCCGCTGCCCGTCCGGGTCGAGGGTCACGCCGAAGGGCCGCGTGCCCACCTTCACCACCGCGACCCGCCGGCGGGTCGCGGCGTCCACCACCGAGACCGCGTCGTCGTCCCGGTCGGTGACCAGGATCAGGCGCCCGTCCCGGGTCGCCGCGATGCCGGACGGCGAGGTGCCCACCGCGATCTCGCCGGTGACCGCGAGCGTGCCGGGATCGACCGCCCAGAGCCGCTTGGCGTACCAGTCGGCCACGTAGACCTCCCCGCTCGCCGGGTTGACCCCGACGCCGAGGGGCCCGCCCCCGAGGGCGACCGTGCCGGCGACGCGCCGGGCCGCGAGGTCGATCACCACCAGCGCCTTGCCCTCCGGCGCGGTCACGTAGGCCCGCGCCCGGTCCGGCGAGAGCGCCACGCCGGCCGGCGCGCCCGGCACCGGCAGCGTCGCCGCGACCCGGCCGGCCGCGAGGTCGACGATGTCGACCGCGTTCGCGTTCTGGGCCGTGACCACCGCCTCCTCGGCGCCCGCCGGGGCGAGCAGGCCGGCGCCGAGGAGGAGCCCCGCGAGCAGGGCCCTCACGAACCGCTCTTCTCGACCTTCGCCTTCAGGCCCTGAAGCCCGGCCTTGTAGAGGTCGCTCACCGCCTTCACGGCCGCCTCGTCGCTCAGCTCGGGCGGCGGGTCGTTGTTCATGAAGCCGCGGTAGAACGCACCGTCCCAGCTCACGCTCGACTTGCCGCCCTCGGCGGGCTCGACCTTGATCGTCGAGGAGTAGTTATTGACCGGCAGAACCTTCACGTCGACCTTGTTGATCCGGTACGACAGGCTCATCTGCTCGGCGTTGTACTTGTAGAGCTCTTCCTCGACGGTGGCGCCGCCCTTGAGCGTGAGGGTGCGGGTGGCCTTGACCTCGTTGCCGCCCTTGCCCTCGGTCTTCTCGACCGGGGGCAGCCAGCTCATGTCCTGGAAGTTGCCGACCACGGCCCAGACCTTGGCGGGCGGCGCGTCGATGGTGATCTTCTCCTCGACCTTCTTGCGGGTCGGGCCGTGCGCCTCGGCGGCGAGGGGCGACAGCGCGACGAGCGCCGCGACGGCGCTCCCGATCAACAGCTTCATGGGTGAACTCCTCTCACGGATCGGTGTCGTCGGCGAGGAGCCGGTCCGCCGCCCCGAGGCCGAGCGCGGCGGCGACCTTCTCCTCGATCCAGGTCCAGGCCTCGCGCTCGGCGGGGCCGGCCGTCTTGGAGACCGCGATGAAGAGGTATCGCATCTCCGAGAGCACTTTCTCGGGCGGCAGGCGGTCGAGGCGCGTCGAGAGGATCGCCGCCTCCAGCACCGCCGCCTGGGCCCGGTTGTAGCCGGTGAAGGGGCGGTGGGCCTCCTCGTGCACGATGCGGGCGCGGAAGCGCGGGCGCACCGGATCGTCCTCGACCGCGACCACCTCGAATTCCCGGTGGCCGTAGGCCTCGGCGAGGCGGCGGCCCGGGATGCGCGCGCAGGGCAGGGTGGCCCAGTCGCGCCGCCCGGTGACGCAGCCGGCGATCACCCGCATGTCGGCGGGGGCGGCGGCCGCGAAGGTCGGGTTCGCCTCCAGGTTCGTGATCGTCGGCGAGGGCCGGAACGGGGCGAGCACGAAACCGTCGCCCTCCTGGATCAGCCCGAACGGCACGAGGTGCAGGCGGTCCGCCGCCTGGGTCGTGACGATGGTCTCCAGGATCAGCGGCACCGCTCACTCCGTCCCGTCGGGCGCGCGGGCCGGCCGGCGCCCGTGCAGGGTGTGGCCGACCTCCTTGAACGCGGTGGTGTCCTCCGCCGCCGCATCCGCCGCGCAGCCCCAGTCCAGGGGCTCGTCCTGCACGTAGCGCTTGCCGAGCCGCCAGGCGAGTTCGGCTTTGGTCAATTCCCCGCCGAGATAGAAGGCGTGGCCGCCGTCGGTCGCCACGTCGAGGTCGGGGAAGAACGCCATGGCGTCGGTGCCGACCTTGTGGATCGCCCGGTTGTAGACATGGACCCCGTCCTGCGCGACCGCGACGCGGTAGTTCGGGTCGCGCACCTCGGCGGCCAGCGCCGCGATCTCCTCGGGCGTCTGCGTGTAGGGGCGCTTGTCGTGGAGTCCGAGGAGCTGGCGGCCGTAGCCCTTCGGCAGCGCCCCGTCGGCGCGGGCCGCGTACATCACCCGCCGGGCGGCGTCGTGCTCCTCGACCGTGCGTCGGGTGTGGTTCGAGACCTGCACGATCAGCACGTTGCGGATCGCCAGTTCCGAGCACAGGCCGACCAGGAGCGCCGTCACCCCGACGCTGTCCGCCTCGGTCAGTTCGGTCAGGTTGCCGGTCCCCATCATCATCTCGATGTCGGGATGGCGGCGGCGGGTCTCGTGGTAGCGCACGATCGAGGCGGCGAAGCCGAAATGGATCGGCTCCAGGATCGGGTCGGCCAGGAAGGGCTTTCCCGCCGCCCGCATCCGCGCGATCGCGCGGTCGAGGGACTCGAGGTCGTCGGGCCGCACCGGCACCAGCACCGGCACGGCGTCGGTCTCGAAGGCGAGGTCGAGGCTGTCCTCGTTGAGGCTCAGCAGGAAATCGGCGCCCGCCCGCGCGCCCCGGGCGAGTTCCTCGCGGTCGAAGGAATCGACGCTGACCCGCAGGCCCGCCCCCTTCAGCAGCCGCACCGCCTCCTCCAGGTGCGGGAAGGGCGTGTCCGGCAGGCCGCCGAGGTCGATCACGTCGGCGCCCCGGCGGGCGAGGTCCCGGGCGCGGACGAGGATCTCGTCCGGCGTCATGCGGGAGGCGTCGACGATCTCCGAGAAGATGGTGAGGTCGTGCCGCGACAGGTCGACCTTGCGGCCGGCGAGGCCGAGATGGGCCGGCAGGTCGACGATCTCGTCGGGCCCGCGCTCGACCGGCACCCCGAAATGGGCGGAGAGCGCGGCGAGGTCGGCCCGGCAGCGCCCCGGCAGGATGACGCGGTCGGCCCCCTCCGGCAGCGTGACGCGGCGGCGGATGATCTCCTCGGTCATCAGCGCGGCGACCTTCACGCCCGCATCCGCGATGGTGCCGGTGAAGCGCTCGCGCGGGAGCGCCGCGACGACCGATTCGAGCCGCGGCTTGGCGAGGCGCCCGGTGACGAAGACGAGGTGCTCGGTCATGGCCGGCCCGGACCTGGGCGGCGGCACCCGCGCGGGAGGGCGCGCGCCATCTCAGGCCTCCGCCGGCGCGGGCGCGCGCCAGACCCGCTCGCCGCCCGGGCCGCGCAGCCGGATCTCGCCCCGGAAGCGCCGGGCGAAGCGGGGGAAGGCCGCGTCGACGAGCCCCGCCGCGACCGGATCCTCGGCCCGCGCCGATTTCACCAGGATGCAGCGCGCCGCCCCGAGTTCGGCCGCCAGGAAGAGCGCGAGGCTGTCGGAGGTCACGTCCCAGCTCTCCGGGATGGCCGGGTGCCCGGCCTTGAGCGCGGCCGGGTCCCAGACCGGCACGAGGCCCCGCGCGAGCGCGGCCGCGGGGTCGCGCGACACCGCGAGGCGCGGTTCGAGGGCCTGGAGGATCCGCGCCATGCCGCCCATCGCGTCGAGGGCGAGGCGGTGGGCGAGGCCGTCGTCGAAGCCGAGGGCCGCCTGGGCCTCGCGCACTGCCTCGGCGAGGCCGCCGCCGCCCGGCACGATCACGGCCGCGCCCTCGGCGCCCTCGGCGAGGCCGCGCAGCAGCCCGCGCAGGCGCGGGCCATCGGCCACGAGGCTGCCGCCGAGCTTCACCACGCTGAGGGGGCGCGTCATGGCGCCGTCCTTACGCCGCCGCGGGGCGGGCCGCAGCCGCGGCGAGGCGTCGCGCGGCCTCCGCGATGCGGGCGGGGTCGAGGGCGCCGCGCCGGTCGCCGCCGCCGCAGAGCCCGCCGCGGAAGCCGAGGTAATCCGGCCCGAGGGAGGCGAGCGCCGGAACGTCGTCGAGGGCGAGCGAGCCGGCGAGCCCCGAGAGCAGCCCGTGCCGCCGGCATTCCGCCAGGAAGGCGGCGAGGCGGGGCAGGGGGAGGTGGTCGGTCAGGCGCCGCCCGTCCTTGCCGCGCGTGTCGATCATGGCGCCGCGGAACCCCGCTCGCGCGAGGGCCGCCGGATCGCCGGCCCCGATCGGGTCCTCGGCGAAGAGCACCGCGATCACCGGCGCGCCCCGCGGCAGCGCGAGGCCGCGGCACGCGGCCGGCCGCGCGATCTTGAGGTAATCCACCCCGGTTCCGCGGAGCTCCGCCAGCATCCGGGCGGCCTCGGCCGCGTCGCGGGGCTCGCCCGCCACGGCGCTGGTCAATCCGCCGGGGGAAGCGGCGACGATCGCCCGCACGGTCGCGGCGGGCAGGCCGCCGAGGGCGCCGCGGTCGGGGTCCTTGGCATCGACGAGGTCGGCGCCCCGCGCGCGGGCGAGGGCCGCCTCGGCCGCGTCGCGCACGCTGACCAGGAGCCGCACCCGCGGGCGGGCCGGGAGGGAGGGGGAATCGGGCAAGGGTCAGGACCGGTCGGGCAGGGGGTCGGCGAAGAGGCGGTTCTTCACCAGCCAGCGCAGGCCGTGAAGCCAGGTCTCGTCCGTGTCCCCGCGGATCACCACCTGGCCGCCGCGCAGCACCTTGCCGCTCTCGCTGTCCGAGATGGTGACGCTGAGGTTCATGATCTGGTTGGTGTTGCGCTGGACGTAGCCGTAGATGGCGAGGCCGGCGCCGGCCTCCCTGGCGATGCGCTCGGCGCAGCCCTCGCACTTGTAGAGCGGCGCGTCCTTGCGGATCTCCTCGGCCTTCGGCGCGAGGTCGACCGCCTGCACCGTCTCCTGCTCCGCCACCGCCCGGCGCAGCGCGTCGGTGATCAGCGCGAGGCGGCGGGCCTCCTCGGGGCGCGGCGGGCGCCCGCCCACCACGCCCGGGTCGAGGAGTTCGATGCCGAACACCGCCGCACTCCGCGGCGCGGCGAGCGCGGCGCCCGGCAGCAGCAGGGCGGCGAGGAATGGGAGGAGGCGGGCCGCACGCATCGCCGGACGATGCCACGGCGGGGGCGGCCGGCGCAACGCGGCGGGGGGCGGCCCCGTGCCGGCGGCGGCTTGGACTTTCGGGTGCGACCGCGCGCCATCCCCGTCTTAGATTTCCCTTATCGATAAAGCGTTGAGCGCACGGGAGAATTCTGGTTAGCGTGCCGCCCGCATGGCGTGCTTCCCCGGCCTCCCCCTGATCCGGACCGGCCTCCTCGCCGCGGCGCTCGCCGCGGCCGCGGGGCCGCTGCCGGCCCTCGCCCAGAAGGCTCCCCCGGCGGCGGCGCCCGAGGTGGCGCCCCCGGGCGCGGCCGAGATCCGCATCGGCCTGATCTACCGGCCGCCGGCGGCGCCCTCCTCCTACGACGCGCAGGCCGCCCCCGAGGACGAGGGCGTGGCGGGCGCCCGCATGGCGGTGCGCGACAACAACGCCACCGGCCGCTTCGTCAAGCAGTTCTACGCCCTGGAGGAGGAGGCGCTCGCCGCCCCGGCGCCCGGCGGTCCGCCCCCGCGGGATCCGGTCGCGGCCGCCCGCGACCTCGCCGGCCGGGGCATCCGCTTCATCGTGCTCGCCCTCGCCGGGCCGGAGGTGCTGGCGGTGGCGGACGCGCTGAAGGACACGGGCGTGACGCTCTTCAACGCCGCCGCGCCCGACGACCGCCTGCGCGGGGCCGATTGCCGGGCCAACGTGTTCCACGTCGCGCCGAGCCGGGCGATGCAGACGGACGCGCTGGTGCAGTTCCTGGCCTTCATGCGCTGGCGCAAGCTCTTCCTGATCGTCGGGCCGCAGGAGGGGGACCGGCTCTGGGCCGAGGCGATGCGGCGCTCGGCGAAGAAGTTCGGGCTCCAGATCACCGCCGAGAAGCCCTGGACCTTCGGGCCCCTCGCCAAGGCGCGGGGCGACACGCCGACCCGGGCGGAGGCCCTCGTCTTCACCCGCGGCCTCGACTACGACGTGGCCGTGGTGGCGGACGAGGCGGGGGATTTCGGCGATTACGTGCCCTTCCACACCGTCGACCCGCGCCCCGTGGTGGGCACGCAGGGGCTCTTCCCGACGACCTGGCACCCGACGCTCGAGGTCTGGGGGGCGGCCCAGGCCCAGAACCGCTTCCGCCGCCTGACCGGGCGCCTGATGCGGCCCCTCGACTACCAGTTCTGGACCGCGATCCGCGCGGTCGGCGAGGCGGCCCTGCAGACCAAGAGCGCGGATCCGGCCGCGATCGCCGGGCTCCTCGCCGATCCCGCCTTCGCGCTGCCGGCCTACAAGGGCGTGTCGCTGAGCTTCCGGCCCTGGGACAGGCAGCTGCGCCAGCCGATCCTGCTGGTCCAGCCGAGCTTCCTGGTGGCGGTGGCGCCCGAGCAGGGCTACCTGCACCAGCGCACGCCCCTCGACACGCTCGGCTTCGACCTGCCCGAGACGCCGTGCAAGCTGGCGAAATCGTGAGGCGCGGCCCGCGCCTTCCCGCGGCATAGCGGGGCCGACGGCCCGCAGGGGCAAGACGAAGCCCATAGGGGCAAGACGACGGACACCCGGAGAGGAACCGACATGCGCCGCCACCGGATCAGGGACGCGCTCGCCCTCGCGGCGTTGGGGCTCGGCCTCGCGGCCGCGCCGCCGGCGCGGGCCTACACGGTCTACGTGACGAACGAGAAGGGCAACTCGGTCAGCGTCATCGACTCGGCGACCCTGCAGGTGACGGCGACCTGGCCGGTGGGGCGGCGCCCGCGCGGCGTCACGATCAGCCGCGACGGCAAGGAGCTCTACGTCTGCGCCAGCGACGACGACCGCATCGACGTGGTCGACACCGCCACCGGCAAGATCACCAAGTCCCTGCGCTCGGGGCCGGACCCGGAACTGTTCATCCTGGCGCCGGACGGGAACCCCCTCTACGTCGCCAACGAGGATGACAGCCAGGTCACGGTGCTCGACGTCGAGAAGAACCGGATCGTCGCCGAGATCCCGGTGGGCGTGGAGCCGGAGGGGATGGGCCTGAGCCCGGACGGCACCATCCTGGTGAACACCTCCGAGACCACCAACATGGCCCACTTCATCGACACCCGGACGCACCAGGTGATCGACAACGTGCTGGTCGACGCCCGGCCCCGCTTCGCCGAGTTCTCGGCCGACGGGAAGTGGCTCTGGGTCTCGGCCGAGGTCGGCGGCACCGTCGCGGTGATCGACGCGGAGGCGCGCAAGGTGGTCAGGAAGATCTCGTTCAAGATCCCGGGCGTCACCGACGAGCAGATCCAGCCGGTCGGCGTGCGGCTGACCCGGGACGGCAGCCGCGCCTTCGTGGCCCTGGGCCCGGCGAACCGCGTCGCCGTGATCGACGCCAGGACCTTCGAGGTCGAGAAGTACCTGCCGGTGGGCCAGCGCGTCTGGCAGCTCGCCTTCACGCCGGACCAGAAGCAGCTCTTCACCACCAACGGCACCTCGAACGACGTCTCGGTGATCGACGTCGAGAGCCTGAAGGTGGTGAAGAGCATCCCGGTCGGGCTGCTGCCCTGGGGGGTGGCAGTCTCGCCCCGCTGAGCATCACGCGCCGGAGCGGTCGCCGGTTCGGCGGCGGCGATGATGCAGGAACAAGAGGTCGGCAGAGTTGCCCCGCGCCGCTCTGCTGAGGCCGCCCCGCTTCCCCACCAGGACAGGCTCATGCACGCGCTCCTCCGCAAGGCCGCCCTCTTTGCCGCACTGGCGGCCACTCTCGCGGCCACTCTCGCGGCCACCGCCCGCGACCTCGCCAAGGGCCGCACCGACTTGCCCGACCTCGTGCTCGGCGACGACCAGGGCAACGACTACGCGGTCTCCGCCAAGGATATCGAGATGGAGGCCGGCAAGTCCTACCGGCTCCGCATCACCGCCAAGGGTCAGAAGGAATACAAGTTCTTCGCGCCCGACTTCTTCCGCGGCGTCTGGATGAATCAGATCATCGTGAACCATCTCGAGGTCCACATGGCCGGCCCGCCGCACCACCTCGAATTCGACGACCAGGGCACGATGGAGGTCGAGTTCGTGGCGGTGCGGGCCGGCGAGTTCCCGTGGTTCGTGCAGGGGCTGGAGAGCCGCGGCATGACCGGGCGCTTCATCGTGAAGTGAGGGCGTTCCGCCCCGCGCCGCGGCGACCTACATCATCCCCCGACCGAGGAGGAAACCGGATCCCCATGCGCGCCACCCTGTGTCTGATCGCCGGCCTCGCGGGCGGCCTCGCGGGCGGCCTCGCGGCCGCGCCGGCGAGGGCCGACGACGCGGCCTCCTGCCGCGACGGCATCGCGATGATCAAGGCCGAACTGGCCAAGTCGCCGGCCGAGCCGCTCCAGCGCAGCCTCAGGAAGGCCCTGCGCACGGCCGAGCGCGAGCTGGGCGAGGGCGAGTTCGACGAGTGCATGGACGCGGTTCGGGACGCCGGCAAGGCCCTCGGCCGATGAGCGCCGCCTCGCCCGAGCCGGCGCCGGCGCTCGCCGTCGAGCGCGTCAGTCACCGCTTCGGCAGCCGCGCGGCCCTCGACGACGTCTCCCTGCAGGTGCCGAGGGGGCAGTTCGTCGCCCTGCTCGGCCCCAACGGCGCCGGCAAGACCACCCTGTTCTCGGTGGTCACCCGGCTCTACACCAACCAGGAGGGGGCGGTGGCGATCTTCGGGCACGACCTGCGCCGGGAGCCCTCGCGGGCCCTGGCGCGGCTCGGCGTCGTGTTCCAGGCCCGCACCCTCGACACCGACCTCACCGTCCGCCAGAACCTGCTCTACCACGCGGCGCTCCACGGCATCGCCCGCCGGGCCGCCGAGGCGCGCATCGCCGCCCTGCTCGCCCGCGTCGGCCTGATCGACCGGCGCGACGACAAGATCCGCACCCTCTCGGGCGGCCAGTCGCGGCGCATCGAGATCGCCCGCGCCCTGATCCACGCCCCCGACCTCCTGCTCCTCGACGAGCCCACCGTCGGCCTCGACCTGGAGGCCCGCTCCGACATCGTCGCCATCGTGCGGGCGCTGGTGCGGGAGGAGGGGCTCTCGGTGCTCTGGGCCACCCACATCTTCGACGAGGTCGAGCCGCAGGACCGGGTGGTGGTCCTGCACCGGGGCCGGATCGTCGCCCGCGGGCTCGCGGGCGCGCTCAGCGAGCCCTCCGGCTCCCTCGAAACCTCCTTCCGCCAGATCGTGGCGGAGCCCGGCCGGAGGCAGGTCGCATGAGTTCCGCTCCCGCCCTCCCGGCGCCCGACAAGGCGGCGTCCCGCGGCCGCCTCGACGCGACCGGTTACCTGATCTGCTTCCTGGGCATCACGCGCCGGGAGTTGCTGCGCTTCTTCAACCAGAAGGAGCGGTTCTTCTCGGCCCTGGTGCGCCCGCTGGTCTGGCTCTTCATCTTCGCGGCGGGGTTCCGCAACACGCTCGGCCTGTCGATCACGCCGCCCTACCAGACCTACGTGCTCTACGAGGTCTACGTGGTGCCGGGCCTCGCGGCGATGATTCAGCTCTTCAACGGCATGCAATCCTCGCTGTCGATGGTCTACGACCGCGAGGTCGGCTCGATGCGGGTGCTGCTCACCAGCCCGTATCCGCGCTGGAGCCTGCTCTTCGCCAAGCTCGCGGCGGGCGTGGCGGTCTCGATCATCCAGGCCTACGTCTTCCTCGCCGTCGCGGCCTTCTGGGAGACCGACATCCCCTGGACCGGCTACCTCGCGGCGCTGCCGGCCTTCGTGGCCTCGGGGCTGATGCTCGGCGCGATCGGGCTCTTCCTCTCCTCGCTGGTGCGCCAGCTCGAGAACTTCGCCAGCGTGATGAACTTCGTGATCTTCCCGATGTTCTTCGCCTCCTCGGCCCTCTACCCGCTCTGGCGGGTGAACGAGTCGAGCGCGACGCTATACTGGATCTGCGAGGCCAACCCCTTCACCCACGCGGTGGAACTGGTGCGCTTCGCCCTCTACGGCGCCTTCGAGCCGGTCGCCTGCGCGGTGGTGCTCGGCACCGGCCTCCTCTTCTTCATCCTCGCGGTGATCGCCTACGACCCCGGCCGCGGCCTCCTCGCCCGGCGCGGCGGCCCGGCGGGCGACGCCGCCTGACACGGACGGGATCCCTCGTGACGATGCTCCGCACCCTCGCCCTCGCCGCCCTCGCCGCCGCCTGGTCCGCCGCCGCCCTCGCGCAGCCGAAGCCCGATCCCGAATGGCCCTGCCCGCAGCGCAAGGTGCCGACCCTCGGCTTCGGCGCGGTCTGGACCGGGCCCGACCCGACCCAGGCCCTGCAGGATTGGGGCCGCGACCGCGAGGCGGCGCAGCTCGCCCAGAAGCTCGCCTCGCGCAAGACGCCCCTCGACGAGGTCGATCCCCTCCTGGCCGAGTTCGTCGAGAAGGCCGGGCCGGACAAGGCCGAGCGCCTGACCCGCGTCTTCGCCGGCGTGTTCGACGTCATCAACGGCGAGCGCGGCAAGGTGGTGGCCGGCATCGGCCGCTACGCCCGCGGCCAGCGGGTCATGGCCGAGCGCATCCGCGACGAGGCCGGCCAGATCAGCGAGATCAAGACCTCGCCGGACGTCAAGGAGACGAAGGAGCTCAGCGAGCTGGAGACCCGCTTCAACTGGGACAAGCGGATCTTCCAGGAGCGCAGCCAGTCGCTGACCTACGTCTGCGAGGTGCCCACGCTGCTGGAGCAGCGGCTGGGCGAGATCGCCCGCAAGATCCAGGCGAAGCTCTGAGGCCGGCTCGCCCGCCGGGGCTCCAAGGGTCCCCTCTCGGTCCGCTCTCGGTCCCGCGCCCGGTCCTCTCAGTCCCGGACCGCCCGGTCGCCGTTCACGAGATGGTCGAGGCCGCGCGCCGCCTGCGCGCCGTCGAGGCGCACGAGCTTCGCCCCGGTGACGTCGGCCCCGGTCAGGGTGGCGCCGGCGATCCGCGCGCCGGTGAGATCCGCCCCGGAGAGGTCGGCCCCCGTCAGGTCGGCCTTCGACAGCTCGGCCCCGGTCAGGCTCGCGAAGTCGAGCTTGCCCCGAGACAGGTCGGCCCCCGCGAGGTCCGCGCGGTCGAGCTTGGCCGAGACCAGCACGGCCCGGATCAGCCCCATCGACTGGTTGCGCATGTCGGCGCCGCCGCGCACCCCGCGCAGGCGCGCGCCCGTGAGGTCGGCCCCGGTGAGGTCGCCGACGATCCGCGCCCCCGACAGGTCGGCTCCCGAAAGGATCGCCCCGCGGCCCTGCAGGGCGAACAGGCTCGCGCCGGCGAGCCGCGCACCGGAGAGATCCGCCTCCAGCGCCCAGGCCTGATCGAGCACGGCCCCGGAGAGGTCGCTGCCCCGCAGCTTGGTCCGGTTCAGCCGGGCGAGGCGCAGGTTGGCCCCGCGCAGGTCGAGGCCGGACAGGTCGAGTCCCGAGAGCCGCCGGCCCGAGAGGTCGAGGGGCCGCCCGCCCGACGCCGCGATCATGGCCTCTACGGCCTCGCGGCTGGTCTCGGGCTGCGCCATGTCGGGAGAGGTGAGATCGACGTGCCGCATCATGTCCTGGGCCGCCGCGGGCCGGAGCAGGGCTGCCGTCAGCGCGGCCGCGGCGACCGCGACGATGGGGTGCCGCATGCGCATGCGCGTCCTCCCGGATGCGGGCTCTCGCCGGCCCGCCGCGCATCTGGGCCGGGACCTGCATCCACGACAAGGCTCGCCCGTCCCCGCGCCCGCATTCTCACGCCCTTGTGACCGCTGCGGGGAGACGCCGTGGCCCCGGCTAACCCTTTGCTCGAACTGCGAACCCTGTGCCCCGCTCGGGGGTTGGTGAAGTCCTCGCGCCGAATCTGCCGAAAAGGCCGACCGGCAATCGCCTTGACAGGAGACCCCACCCATGCGCATGACCATCGCCGTGACGAGCGTCCTCGTCGCGCTGTCCGGCACCGCGCCGGCCTTCGCGACGTCCTGTGCCGAGCAGATCGCCACCATCGAGCGGCGACTCGACAGCGCGGGCGCGGCCTCCGTCACGGGAAGCACCGGCACGCAGACCGGTTCGCCCCGTGCACTTCCGACGCCGCCCGGCGGTCAGCCGAGCGATCCCGGCGTCAAGCCCGATCCGCAGAAGATCGCGCAGGCCCGTGCCCTGATCGCGAAGGCGCGCGAGCAGGACAAGGCCGGCCAGGCCGATGCCTGTGAGGACACGATGACTCAGGCGAAGACGCTGATCGGGGCGCTGCCCTGATCCGCGGAGACGCCCGCGTCGGATGAGTGGCGGATGACTTGGAGTCCGGCCCGATCCGGATCCTAGGGTGCCCGCGACGCCACGGAGTCGGTCGGCGCCAGTGAGGCCGTCCGGCGCCGCTCGCAGGACACCTTCAGATAGTTGGTGTCGCGGTCGACGAGGTTGCTGCGCGCGGCCAGCGTCTCGCCCTGCATCATGCAGGCGACGGGCGAGGGCGCGGGCGCGATCACCACGTCGAGTGCCGTGTCGCGCGAGCAATCCGGTCCTGCGAGCGTCTTGGCGCAGATCAGCGCCACCGTCAGAAAATCGGCCATACCACCTCCACCGGCCAATCCGCGGTCACGCAACCGGCGGCTCCCGGGCCGGACGAAAGCCCGCCGTACTGAACGGTGGTGAGGCGAGGAATGTGCCATTCCCGGCTAACGGAATTCCTTTGCGACCTTATGCTGCACCGCAGCAACGGCGGCCGCGCGCGGGCGGCCAGCGCGGCGCCGGCGCGGAGGGGGCGGGCCCGGGCAATCGGCCGATGGGCCGGGATGAGGCGCCGCGGAGGCAGTCTCGGGCCCGCGACGTCGGTCCTTCGCGGTGAATCTCGCCTCGGCGGTCTGCCTGCCCCTGGGATCCGGGGGCGGCGGATGATCGGCGGGTGCCGCCGCGAGGCAGCCGGCGCCGCCCGCGCCCGCTACACTTCACCGCATCTCAGAAAATCTGAATGTTGGGCGCGGAAAATCTTTCGGGGTGCAGCGGGAGCCCGCCGCGAGGCGCGGCGCGCAACGCTCGGCCGCGGCGGATCTGCCTGAGGAACGGGCAGTGCGGCGGATCGGCCGGGAGAGGAGCGCGGCCGCTCAGGGCTCCGGGGCTGCCTCCGGAACGGGCACGACCTTGCCGGGATTGAGGATGCCGTCCGGGTCGAGGGCGGCCTTCAGGCGCCGCATCAGGTCGAGGGCGACCGGGTCCTTGTAGCGCAGGAGTTCGTCGCGCTTGAGCCGGCCGACTCCGTGCTCCGCCGCGATCGAACCGCGCATGGCATGCACGAGATCGTGCACGATCCGGTTGAAGCGGGGCCACAGGGCCAGGAAGTCCGGCGCCGCCATGCCGACCGGCTGCGTCAGGTTGAAGTGGATGTTGCCGTCGCCGAGATGGCCGAAGGCGCAGACCCGCACGCCGGGCAGTTCCGCCTCGCAGGCCGCGCTCGCCCGTTCGAGGAAGTCCGGGACGCGCGAGACCGGCACCGAGACGTCGTGCTTGATCGAGGCCCCCTCCCGCCGCTGGACCTCGGACAGGCTCTCGCGCAGGTGCCACAGGGCCCGGCCCTGCGCCGTGCTGCGGGCCAGGGCCGCGTCCTCGGCGAGTCCCTCCTCCAGCGCCGCGGCGAGCAGCGCCTCCAGCGCCGCGTCCGCGTCGGGCGCCGCGGAGGAGAGCTCGACGAGCGCGTAGGCCTCGTGGTCGCCGCCGAGCGGCCGCACCGCGCCGGGGGCGTGCCGCAGCACGATCTCCAGGCCGAAGCGCGGGACGTACTCGAAGGCGGTGAGGCGCCCGCCCGCCCGTTGGCGCAGCTGCGTGAGCAGGGCCAGCGCCGCGCGGGCCGAGGCCAGCCCCACGAAGGCCGTCGCCGTGGAGGCCGGCCGCGGCGAGAGTTTCAGCACCGCGGCCGTGATGATGCCGAGCGTGCCCTCCGAGCCGACGAAGAGGTGCTTGAGGTCGTAGCCGGCATTGTCCTTGCGCAGGGCCGTGAGCCCGTTCCAGACGCGCCCGTCCGCCAGCACGACTTCGAGCCCGAGCACGAGGTCGCGTGCGTTGCCGTAGGCGAGCACCGCCGTGCCGCCCGCATTAGTGGAGAGGTTGCCGCCGATCCGGCAGGAGCCCTCCGAGGCGAGGGAGAGCGGGAACAGCAGGCCCTCCGCCTCGGCCGCCGCCTGGACCTGGGCGAGGATGCAGCCCGCCTCGGCCGTGAGCGTGGCGTTCTCCCGGTCGATCTCCCGGATGCGGTCGAGGCGGGCGAGCGAGATCACGATCCCGCCCTCCGGCACGCCGCCGCCCACGAGGCCGGTATTGCCCCCCTGCGCCACCACTGGCACCCGGGCGGCGGCGCAGGCCCGCACCGCGAAGGCGACCGCCTCGGTGTCGGCCGGTCGCACCACGGCGAGCGCCGCGCCCCGATAGAGGCCGCGGGTTTCCGCGAGGTGCGGGGCGATCGCATCGGCGTCCGTGATCACCTGGGCGGCGCCGAGGCGTCCGCGCAGGGCGTCGAGGAGGTCGGCGTGGGGGGAGTGGGGCATCGCGGTCAGAGGGTGAGGCGCCAGGATGGCGTCCCGCGGGGGCGGCCTCTAGATAGCGTGTCGGCCCGGGCCTCCCAAGTGGCCCGGGCCTCCCAAGTGGCCCGGGCTTGCCAAGTGGCCCGGGCTTGCCAAGTCGTTGGCCCGGCTTCTCCGAGATCGAGGCTCATGCTCTCCGTCATCCCCAATCCCCCGCGCACGGCCCTTCCCATCGAGGGGACGGACGACCTCTTCCCGGTGCGGCGCGTCTACTGCGTCGGCCGCAACTACGCCGCCCATGCCCGCGAGATGGGCGCCGACCCGACCCGCGAGCCGCCCTTCTTCTTCATGAAACCGGCCGACGCGCTGCAGGTCGTCCCGGACGGCGAGACCGTCGAGCATCCCTACCCGCCCAAGACTGCCAACTACCATTTCGAGGTGGAGCTCGTGGTGGCCCTCGGCCGCGGCGGGCGCGACATCCCGGTCGAATCGGCCCTCGACCACGTCTACGGCTACGCGGTCGGCCTCGACATGACGCGCCGGGACCTCCAGGACGAGGCCAAGAGCCTGCGCCGGCCCTGGGAGCTCGGCAAGGCCGCCGACGCTTCGGGGCCGGTCGGTCTGCTGCGCCCGGCCTCCGCGATCGGGCATCCGGCGCGCGGCGCGATCACGCTCACCGTCGACGGCGCGCTGCGCCAGTCGGGCGACCTCTCCGACATGATCTGGTCGGTGCCCGAGCAGATCGCCTACCTGTCCGCCTACTTCGCCCTGGAGCCCGGCGACGTGATCTTCGCCGGCACGCCGGAGGGGGTCGGTCCGGTCCTGCGCGGCCAGACCATGGAGGCCCGCATCGCGGGCGTCGGCGCCATCCGCCTCAAGGTGGTCTGAGTCGGATGGCGACGCGCACGCAGCGCCTGCTCGCGCGGGGCGCCCACCTGGTCTGGCGCGTCTCGCGGGGCATGACCCTCGGCGTGCGCGGCGCCGCCATCGACCGGGAGGGTCGGGTCTGCCTGATCCGGCACACCTACCTGGACGGCTGGCACCTGCCCGGCGGCGGCGTCGAGCCCGGCGAGACCGCGCTCGACGCCCTGGCGCGGGAGTTCCGCGAGGAGGCCGAAATCGAGATCGACCCCGGCGCCGCCCGGTTGCACGGGGTCTTCTTCAACAGCCGGGTCTCGCGCCGCGACCACGTCGTCCTCTACGTCGCGCCGGTCTTCGCGGTGCGCGGGCCCAAGCGACCCGACCGCGAGATCGCCGAGGCGGGGTTCTTCCCCCTCGGGGCGCTCCCGGCCGGGACGAGCCCGGCGACCCGGGCGCGCCTCGACGAGATCGCCCACGGCCGCCCCCCCGCGCCGCTCTGGTAGCCGGCGCGAAAAAAGCGGCGCAGCACCCCTTGCGCCGCCGGCCGGAATGGTGTTTATCCCGGCCATCGGCAGCGGCGCAGCGCCAACGCCGAAGAGAGCGGGTGTAGCTCAGGGGTAGAGCACAACCTTGCCAAGGTTGGGGTCGAGGGTTCGAATCCCTTCGCCCGCTCCAAAATATACTTCCTACAGTGATCGACGGCTTTCGTAAGCTGGGTCAATGCGGAGACAATGCCGGCGCGGCTGTGCCTTGTCTCCATATTGCCTGCGACGCCATGCGTGTCCCCGGCGGTACCTGGACCGCGGCGGTGGCACGTTCGCGTCCGTCCGAAGGCCGACATGCCGAGCCGCCCTGCCGCCGTTGCGAACCGGTGCATGGAGACCAGGGCGGGCTTTGGATACGGACCGGGCGAAGCCGGGCCTCGCCGACCATGCAAGATCGAGATGCGCCGACCGCGAGGGGGGATGGGCATGAGCCCGACCTGACCGACGCGTCGTGCTCGGCTGTGGGCCGCCAGGGGCGGCCGCGAACCCTCCTGACCGGTCGCAAGGCGCGCGACCTGAAAATCGGCCGCATCGCGAACCAGATCCGCGGCTCGTCCTGCCCGATGAGGAAAGTCGCGGACGCGCCGGGCGCCCCCCATCTCGCCGAGAGGCGCGAGGGCAGATCGAAGCCGCGCGGACCCTGCCGCAAGGCCGAGTTCAGGGCGTCCGCCCGCCCTTCGCAGGCCTGTGACTCAGCGGCCGACCGATGGCTGTCGCCGGATCGCAGCCCTCCTCGAGCGCGAACGACGGGTCGGCGATCGGCCCGTCGTCACCGCCGAAAGGGCTCACCGCATCACCGGCAACACTGCCATGGAGCGGGGGGAGCATGCGCCGGTCCGCGAGAGCCGCATTCGCGATGGCGAGGATGGCGATGCGCTCGACCCGGCGCTGGTGCTCCGATGGGCGGGAGTTTGCCCGCCGGGATGGCGACATCATCCGCCTCGCCCCCGTGACGGACGTCTTCGACCGTGAGGTCGCCGGGTGGATGCGGGAAGCCGCCGGGAAGCGGTTCGCCGCGACCCGCACTCGCCGAGCCGCCGAGCACCTCTCCGACAATGGCGCTGCCTTGACCGCAAGGGGCACGGGGCTGTTCGCTCAGGCGCCTGACCTGACGCCCTGCTTCGCGCCGGTTGCCAGCCGGAGCGGCCCGTACGAGGCCTTCCTCAGAACTCTCAAGCGCCGCTCCATCCGATGTCGCGGCGTCCGGACGCCGGAACCGCGCCGCGGCTCAGCGCTGGACGGATCGAGAATTGCATCGAAGCCCATCCACGATCCGCGCTCGAAATGACGTCTCCAAGGCACCTCATCAGAGCAAAAGCGATCGAGCCGATCTGCCCGATAAAACGCGGAGAATTCCCATGCTGACACGGGACATTGTAGGCAATTTCCGCAGCTACGGACGGCAGAGTCAGACGCATGTCCATGGCTACATTCAGGCTGTTCTGCCTGTGTCCGGTGAGATGGAGATGAGCGCCGGAGGAGAAAGCAATCGATTGACTCCCTCGAAAGCGATCATCCTGGGCCCTGGAACCGAGCACAAATTTCAGAGCACGAGAAATGGCATCTTTCTGGTCATCAATATTCAGGCCGATGCGGCAGTTTGTGCCGACAAAAAGAGCGGTGGATTTGTCATAGGCGAAATCACGCCATCGCATCAAAGATTGATGAAGTTCCTCGCGGAGGAGTCTTTTCGGGCTCCCGGTGAGCTGTTCAAGTGTGCGTCCCTCTTCACGGCCATCATTGAGCTAATAAAGCAGAGTTCGCCGCGAGATTTTCCGATGCTGGAAGGCGGAAAACACTGGAATTTCGGCATATCGGAGACCGTGCAGGCGGCTGCGAGGAAGAACGGGATGTCAGAGGCGACTTTCCGCCGTGCGATCAGACGGTCCTTCGGTGATTCACCGAAGCGGCTGCAAATGGAGGAAAGGCTTAGTCATGCGGAGCACCTTCTCATTTCATCGGATCGGCCCGTTTCCTCGGTCGCATTGGAGGTCGGCTTCAAAAGCCCGTCGTCGTTCACGAATGCGTTTCGCCGACGACACGGTGCCACGCCATCAGATTTCAGAGCGGCCCGGCGGCTTGCGTCTCAGCATGCTGACACGCGCGGCGACTACGGCGCCGGAGGTGATCAGGAGCGCCGCGAGGACGAGCGTGACGGACAACGCGGCCTTGCCCAAACAGATAAGGATGAATGTTGAAAGCAGCGGTGCCGCATACGAAACGGTTCCAAGCAATTGGATGTCTCCGTGCTTCACTCCGACGTCCCAAAAGTAGAACGCGGTACCGACCGGGCCGACCCCGAGCATGAAGATCGCTGCCCAGCCGAGATACGTGGTTGGAAAGACGGTTGCTTCTACGAAAACATGGAGAAGCCAAGACGCAGCAGCGGTGACGAGGCAGAAAACAAAAACACTTTCGGTCGGTATATCACCAAACCGCCGCGACACGACGGAGTAGCTCGACCACGTGAGGGCGCAGGCAGCGGCCAGTGCGAAGCCGGTGAGGTAGGTGTCCGAGAAATCGAGCGATTGGTTGGCGATGATGAGGGCCGCGCCGCAAAAGCTGAGGAGGGCGCCCACCACATGGCCGATCCGGAAACGCTCGTTCGGCAGCAGGCTGGAAAAAAGAACGATGAGGAGCGGCCAGAGATAGGCGATCAGGCTCGCTTCCGCGGCCGGGGCCAGCCGCAAAGCGTAGAAGTAGAGAACGTGGTACCCGAACAGACCCAGCGCGCCGAAAACATAAACAGGCCATTTGATCAGACCGAGAGCTGAGAGATGACCTCGCCAAAGAGTCCAGCCAAATCCGATCAAGCCGCCAATGGTGAAGCACACGCTATTGAGCAAAAGTGGAGGGGTTGGCGTCGCCCCAATGGTCAATGCAGCCAAAGATGACCACAGAACAACCGCCAAAGAGCCGACGATTGTTGCGCGTGTGCGGTGTGTCAGCGATTTCATCTTGCGCACCGCAGTCAAGCCGCCCTGTTGATGCGCCGCGAGATAGGATCGCTGTGTGAAATGGGCCATGTGCCTGTCTGCAGGATGGTCCTGTAGCTTTCCATGCCGTTGACTTCGACGAGCGAGCGCACGCGAAGCAGGTTCAATTCATCCTTGGTCCACTCGCCGTTCGGTGCATCGTTCATCGTCGCGAACTCGTGCGAGTAGCCTTCATCCGTATTCGTGGTCGCGTAGGGCCGCAATGTCGGAAAATGCGGCGCGCCGGGAAGTGGCGTGAAGATGAAAGGGTTCATGTAGGACGCACCCGCCGCCATCAGGAACCGGCCATATTCGAACGTCCTTTCGATGTCTTCCCGTGTCTCCACGTAGAGCTTGCGACCGGCGGTAGGATTCACGAATCCGAACATCAAGCCGCCCGTGGCGTGGATCGCATTGTCGTACAAGATATTGAGGACGCGCTGTGTATAGTATTCGAATGTGTTGATCGGCGGCTTGTTGGCGGTTCCAAGCGCCTCGAGGTTGCTGCTTTCAACGGCAAGGTAGAGGCTGTAGCATCCGCTCTCACGCATTCGTTTCACCATGCGGTCGAGGGTGAGACCCGACCTCTTCGCTCTCAAGAGAGGCTCGAAGAGTTTCTCGCGACCGGTCTTCGCGAGGATGAAGTCCTCACTCACTTCCGGCAGCAGCGCAATCAACGAAAATAACGCGACGCCGCCCTCCTCAAACCAAGGCAATTTATATTTCTCCAGAAGGTCGCAGACCTTCAACGCCCATTCGGGATCGTGGAACAAATGGTCGTCTTCGACGATGAACTCAGTAATGCCAATCTCGACCAATTTGGCGAGGTACTTGTCGAAGGACACCTCGTTCATCTTGAGCCACCCTCCCTGGACTCGCGGGATCGTGCAGAACGTGCAGCGCACGTCGCACCCGATCGTCGTAAAGCCGTAGGTGAGGTGGCCATGATCGACCTGGCGCTTGCCGCCTGAGTGGAAGGGGCTGTCATAGAGGCTGAAATCGACCAACGAATAATCCGGCTGTGAAAACAGATCCATGGTCGGCAGAAATCCGCGAGGGCGCGTCTGGACGATTGCTCCGCCGCGGCGGAACACGATCCCTGCGACGTCCTCGATCGCGGAGTTCTTGCGGAGCGCCTCGAGCAGTTCGACAAATGTCACATCACCTTGCTGAGTGACGACGTAGTCTGCCGGGCAATCGCGCAACGCGTCTTCCGGCAAGCCAGACACATGCGTTCCACCCATGATCACGATGATGTCTTCGTCGATACCCTTGACCAGGTCAGCGAGGGCACGATTGTTGCCCCACTGGTGGCTGTAGTCGCAAGATATTCCGACGATGTGCGGCTCGAACTCCTTTATAGTCCTGCTCATCGCATCATTATTGATTCCGTAGCTCCAGATTTCGCTGCCTTCCGAAGATGTAAACGCGTGGCGCTCGTTATTCCATCCTTGATATGCTCCATCAACGATCTTGACGGCATATCCCTGTGCTTTTGCCTGTGTGCCCACGCGCAGCAGGCCCATGGGGACGCCTGCCCGTTTCATCTCTTCTATGTAGGTGATGCCCTCGGCTTGCAGATCCCGCACCAGCTTGAGGTCTCTGCTCAGATGCGGCCCCCCCTTCTTGACCAGATTGTCCGCGACGACGTCGAGGGGGCGCCTGATCCGCGTGTAGTGCGGGATCAGCAGCAAGATTCTGGCCTTCGCGGCCGCCGTCGGATCCGCTTTGACACGCAACTGCGAAATCGAGTCGGGGAGTTCGCCGCCCGTGAGTTTGCGCCCGAGCTCACTTTGCAGTGGTGGCCGGTTGGTGTCGGGGCGTAACGATATCCCGTCGGTCAGAAATTTAAGCACGGGCCATTCTCCATCCGACAGACTGCGTGAGTTCTTCGAAAAACGCTGATTCAAATAGGAAGGCCTTCTCATAACCTCGCTGAGAGGCAGCGCATGGGAGGACATCGACCTTTCTGGATACGATCGGTACGGCGCCGCATCTCAGGAGATTGGCGATGGTCTTGGTCAAGTTGACCAACGATAATTGCTGATGCCCGCTAGGATCGACGATGATTTGCGCCGCGAGGAAGTTTGACAGTTCGAGGCCTCTGTGCAGCTCGGCGAGGGCAACCGTCTGTGCGACGGCCGCGATCGCGCAAGAGGCAGCCGTGCCGACATGACGGGAATCCGTATTGGCGGAGTGAGCCAGATGCAGCGCGATGATCGCGTGGTGGCCGCTGTCACGTACCTCCCGGACACGTCCCATGATCGGGCGGAAGTTCATGACTTCGTCGCCAAGGGCGTCCTGAATGTCGTATAAGACATTGATCACGCGGACGGTGCGTTTCACCTGCACGACGAAGCCCTTCGGCAAGGACGGTCGGTTCCAGGGCACCCTAGCAAGCAGGCTTGTCTTCAACTTTGAAAATGTGTTTCAAAAAACGTCAGACGCTTTACATCTCGGGCATGAAGCCGGCGCGAGCATCGGCTGCATGAAGTGGAAGTGCATGTCTGGGTTCACGCCGCGGTCGCGGGCGATGCTGCCGGAGCAGCGATGCGATCCGGCAGGCTCATTCAGGCCGACCAGCGACATCAATGCAGTCGGCCATAGTCATGCAGGCTCCGATGCCAACCTCCCGGAATGCCGGGGCATCGGACCGTCGCCCCTCTCAAGGTTTCGACACGAGCAAATCGCTTGATGAGAATCCGGAACGGAACCAGCAATCATGACGATTGATCGTTGCTATGAGAAGCGCCGGTGATGGATTTGGTGACGCGCCGCGAAGCGATCGCCGTTGCGTCGGAGGATCTGGCCTATGCGAGGTCGCCGAGTTGCGAGAGATGGTCGATGAGACCGACTCCTTCACCGCAGGCATTGATCGTATCGAAATGGTCGTGCCAACCCGATTGGGCGATGCCGGACACGAGCGCTTCGAGCGCGGCCTCGTCCCGGCAGCGCCACACGGCGTAGAAGCTGTGGGAAGCGGGATGCCGTTGGGAGGGATCGACCCTGCCGAAGGTCATCGGCTCGACGCCAGCTTTGGACAACAGCGGCATGGCGGAATCGATGGCGGAGAGGAAGTGTTCTCGTTCGTCCTGAGAAAGGGCGAGCCACGCCGGCTTGGCTGTGTAGAGTTCGATGAGATAATGAGACACGTTCTGCCTCCTCCGAGAGGATCACTGGTCGGGATGCAGCGAGCGGAGCGCGCGCCGGCAAAGATTCAGGGTGTCCGGGGTCGGGTTCTCGGCAGTCCAGCGGGCACATAACTCCCGCACCCAATCCGGACGGTCCTTGCTGGCATCGTTGAGCCAATTGCCGACCGAGTCGCGCACGTAGCTGGATCGATCGGCCCTGAGCGGCTCGAGAATGGCGAGCCCCAATTCGGGGCGGTGGCGCAGCGCCCCGATATGGCTGCACCAGACACCGCGCGGCCGCGTCGCTTCCGACGCGAACCGGCGAAGATTGGGGGATGGAGCCCCCGTCCAGTCCGCCAGGAGGGCAACGGCCCGCTCCAATTCGGCCGCGATATGCGGGCGAAGCGCCATCCAGGCCCATTCGCGAACGCCGAAATGCGGATCGTCGGCAAAGGGCCGGATCGCGTCGAGGCGGTCTGCGAGGTCGGTTGCCCCGGGCAGGCCGATCATGAAACAGCACCAGCCGCGCACCGTGTCGGACGCGTGCGTGCCGAGGTCATCGAGACCTGAAGGACCGAGATGGTCCGCGATCAAGCGGGCAGCGAGCGGCATTCGTCTTGAAATGCCGGTTGCCGCTGCCTGCCTCATTCCGGTGAGGGCGTCGCTGCCGATCGTGGGCAGCACGTGCCCCATGAGAGCTGCGAAGTCGACCGCGAGGCATTCGGTGAGCGTCCTCGCTGCCGCACCCGTATTGAGTTGCGCCAGTCGATCGGCAGGAATGTCCGTGACCTTTCGCCCTGCGGGCTTGGCCTTGCGCACCTCCACACCTCCTAGCTGTCTCGCGGCTCGGTGGCGGCATCGACGTTTTTCCAGATACGCTGGAGGAGCATGGTGAGCGCCTCGCGGTCGGCGGCCGTGAACCCGGCGAACAGTGAGGCTATCCACGCGCTGTGTTGATCGAAGAGCTCGTGGGTGATCTCCCGTCCGGCCCCCGTCAGCACGACCGCGATCTTGCGGCGGTCGTCGAGACCGGAGCGCCGCGCGACGAAACCGTCACGCTCAAGACCATCGAGAAGACCGGTGATCGTTGCCCGCGTTACGCCGGCTCTCGCCGCCAACTCGTGCGGCGACAGTCCGTCGGGTTGGCTGCGGAGAAGAAACAGCAGGACGAACTTACCTTCGGACAGGCGAAAAGGTGCGAGGCGGCTGGCGCAATCCCTGTCGATCGCATCGGCCAGCGCCAGCAGTTCGAAACAGGAGCGCATGTTGTCCGTCCCGGCAATGGACCGCCGCTCCGCCTCCTTGAGCAACGCGAGGTGCTTCCGCTCCAACCGTTTCATATGGCACCTAACCATCGTCAAGCGACGCGACACCCTTCGGGCGCGCCCCGTGACGCCTCCGCTGACGGTCCGTGCCCATCTGCTTTCCCTTCACCCTGCCGGGCGGAAGCCACGGCGATCTCGGAAAGCAGATCGGCGCGCCCGGCCGACGGCGCTCAAACAGGCTCCCAGCCGAGCACGACGACGGAGCAATCGCGGCCGATGCATCGCGACGGTCCTGCCTCCATTTTCTCGCCATCGAGTGCGGAGAGAGTGCGCGCACGCGATGAGTTCGGTCGAGTAGGTCAGGGATGGACGTCGGAGAGCAGCGTGAGCGCGCCCACCACGCGTGGGAATTCGCGCTTCAGCACCTCGTGAGCAAAGGCTGCGACGAGATCGTGGCGCTCGAGACCATGGGCGAGGTGGCATTCAGGAGCTACGTCGACCGGCACGGCTCGGCGGCCACGGCGAATTACCTCCGCCTGCTCGCCGAACAGGTCGAGCATGCCGACCGCGAATTCGCCGCGGCCCTGCTGCGGGGGTGAGCCTCGCCCGGCCGGCGATCCGGCGATCCGGCGCCGGGACGCGGGCCCGGCGCGGCGCCGATCGCCGCGCGAGTCGACCGTTAACGGGATGTTAACTGGTCAACGCGACCATGGTCCGGCGAGTCGCGCCCTCGCCCCGGGACGGGCCCGGGGCCCGCGCCCGGCCGACCGCGTCCCCGCTCCGTCCGGTCCGGGGGGACGGCGCCGCGGATCGGATCCCGGTCCGGCGCGCAGAGGCCTTCCGCATAGATTTTAAGCCACTTGGCCTATGCCATCGCGGCTACACGTTTCGCAGTGTGCGGCTAGAGCATCAGCACGGGTTTTTTTCCCAACCTCCGCGTGCAAGCCTTGACTCAATCCTGAGATGACGAGGCTGAGGAATGAGCGCTCTCGCGACGACCGAGTCGGCTTGGTCAAAATCCATCCCGCTGCATCACACCGACATTCCCAGAACTTCCGCACTGATCCAACCGCACTCGAGGGGATCACTGATCCCGCGCGGCCGCGCGTTGTTCTGGGAGGGCGATACGCAGGCCCACAAGATCGAGATCGTCGAGGGTGTCGTGCGCGCCGTTCGGCTGTTCGACAACGGGAACCGGCAGATCCTGGCCTTCTTCTGGTCCGGCGACGTGGTGATGCCGTCGCAGGCCGATTGCCAGCACTTCACCGCGGAGGCCGTCACCAACTGCCGCGTCCGTCTCTCCGCGGTCTCGAACATCTGTCAGAGCGGCGAGCGGTGCGGCGTCCACCAGGTTCTCGCCGAGACATTGTCGCTGGTCTCGCAGATCAGCCAGAAGAGCGGCATGGCCCGCATCACCTCCTTCCTCCTGACGATACGCAAGCACCTGCCCAGGGATCCCAAGCTGCCGTCCGCGCAGCGGCTGCTGATCTCGCGGGCCGACATCGCCGACCACGTCGGCACGTCCCTCGAAACCGTCTGCCGCACCTTGGCGGAGCTGAAAGCGCGCAACCTGATCGACATGCCGAACCGCAAGACGATCCGGTTCCTCGACCTGCCGGGCCTCCATCACATCGCCGGGGATTGATGGGTGATCGCCTGCAGGCCTTGAGGATATTGGGTTGGGACGATGAACATCACGCGACGTTTGATCCTCGCCGACGAGTTGCCGCGCTACAAGCAAGGAGAAGACGCAGAGCCCGTGAGCGTTCCCGGCTCGCTCGGGGTTCTCTCGCCGATCATCGCCCTCGTCGACATCGTCTTCATCGTGACTCTGGGCACCATCTGCTTGTCGGCACTGAACGGGCGCGACTTGTCAGTCGCGTCGAATTGGAGCCACTGCGCGCCGTCGAGCGCTGCCCTGGCGGTCACCTACTCGATCTTCGGGCAGACCTCGAACTTGTACGCGGCCCCGAACCTGCTGAAGCTGAGGTGGCAGATCCAGCAATCGTTGGCGACCTGGGTCGCCAGCTTCCTGTTCCTGTCCTTGCTCGTGTATTTTCTCAGGGTGGGGACGTGGCTCACCTACGGCGAGTTGCTGGCGGTGTTCGCCTTCGGCGGAGTCGGGGTCGTCGCGTCGAAGCTGTCGGCGGTCAAACTCTGCCGCCACGTCACCGAGCAGCGGGCCCTGAGTTCGTACCGGGTCATCATATCGGATTACTCGCTGGAGGCCGCGAGCCATCCCTATCTCCAGCAGATCAACAAGTACGAGTACACGACGCCCAAGCATTTCGTTCTTCTCGACGCCCAGGATCCGGATGCCGGGCTCGATCGGGCGCGAGATGTCCTCAAGGACGTCGTAGATTTCGTGCGGGCGCACGATGTCGAGGAAATCCTGTTGGTGATACCCTGGAACAGATCCGAATTGATCTTCGAAGTCCAGGGTCAGCTGCAGGTTCTTCCGGTCTCGGTCAAGCTCGCGCCGGATATGCGGGCCAATCAAGTGCTCTCCCACCCCGCGTTCAATTTCGGGCCGATCAGGGTGATCGAGCTTCAGCGGGCGCCCCTGAGCGTCACCGAGCAATGCGCGAAGAACCTCATGGATCGCGTCCTGGCGGCGGCCGGCCTGTTCTTCCTGGCGCCGCTGATGGCGATCGTGGCGCTCGCGATCCGGCTCGAGTCGAAGGGCCCGGTCCTGTTCAGGCAGACCCGCACCGGGTTCAACGGCCGGCCGTTCACGATCTTCAAGTTCAGAACGATGACCACCTGCGACAACGGCGCGGTGATCGTCCAGGCCACCAGGGGCGACCGGCGCGTCACGGCGCTGGGACGATGGCTGCGCAAGTCGAGCATCGACGAGCTGCCGCAGCTCCTCAACGTCCTGCGCGGCGAGATGTCCATCGTCGGGCCGCGCCCGCACGCCCTCGCGCACGACAACGAGTACAACCGCCTCATCGCGAGCTACGCGGCGCGGCACAAGATGAAGCCCGGCATCACCGGCTGGGCGCAGGTCAACGGCCTGCGGGGCGAGACGCCCGAGCTCAGGATGATGAAGCAGCGGGTCGACAGCGATCTCTGGTACATCGAATCTTGGTCGATCTGGCTGGATATCCGCATCATCCTGCTGACGGTCCTGCGGGTTCTCAAGTCTGAGAGCGCCTACTGAGCAACTCCTTGCCGAATGGGTCGTCGGTCCGGCCGCGGCTTTGATGCGCGCTGGAGAAGCCGGCCGGCATTTCCGTGCGCTCCCGCGCGGAGAGCGCGCCGGAAAGGAAGCGGATCCGCGCGCGACGGGGCCGGATCCCGTCCTGAGGCGACCCCGAGGCCGACCGCGTCGGTGCCGCGTGCTCATCCGCGTCCGCAACGCCGCGCCAAACTTCGCGGCGCGGCGCGCACAAGGGAGGCTGCCGTGCCTGAACAACCGATCGGACATGATCTGCTATGGTCGAAGCTGGTGGTCATCATCCTGGCCTTCGCCGCCAGCTCGGTCGTCGGCTGGACGCTGCTCTGGCTATGGGCATTGGTGAACGTCCTGCGCCGGTTGCTGAGCTAGTGCCGCGGCGGCGGTGCCGCGGCTGCGCGCGGACCTGCGCGCGGTTCGAGAGTTCGCCGGCGACGGGGGCGCGACGCGATCCTGCGCGCACGCGCGGCCGGCGCCCGACGTCCACGGTTCAATCGAGGATTCGCCGCCCATGATCGTGTCCGAGACTGACCTTTCGGGAGTGTACATCGTCGACATCGATCCGAGGCGCGACGAGCGAGGTCACTTCGCCCGCATCTTCTGCACCCAGGAACTCGCTGAGCGAGGCCTGATCCATCACATTCCGCAAATAAGCTTGAGCTACAACATCAAGCGCGGCACCCTTCGCGGCATGCATTTCAAGTACCCGCCCTACAGCGAGACCAAATACGTGCGCTGCGTTCGCGGGAGGATCTTCGACGTGGTCGTCGATCTCCGCCCGGAATCGCGGACCTACCTGGGCCATCTCTGTGCCGAACTGTCGGCCGAGAACGGGCGCTGCCTCTACATTCCGGAGCGGTGCGCGCACGGCTTCATCACTTTGGAGGACGATAGCGAAGTGATGTACATGATCTCCGCACCTCACGCGCCCGACGGGGAGGGCGGCCTCGTCCACGACGATCCGCGGCTCGCGATTCCCTGGCCGATCCCGGTCGAGGTGATATCCAGGCGCGACGCCGAGTGGCCGGCGCTCGCCGAGGTCGAGGACGCGGTGCGGTCGCGCATGGCGCTGCGCGGCCCGGAGCCGCGCCCGATCGCGTCGCAGTCGGACGCTGCTCTCGGCCGGTGACGGTGCCGCGTTGTCTTCGACGAACCGGGATCCACGTCGTCCGACCACGCGCCGGGCGGCGGAATCGTCCCGACGCCGGCCGCGCCCGGTCGGACGGGGAGGGGCCTCGCGGCCGCGGTGCCGCGCCGCGCGCGGCGGTGAGCGCGCGCGCCCGGGCCGGAGCGGGCCGGTTCCCTCAGAAGAACGAGGGCGGCGGCCGAACCTCCTGCGGAAACCGGACCGCCGACTTGACGGCCGTCAACTCAAGCTGAGGCCCAAACAAGTATGTCATTTTCAGCAGACACTATGTCTGAACAGGAGAGGTTGGATGCTTGATCTCGAGAGCGTCGATTTGGACACCGGCAAGCACGAATCGCACACGCCTTCGAACCGGACAGCGCACTGCCGATTCTGTCAGACCAAACTCAGCAATGTATTCGTTGACCTCGGTCTCTCGCCTCTGGCCAACAGCTATCTTACGGAGAAAGATCTCTCCAAGAACGAGCCGTTTTTCCCTCTGAAGGTGTTTGTCTGCGACGAGTGCTTCCTGGTTCAGTTGGAGGAGTGGGAAGCTCCGGAAAATATATTCAGCGATTACGCGTATTTCTCGTCCTACAGCGAGTCGTGGCTGCGCCACGCGCGGGACTACGTCGAGGCGATGACGGCGCGGTTCGGCATCGACCAGACCTCCCACGTCGTCGAGATCGCCAGCAACGACGGCTACCTCCTGCAGTACTTCGTCGAGAAGGGCACCCCGGTGCTCGGCATCGAGCCCGCCCAGAACGTCGCCGCGGTGGCGCGCTCGCGGGGCATCCCGACGCGGGTGGAGTTCTTCGGTCAGCGCACCGCGCGGGCGCTGCGCCGCGAGGGGCTCGAGGCGGATCTGCTGATCGGCAACAACGTGCTCGCCCACGTCCCGGATCTGAACGACTTCGTGAGCGGGCTCAGGACGCTCCTGAAGCCGCAAGGCGTGCTGACGATGGAGTTCCCGCACCTCCTCCGTCTCTACGATGAGCGCCAGATCGACACCATCTATCACGAGCACTTCTCGTACTTCTCATTGATCGCGGTCGAGAAGGTCTTCGCAGCGCACGGGCTGACGGTGTTCGACGTCGAGGAGGTGCCGACGCACGGCGGCTCACTGCGGATCTTCGCGCAGAACGCCAAGACCGGACAGCAGCCGATCTCCGCGCGCCTCGGCGAGCTGCGCGACCGTGAGATCAAGGCCGGCTTGTCGGACATCCGCACCTACCTGACCTTCGCCGAGCAGGCGACGCAGATCAAACGCCGGCTCCGGGACTTCCTCGTCGAGGTGAATCGGGCGGGCAAGCGCGTGGTGGGTTACGGGGCCCCCGCCAAGGGCAACACGCTCCTCAATTTCTGCGACGTCGACGCCACGCTCGTCGAGTACACGGTCGACCGCAACCCCTACAAGCAGGGACGCTTCCTGCCGGGCACCCACATCCCGATCTACGAGCCCGAGCGGATCAGCGTCACGAAGCCGGACTACATCCTGATCCTTCCGTGGAACCTGAAGGACGAGATCATCGAGCAGCTGTCGTTCACGCGCGAGTGGGGCTGCCAGTTCATCATCCCGATCCCGGATCCGCAGGTCGTGCCCTGAGCCCGCCTTCGCCCGCATGGACGTGCCTCCGGCAGCAAAGTGGATCGCATGGTCAATCAAAGCCTGAGAGCCGAAAGGCCATTCGATGACGCGGCGCCGCGCCTGATGGCGTCGGAGGGCGGTTCGGCGATGTTCGACCTCGTCGCCGAACTCTACCCGATCTGCCGAAGCATCACCGGCAGGGGCGTGCGCGAGACCCTCAGGGCCCTGTCGCGCTTCGTGCCCCTGACCGTCGTCGAGGTTCCCTCCGGGCTGGAGGTGTTCGACTGGACCGTTCCGCTGGAGTGGAACATCAGGGACGCCTACATCAAGGACAGGAGCGGAACTCGCATCGTTGATTTCAATCGCTCGAACTTGCACGTCGTGAGTTACAGCCTGCCGATCAGGCGAACGGTCGGTCTCGCCGAACTCAAGACGCATTTGCATACCGATCCCCTGTCGCGCGGATCGATCCCGTATCGAACGTCCTATTATGCGCCGACCTGGGGATTCTGCCTCAGCCAGGACCAGCTCGACGGCATGCACGATGACGAGTACGAGGTTTGCATCGATTCGACTCTCTCACCCGGTCACCTGACGTACGGCGAGTTCCTGATCAAGGGTAGGTCCTCGCAGGAGGTCCTGATCTCGACCCATATCTGCCATCCGTCGCTCGCCAACGATAATCTGTCGGGAATCGCCGTGGCGACCGCAGTCGCGCAGCGGCTGAGCGAGATGGACCTGCGCTACTCGTACCGCTTCCTGTTCATCCCAGGCACGATCGGGTCGATCACGTGGCTCGCCCTGAATCACGCGCGTCTCGACCGCATCAAGCACGGCTTCGTGATGTCCTGCGTGGGTGACGGCGGTGCGCCGACCTACAAGCAGAGCCGCGGCGGCGAGGCGGAGATCGACCGCGCTTGGGCCTACGTGCTCGGTCAGGGCGGCGGCGAATTTCGCCTGCGGCCCTTCTCGCCCTACGGCTACGACGAGCGGCAGTTCTGCTCGCCTGGCATCAACCTGCCGGTCGGGTGCTTCATGCGGACGCCGCACGGGGAGTTCGCCGAGTATCACACCTCCGGGGACGATCTCGGCTTCGTCCGGCCGGCCTCGCTGCGCGACTCGGCCCTGAAGGTCATGTCCGTCATCGACGTCCTCGAGAACAACCTCGCTTACGTGAACCAGAAGCCGTTCTGCGAGCCGAGACTCGGGAAGTACGATCTCTACGAGAATGTCGGGGGAGGGAACGCCTCCGACTACCGGATGGCGCTGCTCTGGCTGCTCAATATGTCGGATGGCGCGCATTCGGTGCTCGACATCGCGAGCCGCGCGGGCCTGCCGTGGGAGACCGTGAAGGCGGCCCTGCGATCTCTGGAGGCGGCGGGGTTGCTCCGGGCCGTCGACGCGCCCGCCCTCGCCGCGGGAGCGGGCGCGCCCGGCTCCTGGTCGGCATCCCCGGTCACGGTGACGAGCGCCTGACCGGATTCGGCGTTCCGGGCGCGGCGAGGGGCGGCCGGCTGCGACCGAGTTCGGCACACGGGCACGCGCATGATCGGCCCGCGCGGCGGTGACGGTGCGGCCGGAGCCCCGAACCGCCCCCGATCACGCGTCGCGACAAGCTCTCGACCGCACGGGCGCTGAACAGGGCCAGCAATTTGACGCCCGTCAACTTCGTCGCCACCGGGCCGAATATCACTTATTGGACCGATGTGCCTGTCATGCTCACGCTTATGGCGCCGGCAGGACGGCAAGTCCCCACTCGATGTGAACTCGACTGCGAAATGACGATACGCCGACGTCGCTGCCCCCGACTTGCGGCTGCACCCGGAACTGCTGCGCATGTCACGGACACGATGCAGACAATACGTTCATGAAAGCAGAGCAAGATGAGAAAGAGCGACATCTTCGTATTTGGCTTTCGCGGATTTCCGAATGTACAAGGAGGCATCGAGACCCATGTCGAGCACTTGGCCCCCAGGCTGGTCGAGCTCGGCTTCGCCGTGACGGCCTGCAGCCGGTCGCCCTACGTGGGAACGCCGCGCGAGCGAACCTGGAAGGGTGTCACGCTGCTGAGGATCTGGACGGTCCGGCAGACCTACCTCGAGACCCTGATGCACTCGGTCGCCTGCGCCCTGGTCGCGGCCTTCCGCCGGCCGCGGCTGGTCCACGTCCACGGCATCGGTCCGGCGCTCGTCACGCCCCTGCTTCGCCTCTTCGGCTTGCAGGTCGTCGTCACCCATCACGGCGAAGACTACAACCGCGAGAAATGGGGTCGGGCGGCGCGCTCGGTCCTGGTTCTCGGTGAGTATCTCGGGATGAAGTTCGCCAACAAGCGGATCGCGATCAGCCGCAACATCTGCGATCTGATCCAGTCGAAGTACGGGCTGACCTGCGAGCTGATCCCGAACGGCGTCGAGGTTCCGGACCTGCCGACCAACGACGGACGCATCCGGGAGCTCGGCTTGCGGGCCGGCCGCTACGTGCTCACGATCGGCAGGATCGTTCCCGAGAAGCGGCAGCTCGACCTCCTCCGCGCCTTCCGCAGGGCGGGGATGGCCGACTGGAAGCTCGTCATCGTGGGTCAGGCGGACCACGCGAGCAGCTACGCCGAACTGCTCGCCTCGGAGGCGGCGGGCGACGCCGACGTGGTGATGGCGGGCTACCGGACCGGGGAGACCCTGGCGCAGCTCTACGCGCATGCCGGGCTCTTCGTCCTGCCCTCGTCGCACGAGGGGCTCCCGATCGTTCTCCTGGAAGCCTTGAGCTACGGCATCCCGACGCTCGCGTCCGACATCCCGTCCAACAGGGAGGTGATCAGTGATCCGACGAGGATCTTCAAGGTCGGGGACATCGAGGATCTGTCGACCAAGATGGTCGAGATCGTCGGCGTGTCGGTCGACCAGACGGCCCGCGAGGCCATCCGCCGCAACGATGCCAGCCGCTACGACTGGGCCAAGATCGCCCGCCGCACCGCGGCAGTCTACCGCGAACTGGCCACGGGAGGCCAAGATTCCGCGCCGACCTACCCGACCTCGGCGGGGACCGAGATCTCCGACTCCAAGCTCACCTAGAGCGGGCTTGGTTCCGGGCGCGAGCAGGCCCCGCTCCGGGTCCTCGGTTCTGCCGCTTTCCCGGGAGACCGGCGCCGCCCTCGTCGGACGATGCGCTCGCCGCGCCGACGCGTCGATCCACACCCTGGTCCCCGCGAGGCCGTGCCGTCACCGGCCCGCGCCCCGATCCCCCGAAATGCGGACAGCGACGCATGCCTGAGCAAGACCGCCCGTACACGAGCGCGTGGGTTCGCGGCTATTTCGGCATCCTGTGCACCGCGCTGGTCGCACTGAACGGTCTGACCTTCATCTATCACGCGACGGCGATCGGGCTCTTCAACGCCCTGAGCGTCGGCGTCGGCGTGGTGCTGGTGGCGTATTCTCTCATCGTGTCGATCCTCTGCACCGACTCGAGTCACAGCGCCAAAAATTTCCTGCTGATGGCACTCATTTTCGCCACGATCAGCGCCCTGTTCAACATGACATCTTTAGTTTTGTCAGATTTCATCAAATATATCTCGGTTTATGTTTTTTACGCGGCGGGCCGGAGTGACCGATCGCCGATCCGCGGCTTCGAGAAGTTCTCCCTCCTCGTGCTCTTCGCGCTGCCGATCGTCTTCATGGCGATCGGGAAGAGCAAAGTTTACGAGATCGAGATCGCATTGCGGGGGCATCAGGAGGCGATCGGCTACATCTATAACCAGAACACTGCCGTTCTCTACTATTGCTCGATCTTGTTCGCGGCTGCTCCTATGCTCGGCCGGTACGCGATCGTGCTGCAACTCATCAACGCGGCGGTGATGACGAAGATCGGCGCTATTCTGGCGACTTTGCTTGCCGTGACGCTGTGGATCGCCGTGCCGGTCCGCAAGGAGTCGGTCCTGGCCGGGATCTTCATCGCCTTCGTCTGCGTGGCCGCGTTCTCGCTCGGAGCCTTCGATCGCGTGATCGCCGCGCTGGACAACCTCTCGCTGGTCTTCAGCATGCAGCCGCAAGCCCTGGTGTCGATGCCGTACCGGGATCTCGTCGAGCTCACCGGCTCCACCGACCTGTCCTCCTTCTTCAGGCTCATCCATTGGTCGAACATCTGGGACGTGTTCGTGTCGAACCCCGCCAACTGGCTGGTCGGATACGGCCCGGGGCAGACCATCACTCTCACCTATTCGGCGCTGGCCCCGCATAACGACTATCTGCGCGTGCTTGCCGAGTATGGCCTGCCGAGTCTCATCGTGTTCGTCTGCTTCCTCTATCACGTCTGGAAATCCCTCGGGAACGGCCCTGAGAGGGTCCTGTTCTTGGTGCTGTGTGTTTATTTTTTCTCGGAGAACCTGATCGAGAGTTTCTCCTCGATGGGTCTGTTCTTCGCCTATGCCGGGCGGACGACCCGGCGGTTGGGCGCGGAGCCCGCGCGCGAGTACGGCGCCCGCGCGCGCCGCGGGGATGAGCCGGCCGGACACGGCGCCGGCGGCCTGCTCCCGGACGGGCCCGAGCCCGCCCTGGTGGCGACCCCGACGCCTCGTCCCTGAGGCGACCCGGCGGCCGTTCGGCTCGCCGTCGCTCCCGTCCGCCGCGCCCGGCTCCGAGGCGCCGCGGACGGTGCCGTTCCCGCGCCGCCGCCTCGCCCGACGACCTCCGGCTGACCGGCTGCGAAGCGAGGCGCGCGCTGGCCGGCGCCGGCCCGCGGCCGCCCCGCACTCCGCGCGGATCCCTGGTCGCCGCTCCGCCGCGCGTGCCGGCGGCGATGGGGCGGACCCCCCCGGCTCCGCCAGGCGGATCGCGCAGGGGAGGGGGAGGGCGGTCACCCTGGCGGGTCCTCCGCGGCCCGCGCCCCCCTTGGCGAGGCCGACGCGCGCCGTTCCTCCGGCCAGCTTGGCCGCGGCCGGTCGCCGCAGCGCGGCCGGACCGAACCGTCCCCAGAGGCGTTCCGGCAACTCCGCGCGACCGCGGGCGCGGCGCGCCGCCCCAGGCATCTCCCCATGGCAGCGGTCGCCAGATTCCGAAGCCAGCACAGGCATCTGCAGTACTGATTGTATTCTGCCGTACCTTTAGGTGGCTTACGCGCAATTCTGCCTCATTCCGGGGGCTGGTAACGAAAGGCTTGATCGTCAGTTTGGATCGATATATGTCGGCCAACGCACCGCCAAGCTGCGCGGATGCGTCATCTGGGCCGGACATGCGAGCGCCGCCCTTGCGAATACGCTCCATGTGCGTTGCGTAGCCCATCCTACGTTGCGGATGGACCTGGCCCTCCTGCACCATTCCTTTCAGGTGCACCAATTTAAATTGGAGATATCGAATGGCGTTGTCGATTAACGAGGTTCTGCGGCAAAACACGGCCGGCAACAGCGAAGCGGCGCCGCTCGGCGTGCCGACCAGCTACTCGTGGTATGACGGTGTCGACCAGTTCAGGCCCGGGGCGCCCTCCGGCTTCACCGCCGTCACGGGGTGGGGCCAAGTCTACCAGGAGGCCGGGGCACCCGCCTACAGCAACCCGAGCGCCCGCGTGCAGGTCGCCAACACCCAGACCTTCGTCCATATCAAGTCCACCGGCGAGTGGGTTCAGGTCCAGAACCAGGCCGGCAACGCCATCGCGGGCGGCCATTTCGGGAACGACTTCGCCGGCAACACCGCCACCGCGATGCCCGTCAGCACCGGCGCGGACGGCACCGCGACCTTCGACGTGCCGTCGGCCAGCTACAACGACCATTTCTGGCCGACCGCGCGCGGCACCTTCGCGGCCAACGCCGTCGACGCCGTCTACGTGCAGATGGACATGCGCGTCACGGATCCCAACCTCCACCTGATCGCCAATATCGGGGCGGACTGGTGGCGCGACGCGTCGGCCGGGTTCGTGGACGGCTTCGCCAACAATCCCGGCTCGGGCATGAACAACTGGGTCAAGCTGACGACCGAGTGGAAGACGCTGGCCTACGTCTCGGACAACGCCGTGCTGCAGGCCGACCCGCCGCCGGTCGTGACCGGCGCCGCACCGGCTGCCACCGTCACGCCGACGCCTCAGCCGGACACGGTTCCGACCGTCGCCGCCCCCGCGCAGCCGGACACGGCGCCGGCCATGACGCCGCCCGCGGCGGCGGCCGACGTGAACCTCCTGGTGAACGGCTCCTTCGAGCAGAGCGCGGTGGCGCCCGGCCAGGGCGCCGCCTTCGACGCGGTTCCGGGCTGGCAGGCCATCTCGGGCGGCAAGATCGAGCTGTGGAACCAGCTCAACGGGGTGTCGGCGACGGACGGCGCGAAGTTCGGCGAGCTGGACTACCTGGGCGCCCAGGACGGCCTCACCCAGACCGTGAAGACCGCGGCCGGCCAGAGCTACGCCCTGAGCTTCGACGCGCGCAACCGCCCCGGCCTGAGCGCCTCCACCTGCAGCATCGAGGTGCTCTGGAACGACAAGCTGATCGCGACGGTGCCGCCGGGCAGCGACTGGAGCCGGTACAATTTCCCGGTGGTCGGCACGGGCCAGGACGACCGGCTGACGCTGCGCGAGGTCGCGAGCCAGGGCGGGGACGGCCTCGGGGCCCTGTACGACAACGTCAGCCTCGTCGCGACGGGCCCGGCCGCTCCGGCGCAGTCGACGGCGCCGGCGACGGTCGGCGCCGGGTCGGACCAGCTCCTGCTGCAGATCAGCCAGGACGCCTACCAGGGCGACGCGCAGTACACGGTCTCGGTCGACGGGCGCCAGGTCGGGGATACGCAGACGGCGCACGCCTCGCACGCGGACGGCAAGGCCGACCAGCTGCTGGTGCTCGGGGATTGGGGCGCGGGCGGGCACACGGTGTCGGTCAACTTCCTGAACGACGCCTGGGGCGGCACGCCGGGCACGGACCGGAACCTGTACGTGACCGGGGCGAGCTACAACGGCGCCGACGTTGCCGGGGCCGCCCACTCGCTCCACACGTCCGGGGCGCAGAGCTTCACCTTCGGCGCCTGACCGGGCCCCGATCCGGACTTCTCTCCGGGACGATCCCGGAGACCAACGGTCCGGGGCGGCACGGCTGCCCTGGACCCTCTCCGCACCGGGACGCTGCTGAAGCGCGGCGTCCCGGTGAGCCGCTGATCAGGTCGGCGGGCCGAGCGCCGTCGCCGAGCCTCTTGGGCGGATCCCTTGGCCGACCGGGAATCAGCGGCCCGGTCAGGCGCCGAGCCGCGGCCCGCACGGGCTCGGGATCCGAAGTGAATCATCGCGCCTTTCCCGCCTCCCCGACGGTGGGGACGAGGCCGAATGCGGCGGATCGCCCCCTCCCGCGGGAGGACGCGGCTGGACCAGCCCCCGGCGCAGGGAGCACCGGTTCGCCGTCCGGATCCGGCCATCGCGCGGACGCGCAGTCGCGTCCCGGAAGGTCGCCCCTCCGATGCGGAAAATTCGGTCGCATCAAGGGCCTATCACGCGGTCCGATTGCGCCGCGACCGGATCCTGCTCTAGAACAGGGCGCGATTGCACCGTGATCGACCCCGGTTTCAGAGTGTCCACGGCGCGCCGTTCTCCGCGCGAGGGGGTGGGCGGGCATCCGCAGCCGCCGCCCTCACCCCCGCGCCATCCGATCTCCCGCATCGCGCACGCCAGGCAATCCGAATGAGACATGGAGAGATCCACCGCACGGCGGCCCGGTCCGTTGTCTGGATGGCCCTCCGCGTCCAGGGACCGATTTGGGAAGCCGATTGGCCGCAATACCGGGACGGCTCCGACTGGGCGGCGGCGAGCACCGAGTCATGCCACGCGGTCGTCGTGTGGCAGCGCGCGCGCGGTTGGATCCGGCGCCGGCCGGCGCACTTCGCCCTGCTGACGATCCCGAGGAAGGGCCAGCCGCTGGTGGAGCGGTACGACACCTACGAGGCGGCGATGGCCCGCCTGCGCGAGATCGTGCCCCTGCGCGACCAGCCGTGCAGCGTGCAGCCGATCGCGGGACCCGCGCGGAGCCAGGGACCGAGCAAGCACCAGGTGCTGCGCGCCGAGGCGAGGCTGAGGAGGGCGGTGTGGATGTCGGCCTGGCGCCCGTAGCGATTCGCCGTGACGGGGACCGCCCCCGCCGACCCGACCGGGGCCTGAGGTCGCGTTCCCCCGGCCGGCTCGGCCGCACCGGCGGCGCGGCGCCGGCCGGACCTTCGGCGGCCCGCCTCGGGCCGAGACCGGGCACGGGTGACTGGCCGGGTGCGCGGGCGGATCGGTCCCGCCGCGGGGCAGGCGCAACCGTTAGGTGCAGGTTCGCGGGTGCTGCGGCGCCGCAGGAGGGGACGCACGGGATTCCGCGCCGCCCCTGGGGAGCCGGTTCGGCGATGAAATCGGCGCGACCCGCCTCGGGGCATAGATCGACGGATCGATAGTTGCACCGGCAGGGTCGATTGATACGCTCGAGGACAATCTGCTGTGGGCCGAGCCGCAGAAGATTTTGTCTGCTCGCTAACGTGCAGCGTCATCGTTAAGTGCGGCCGCTTAGTGTGCAGTGCGAGTGGATGCCCGGCACTTGCCCGCTTATCAGCCGGACGACAAATCTCGTGTGAAATCGCTACCGCGACGCAACAATCGAGTTGATCTTGCAAAGAGTAACATCCAAACTGAAATGCGTAAACTTATAACGGCTGTGTATTTAAGTATTTACGTTGCTACCGTGGGAGAGAACCTGTCCAGACCATGCGTCACAGAAAGGTCGGTGCATGGCTAGAGTATATTTTGTAATGAGCGAACTTTGTCCACTATAGGATGCGATTGATGCCTTATTGGCATTTGTATCGCCCGCCATTCTCACGGGATAGGCAAGCTGTGCTTTTGCCGCCAGCCTTGACAAAATCTAGATCGCTGCGGATAATTTGAATGTATTAACATGGCATGTTGGCGTCAGGTGTATCGAGGACAATGAATTCAACCGCTGGTGAGGCTGAGGTGAGGTATACAGATGTAACTAGGTTTAACAAGCTCTTGGATTTGGTGCCGACGTGAAGATCGGGAGAATCGTGCCGTGCCTGAAATCTTGCTTGTCGATGAGCACAGTGTCTACCGCGTCGGCCTTCGTAATATTATTGAAGCTAACCTTGACAAAGTCCGTATTACCGATGCCTCATCGCTCGCTCAAGTCGATAAAAATTTCCAAGCCGATCTTGTCCTAATAGATGCATTTAACTTGAGCAAGGAAGCGCTCGAACGCATCAAGGAAATGCGTGTTGCCTGCCGCAGTATGCGATTTGCCGTGATGTCATCCTCGAATGCACGCTCGGACGTCTTGAATTGTCTGTCTGCGGGATTTCATGGCTTCATTTACAAGATGCAGCCCGATAGCGAGCTGATCAGAGCGATCACGGACCTCCTCTCGGGGCGGATCTACGTGCCACGATGGCTCGCGGATGGGGACGACGTCAAGCCGAACACCCCCGCGTCGATTGCCCTGCCGAGCGACCGGCTGAAGCTGACGCCTCGTCAACACGAGATCCTGCCTCTGTTGGCCCAGGGCATGTCCAACAAGGAGATCGCCAACTCCCTGAACATCGCCGCGGGCACGGCGAAGATCCACACGGCGGCGCTTCTCCGCGCGCTCGGGGCGCGAAACCGGACCGAGGCGGCCTTCATCGCGGCCAAGCTCGTGGGCGGCTCGCCGCAGACGGAGACCCGGGCCGGCAACCCGTTCATCATCAGCGGTTTCGGCGAGCACGCGGCCGGAGGCGTCGCCGTGCATTTCCGAAACGGCACCTATTTCTGAGTTCCACCCCATCGAGGTCCGCTCGACCGCGACCCGTTTCGGGCGCGCCGCCGCTCCGGGAGGATGATCCGGTCGGGCCGACTCCGCCCGCGTGCCGGATCGCCCGCACGCGCCGCGCCGCCCCAGCCCGCCGGGAACTGCCCCGGGAGCCCCGCGAGGCGTGACCGCCGACGCGGCGCGGCAGGAGCGACGGGCCGAGTCCTGATCCCGCGCGCGGGCCCCGGAGGGTCCCTGCCGGGCGCTCCTCATCCACCAAAGGTGAAGCTCTGCGGCCCGGCCCCGTAGAGCGAGTGGGCGGCCCCGGCAACGTCAGCGCCGTTGTAGCTCGCCCCGGTCACGTACAGGTTCCGGTCCGTGCTCGGCGTGCCGTCCCAGGCGTCGTTCAGGAAGTTGACCGACACCGTGTGCCTGCCCGCGCCCCAATCCCCGAGCACCAGCAGCTGGTCGGCCTTGCCGTCCGCGTGCGAGGCGTGCGCCGTCTGCGTATCCCCGACCTGGCGCCCGTCGACCGAGACCGTGTACTGCGCGTCGCCCCTGTAGGCGTCCTGGCTGATCTGCAGCAGGAGCCGGTTGGAGCCGGCACCGATCGTCGCCGCCGGCTGGACCGGATCGGTCGCCGTCGCCGAACCGGGCGCGGCGAACGCGAAGCTCTGCGCCCCGGACGTGTGGAGCGAGTGGGCGGCCCCGGCAACGTCGGCGCCGTTGTAGCTCGCCCCGGTCACGTACAGGTTCCGGTCCGTGCCCGGCGTGCCGCCCCAGGCGTCGTTCAGGAAGTTGACCGACACCGTGTGCCCGCCCGCGCCCCAATCCCCGAGCACCAGCAGCTGGTCGGCCTTGCCGTCCGCGTGCGAGGCGTGCGCCGTCTGCGTATCCCCGACCTGGCGCCCGTCGACCGAGACCGTGTACTGCGCGTCGCCCTGGTAGGCGTCCTGGCTGATCTGCAGCAGGAGCTGGTCCGACCCGGCGCCGACCGTCGCCGGCGCCGTCGACTGCGCCGGAGCGGCCGGGCCCGTCGCGACGAGGCTGACGTTGTCGTACAGGGCCCCGAGGCCGTCCCCGCCCTGGCTCGCGACCTCGCGCAGCGTCAGCCGGTCGTCCTGGCCCGTGCCGACCACCGGGAAATTGTACCGGCTCCAGTCGCTGCCCGGCGGCACCGTCGCGATCAGCTTGTCGTTCCAGAGCACCTCGATGCTGCAGGTGGAGGCGCTCAGGCCGGGGCGGTTGCGCGCGTCGAAGCTCAGGGCGTAGCTCTGGCCGGCCGCGGTCTTCACGGTCTGGGTGAGGCCGTCCTGGGCGCCCAGGTAGTCCAGCTCGCCGAACTTCGCGCCGTCCGTCGCCGACACCCCGTTGAGCTGGTTCCACAGCTCGATCTTGCCGCCCGAGATGGCCTGCCAGCCCGGAACCGCGTCGAAGGCGGCGCCCTGGCCGGGCGCCACCGCGCTCTGCTCGAAGGAGCCGTTCACCAGGAGGTTCACGTCGGCCGCCGCCGCGGGCGGCGTCATGGCCGGCGCCGTGTCCGGCTGCGCGGGGGTCGGCGGGGTCGGGTCCGTGGGGGCGGTGACGGTCGGGATCGTGTCCGGCAGGGGAAGCGGCGTGACGGTGGGTTCGAGCGCGGCGCCGGTCACGACCGGCGGCGGGTCGGCCCGCAGCACGGCGTCGGAGGAGCAGTAGGCCAGCGTCCTCCACTCGGTCGTCAGCTTGGCCCAGTTGTTCATGCCCGCGCAGGGATTGTTGGCGAAGCCGTCCACGAACCCGGCCGACGCGTCGCGCCACCAGTCCGCCCCGATATTGGCGATCAGGTGGAGGTTGGGATCCGTGACGCGCATGTCCATCTGCACGTAGACGGCATCGACCGCGTTGGCCGCGTAGATGCCGCGCGCGGTCGGCCAGAAATGGTCGTTGTAGCCGGCCGACGGCGCGTCGAAGGTCGCGGAGCCGTCCGCGCCGGTGCTGACGGGCATCGCGGTGGCGGTGTTGCCGGCGAAGTCGGTCGCGAAGTGGCCGCCCGCGATGGCGTTGCCGGCTTGGCTCTGGACCTGAACCCACTCGCCGGTGGCCTTGATGTGGACGAAGGTCTGGGTGTTGCCGACCTGCACGCGGGCGCTCGGGTTGCTGTAGGCGGGTGCCCCGGCCTCCTGGTAGACTTGGCCCCAGGCCGTGACGGCGGTGAAGCCGGAGGGCGCCGCGGCCGTGAACTGGTCGGCACCGCCGTACCACGAGTAGCTGGTCGGCACGCCGAGCGGCGCCGCCTCGCTGAAGCCGACCGTGTTCTGCCGCAGAACCTCGTCAACCGACAACGTCATCGCTCGACCCCCATGAGTTTTTTCGAATCTGCTTTTTTTTTGACGAAGCTACTCACGGTACACAGTCGAAGCTCCGCGCGAGGCGGAGCGCGACGCATCAAGCTCGCGAAAGTCATCGGCCGGTCAGGAACCGTCCGTCAGGTCGTACCCGGCCGGCACACCGCGCCCCCGCCGGAGCGCGCCCGCTCCCGCGATCGGCCTGACGGACGGATTCTGCGGGCTGTCCAACAGCAAGCAGCCTCGGTCGTGGTTCTGAAACAATCTGTCGAAATGGTTAACAGAAGCTTAACGGCAGTCGGCGGCGCCTGTTTATCGCCGCCATCGGCCAAGCGCCGGCCGTGGCATTGTCCCAGCACATCGGTGTCTCTGGGTATGCTGCCGTGGATGGTCTGGCACAGGGGCGCTCGCGCTCCCGGTAGTGCTGATCAAATCTGGCCCTGATCGGTGCCAGAAGGTACGGTCCGGTACATTTCAGCGCTCGCTGGTCTGGGCCGCGCCGCCCCGGCAGGGCGCGAGGCGGCCGCGGGAGCGGGTGGACGCCGCGGCCGGAACGCCGCCCGGCTGGCGCTGCAGCGGGGCGCGGCATCGCGCGCCGAGAGGTCGCCGGTCCGGTCGCGGAGATGATGCGGGACCGGAACCTCTCGCCGCGCCCGCATCGGCCTCGCGCGGCGCGTCGGCCCGGCCGGAGACCCTGCGCGGGGCGATCATCGCGGCATCGGACCGCTCGTCGGTGTCGGGGATCGGCTCAGCGCCGCGGTCGCCGATCCGCCGGCGAGGGCGGCCGGCAAGCGTGAACGGGAGCGCGGTGCCCCGCGCGCCGCGACGGGAGCGCTGCGCGCGTCCGTCCGATCGGCAAGCCACGCTTTCAGGTCGGATGGTTCCTGCGGCGCGAGCGGGCAGCGCCGGTGGGGTCGGGCCCACCGCGGCCGCCGAGGTTCCGCGACGCCGCGCCCGCCGAATCGGTGCCGGGCAGGTCGCGAACGCGGCGGACTCGATCAGGATCGATCGGCAGCGGGATCGGATCGCGCTCTCCCCTGACTGCGCAGGATAGTCCGGGTCCGGCGATCGCCGGCGGGACACGTTACCCCGACAACAACGCTCCCGCTTTACGTGCCGTCGCGCGATCAGATGCGGCTCCTCGACCTGTCACGCTGACACTCGCCACTATTCAGGTCTCGGCGACGAACGGGATCGTCGCCACCACGGCTCCATTCTCGGACCGAATGACGAGCTGCCAGCCGCCGTCAGAGTAATCGAATTTTCCGCTGAGCAGCATCTCGGCGATCACGATTTTGGCTTGTTCAAGAATTTCTTCCAGTGAATCCGCGTCTACACCCTCCTCGTCGCGAATCAGGTTCTCGCTGTCTGACAGATCCACGTAGAAGCGCTGTGCCACATCAGCCCCCATCAACACGCACAAAAGTACCCGATCTGCGCCTACGCAGTCACTACGTAGTTTGCGATAAGCCGCAACTCACTGCCACGGTCAAGCTTGTAACGGCAACGACACCCATTTTGACGCGTTACTAGTGATGGAAGCGCAGGCGGTTTCCTGCTATATGTCAGAAACAAGGCAAAGAACTTGCTCGGGACGCTTGGAACGGAGCGACGCCATGCTCGTTTTGGCCCGACCCTCATCGGGTGCGCGAGCATGCTTGGAGAAGGGGACGGGCGATGTATATACAAGAATTCCTCGAACAAAGAATTTCAGATAGCCCTTCTTCAAAGCGAGCAGACCAAATAAAACAGCACATAAAGAAAATAATTGCAAAGACCACCAAGAGCAAAGTTCAGAACGCGGCGCAGAAAGACTGAAATCGAAACTTTGATACCCGAGGGCTCGCGGCGCGACCCGGCCTGATCGCGCATCGAACGCCCTCCGGGCTTGGCACGGCCGGTCCCCCCCCCGCGTCACGTGCCGGCCGACGCCGATCCCACCCCGCCGAGCGGGCCCGCGCCATCCGCCTTCGAGGCGGCGGCTGCGGGCGCCGCGTCCCGCCCGCGCGGGCTTCGCGCCCTCGGCTCTGCCGCGCGGGCTGCCCGCCGGTCGGCGAGCGGGCGATCCGTCCGAGTGATTCGTCCGAGTGATTCGTCCATGACGCGGCGCGCCGCCACCCTGGCCGGCCACCCTGCCGGGCGATCGCCGATCGCGGACAGGACGGCTGCTCGGGGCAGGGGGCGCGCCGGCGAGAGCGAGCGCCCGACCGGTGCGAGCCCGAGTCACGCCCGGCCCCGCGTCGCTCCGGGACGCGCCCGCCACCGCGCGGCGTCAAGCTTGCGCCGAGACACATCCGCGAAACAGAAGATTGTTGACGGCCGTCAAATCGCCGGCAGGCCGACGCGTTAGGCGTATGTCCGATGCCATGCTGGCGCCCTTGTCTCCGGGGCCGGATTCGGACTGAGAATGTGAATAAAAAGCATTTTCAGAGAACTCATAGGGCGCCGAAATGATCTCAATACGCCAGGATAATCAAATACCGCCCCGGCTCAGCGCATGGTTGGATTTGGCGAGAGGCATAGCCGCAATCGAAGTTCTGTTATTTCACTCGTATCAGCTCTTGTTTCTGGAGAAAGTGCCGGGCGCGGAATACAGTGAGCCGATCAGATACTTGTATTCGTTTGTATGGATGGTGAGCCAGCACGGTGTCGCGGCCGTGATCGTGTTCTTCGTTCTGAGCGGGTATTTGGTGGGTGGGCCGGCGATCGTCCGAGCCAGGACGGGGCGGCTGAGCGCCGCGGACTACGCGGGCGCGCGCCTCTCGCGCCTCTACACGGTCCTGATCCCGTCCCTCGTGCTCTCCGCCCTCCTCTACGTGCTCTCGCAGCAATCGGCGAACTGGTCCACCTTCGCCGTTGCCCACGCCGATCTGTACCACGCGGACCGGCTGCTCGAAGCCAAACTCACGCCCGCCGCCGCGGCATGCAACGCGCTGTTCCTGCAGACCATCCTCTGCCACGAGTTTGCCGGAAACCTCGCTCTCTGGAGCTTGTCGAACGAGGCATGGTACTACGTCCTCTTCTTCTGCTTGCTGAGCATCCGACAGAATGTCCTGTGCCCGCTGATCGCGATCTTCGTTCTTGCCCTCTTCGTCGCGTCGGAGCGCCTGGACGTCCAGGGGACCCATACCGGACTCAAGTTCTTCTTCTATTTTGCGATATGGTGCATCGGCGCGGCCGTGTACGCGGTTCGCGCTCCGGGGCCGCTGATCGGCGCCGCGATCGCGCTCGGCGTCGCGGTCAGCGCCGTCCTCCTCGCGCGGGGTTTGCTGCCGTCCTGGGCCGCGTACCACCTGCAACTGGGCCTGCTGACGGCCGGCGCGATCAAGGCGCTCGAAATCCTCGACGTCGGCGTGACACGGTTGGGAAGCTGGACCGGACTCATCGCGCGGTCGAGCTTCTCACTCTACGCTTTTCACTATCCGATGCTGGTGGCCCTCAACGTCGCCTTCGCGGCGCGAGTCGTCGAGTACAATCTGACCTCAATTCTGCTGTGGGCCACGTTCTCGCTGATATGCATCATGAGCTCCTGCCTGCTGTACCTCCTCTTCGAGCGGCATTCCGGCAAGGTCCGGGCCGTCCTGACCGATATGTTGAAGCGCAGGCACTGGAGGAAGGCTCTCGTCGCGCCGCGCGAGATCAAGCCGTCGTGAGGCGAAGCGACGGAAGGCAGGTGCCGGTCACCCCTCTGCCGCGGCGCAGGGGGGCTCGCGGCGAGAGCCTCAAGGTGTGCCGATGAACGATGTGCTGACCCTCCCGCGCGTCCAGCTCAACGACGGACACGCGATGCCCCAGCTCGGCCTCGGCGTGTGGCAGATCGCGGAGGAGCGTCTTCCGGACGTGGTCGCGGCCGCCATCGGCGCGGGGTACCGCTCGATCGACACGGCCGCGAATTACGGCAACGAGGCCGGTGTCGGTCGGGCCCTGCGGCAGAGCCCGGTTTCCCGGGACGCCCTGCACGTCACCACGAAGCTCTGGAACGACGATCACGGCTACGACGCGGCGCTGCGCGCGTGCGATGCGAGTGCGGCGAGACTCGGTCTCCAGGTCATCGACCTCTACCTGATCCATTGGCCGTGCCCGCAGCGCAAGGCCTACGTCGACGCGTGGCGCGCCCTGGTGGAGCTGCGCAGGCAGGGCCGCGTGCGCTCGATCGGCGTCTCGAACTTCACCGAGGAGCACTTGGCGCGCATCGCCGACGCCACCGGAATCCTGCCCTGCGTGAACCAGATCGAGCTTCATCCTCACTTCCAGCAGCGAGGGCTGCGGGAGGTCCACGCGCGGTACGGCATCGTGACCCAGGCCTGGAGCCCGCTCGGACGCGCCGGCTGCCTCGCCGATCCCGTGCTGCGGGGCATCGCCGACCGCCACGGCCGCACGCCGGCCCAGGTCGTGCTGCGCTGGCACCTGGAGAACGGCTGCGTGGCGATCCCCAAATCGGCCTCGCCGGTGCGGCTCGCCGAGAACATCCGCGTCTTCGACTTCGCGCTCACGGCGGAGGATCACGCCGCCATCGCGTCCCTCGACCGCGCGGATGGCCGCCTCGGCCCCGACCCGGCGACGTTCGGACGGCGGCCGCGGCTCCCGCCCATGCTGCGCCGCCTGCTCCGCCGCGCCTAGAGCAGGGTTCGATCAAGTTGCAACGGAACCCTGCTCTAGGTCTTTGATTTTGCCGCATTCTCTTCGACGAACCGGCATCCACTTCGTCGGAAAATGCTCTAGGGGCCGTCATGCCCGGAGGAGGCGCGTGCCCTCCGGCCGGTCCTCCATCCGCCGCGCGGACTCCTCCTCGCCGCCGAAAGCCGCGATGCCGCGGGCGGGCCGTCGTCGCTGCCTCGCTTCCCGGCCGGGCCGCTCTCGGGAGCAGGTCAGAACGACCCTTGCCCCGTTCCGGTCCCGAAGCCGTGCGAGGCCCTCGGGGCGGCCGCCCGCCACCGCGCGCCGTTCCGGGCCCAGGTCCTCAGGGCCGCGAGCGCCCCGTCGGTCTGCAGGTGAGCGAGGCTGACGGATTCGTAGTGCCGCGACGATCCGATCCGCGGGAGGAGGTGAAGGCGACCGAGGTGTCGATCGAAGACGCAGCCGTGCTCGGTCGTGACGGCGGTCCGGTACCCCGCCTCCCGCACGAGCCGGGCTTCCCGCTCGCCGCAGGCCGTCCTGCCCCCGAACGGGAAGGCGAAGTGCGAGACCTCGTTCTGAAGGGTGTCCTCCAGATAGCGCTTGTTCGCCACGATCTCGGCGCGGGCCTCGCTCTCGCCCAACCGCGAGAGCTCGGCGTGCCGGTCGGTGTGGCCGCCGATGGTGACCAGATCGTTCCGGCCGAGATATTTGAGCTGTTCGACGGACAGCCCGACATTCTCGACGATCTGTCGGGTCGACACGCCGGAGACCAGGAAGAGGGGCTGCAGAAGCGGCGCTCGTCCGGTGATGTCGTCCGAGACCCAGGTGGAGATCTCCCGGTAGGCGCGAAGCTTGTCGCCCATCGTGGCGCACACGAATCGCCGCCCCATCGGGGCGATGTCGACGCGCGATGTCTCGAGTATGAGGCGCTCCAGTGCGAGCCACCAGCAGTAGAGCTCGCCGGTGATCATGCTGGTTGTGACGTAGATCGTCATCGGAGCACGGTGCTTCTCAAACACCGGAAGCGCATATTGGAGGTTGTCGACGTAGCCGTCGTCGAACGTGAAGACGATGAACCTGCGGGAATTCGGAGATCTCAGCCTGTCTTCGAGGTCCTCGATCCTGATGATGTCGATGTCGCGTCGTCGCAGATCGGCCAGGAAGCGGTCGACGAAGCGCGGGCTCGCCCGCAGGCCGGGCGTCAGGAATCTCGCCCGGTCGGGCACGACGCTGTGAAACATGTACACGGCGCCGCGTCCGGCGAAATTTCGGACGAACAGGCGAGACAGGCCGGACCGCCACGTCACGTCGATGGCCGTCCGCTCGATCTCGCGCGCGAAGTCCGGGAATGAGAACAACGTGACCTCCGTCTCGCCTGAACGGGTCTCGATCCGACCCACGAAGGCGGGCGATCGCTCTTGTCGGGACCGCGGGTCGGTCGAGCCTCGATGCCCGCGGTGCGGGGCGGGCCTCCTCGCCGCGGGGTGCGCCACGCGGCCTTCGGAAACCGCCGGGCGCGCATCCCTCACGCCGCCGGGATCGCGCGGACGGTGAGACCGCCGGTACGCTCGTCCTCGCCGGATCTGGGCGCGCTGGCGTGCGATGTGCAGATTGCATCGACCCGCCGAGCCGAAGTTGACGGCCGTCAATTGCGACCGTGCCGCGGCGCGCGACGACCCGCCGGCCGCGGGAGATCGCCGCGTCAGGGAAAATCGCTCCAGACGAACAAGTAATCGTACCCAGAAATGAAGATGAAAAAGATCAGAAATGCCGTGACCGTCAGCATGATGAGAAAGTTGCTCCGGTCCGCGGCGCTGGAGCGCCGCCTCCTGGCGCTGATGACGAAGTAATCGACGCCGTAGCGCGCATTGATCAGCCACTGCGACCGTCGGCGGCGGCGGCCATGGCGGCCGCGGGGAGGCTCCGCCGCCACCTTGGCCGGGTGCCGCCGACGATAGAGCTCCTGCCAGACGTCGCGCGGAATCGCGAGCCAGGCGCAAAGTGAAGCGGCACAGTCGGCGGCCAATCTGGAATGACGCTTCATGATGGATCGCTTCCGATCGCGCAAAACACGGCTCGCCGACCGGACCTTTTTATTCGGTCAACGTAGCACGCCGACCGAAGGAAGCCGAGGGGCTGATGGCTCCCGCCGGTCGGGCCGGCCCTCATCGTTCGGAACCAGGACCGTCGCGCGATCCGATGCGGAGGGCGCGCCCGGGTCGGCCGCGCGGCGCGCCCAGGGGCGCGGCCGTGCTGGCGGAGGACGGCCCGATGGCGCGGCCGCGCGCTCCGGCGACGCCGCGCCAGCCATCGCGGAAGCGAGCTCGCGCCACCGTTCGCAAGCACAAACGGATCCGCACTCGAAACGGACCGTCCGACACGCGCTGCTCGGATTTGACGCGTGTCAATATCAACCAGTGCAGCCCAGCGTATACGATGCCGAGAAAGCTGCGCCGTCGTTTGCGTGCTGAATGCGATGCTTGGATGCGACGGGCCCGGCGGATTTGGCCTGCAACTGTCGGCAATGGCTGGGAAACAGGAAGAGTAGTTGGACGATAATCGGCAAGGCCACTCCACCGGAATGACATCGGAGAGCCGGAGCAGAACGAGCTCGCATCAGTCACGACGGAGGAGATCTGGGGGACCAAGCCTGAGATGAATCGTCGGGTCACCGCGCGGACGACCTCCCGTCCGCTCGCAAATCATCAACTCACGATCTGAGGTGCGCATCACCATGTCCGTTCTGGTTGAGAAAATCGCCGCGACAATCTCGGGGCGCAATCGCAAGGCGAAATTCGACGATTTCCTGTCACGTTTCTCACCTTCTCCGGCAGATAAGATCGTCGACGTCGGCGTCAATGACGAAGAATATTCACCGTACGATAACTATCTCGAAAAATATTATCAGTACCCTCATAATATTACGGCCGTGGCGCAGTCCACTCTGACCTATTTTCCAGCGAAATATCCCGCCGTGTCTCCGGTCATTGCCGACGGACTTGATCTTCCATTCGATGACAGGTCATTCTCGATTTCTTACGCGAATGCGGTCATCGAGCATGTCGGGGAAAAGCCTGCTCAGATCCGGTTCCTCAGTGAGCTGAGACGCGTCGGAGCACGTGGCTACGTGACGACCCCCAGCCGGTATTTTCCGATCGAGCTGCATACGCGGGTTCCGCTGCTCCATCTCGTGCTGAGCAAGCAGATGTTCGACCGATTCATTCGGCTGATCGGGAAAGACTGGGCAACTGGCAATTACATGAATTTGCTGTCAAAGCAGGAACTTGCCAGCATCGCGGACAGCGCGGGCGTGAGGAATTACACGATCAGGACATCGAAATTGTTCGGATTTCCCCTCACCTACACCTTGACCTGGTAGGATCGCGGCCGGGGCAAAGCGGTCCGGCCGGCGCCGGTCGGCGGCGCAGGGCCTCGGCGCGCCGCGCACGGGCGGAGCGGCGGCTCGGCGGCACGCCTCCTCCCGGTTGCGCCCGTCCGCGGGGGCGGGCTCGGCTTCCCCTCCGCGCCGGGACCGTATCGGCCGGGTCGAGGTCAGGACGGAGCGGGGACGATCATCGCGTCGCGCGGCTGGCGGCGGGGCACCCGGCCCCGCCGCCAGCCGCGCCGAGGCGCTTCCGGCGAAGATCGAGCCCTGGGAGACCTGCCGAGGCGGTGCGCCGGCCGGGCCGCCAGGCCGGAGGGCGCGTCACCGGCGGCGGTCGCGCGCGCCTCGCCCGGCACGACCCCGTCGAGAATCCCGGCCGGTCCGGCGCGACGCCCCCCGGGCCGTCACCGGCGAGGGCTGCCGTGCCCGCCGAGGCCCCGGCGGACGATTCCGGCGCGTCCGTCGCGGGCCGCCCTTGGCCGAAGCGCGCCCGGCTCTCCGGTGCAGCCCCCGGCGCACCGCCCGGTCCGACCGCCGGGCGGGCCCGGATTGCGTGCTGCCGCGCCGGGAAGGGGCTGCGCGCGGCGCAGACCCGCGGCAGGGAGCGATCGGGCATCCGCCCGCGGGGCGCTCCCGCGATCGCCCGGGCGGGGCGGAGCGGCCGTGCTCAGGGGGCTCTGCCGCCGAACAACAGGACGTGGCGCTGGATCGAGACCGCACCGAAGGCGATCAGGATCGCGGCCCCGGCGCCGTAGAGGCCCGCGACCGGCAGCAGGATGACTTGGCTCGCCAGCAGGCCCAGCACGGCGGCGCAATTCGTCACGGTGGTGATGCCGTCCCGGTGGGCCGTGAACAGCCCCATCGCGCCGACGTCGGCGATGTTTCTCACGATGATCCCGGCCATGATCAGGGCGAGCGCCCCCGGGTACTGCGTCACGGCCTGCTGTTTCATGAGCGGCAGGAACAGCAGTACGCCGCAGACGACGATCAGGCTGAAGCCCAGCGAGGAGAGGACGGTCACCCGCATCACCGAGCGGACGAGCCGGCGGTGCTGCGCGACGCCCTCGTGGAACGCCTTGATCAGGCGCGGCCGCTCGATCTGCAGCACGGAGACGCTCACGAGATTGCTGACCGCGTTCGCGGCCGACCAGTAGAGAAAGTACACTCCCGCGAGGCGCAGCCCCAGGAAGGCGGTCACCACGTAGCGGTCGATCTGCTGGCTCGCCGCGAAGCTGAGATCGCTGACGTAGATCACGAGCGAGCGCCTGATCGTCGTCTTCATCCAGGCCGGCGTCAGCTCGCCGCTCAGGGCCGTCCGCCACGGCCAGTCGCGCGTCGCCAGCAGGAAGATGACGAAGGCCAGCGCGCTGCCGGCCAGCCAGAAGCCGAGCACGCAGGACAGCGAGCGAAACGATGGAAACAGCAGCGCGACCGGCACGTACACCATGATCCACAAGCCGCCCCGGATGAACGCGTTGCCGTTCGCCCACAGGGGTTGCTCGCGGTACGAGTAGAGCTGGACGATGTCGTTCCCCAGATGCTCGAACACGACGATCCCGCAGACGAGAACGACGAGCCAGGGCGCGCCGGTCGCGACCGTCGTCAGGACAGCCGCGACGAGGATCACGCCGTAGAGGAGCGCCACCAGGCACCAGTACGCCAGCACGCGTTCGACCACGCGCTCGAGCGAGAGCGTGACCGCGTCCCGCATGATCACCTGGATCAGGCCCAGTCCGAAGACGATCGGGCCGAACGAGGCCGCGCCCGCGGCAAGGCCGAAGATCCCCAGGGAGGCGAGGTCGAGGTACTTCCCGATGAAGAACGCGAGCCCGAATTTGCAGACGAGGATCATGCACCTCATGCTCAGGAGGAGGCAGCGGACTGCGACCGCGTATCGATCCATCAAAGAAGCCCTTCTGCCCGCCGATACACGTCTGAATCCTCCGAGGATCGTCGTTGCCGAGGTCGAGGGCTGTCGCGCCGAAGCGAGGCCTGGAGGCGGCGCCGCGCCGGCCGGTTCGTCCAGCCGCTCATCGGGACAGCCGCCCGCGGCGGGCCCGGCCTCGCCCGCATCGGGCCGGGCTGAACAGAGTCGCCTGCGGCACGTCTGCTCAGCGTCCTCCTCCCGCATCATTGTCGCGGCCTCAGCAGAATAGCGCCCTGCAATTCTGCTGAGCCTCTTGCTTTCGCATCATTCCTCGCCGCCGAACCGGTGACCCCTTCGGCGAATGATGCTTAGCCGGCGACCCCTCCGGCGAACGATGCTGAGCCCGCGCCGGCGAGGCCGTGGCCCTGGCCGGGACCCGCCTCACTGGAGGCCCCCCGGGCTCCCGTCCCCTCGCTGACACCGAGCTCGGCGTAGAGGCCGAGCACGCGCGACCGGTAGGCCTCGGGCGAGAAGTCGCGGGCCGCCCAGGCGCGCGCCGCGGCGCCCAGCGCGGCGACCCGTCCCGGCGGCATCGCGGCGAAATCCGACAGGGCGTCGGCGAGCGCCGCGACGTTGCCGGGCGGCACGAGCACGCCCGTCTCGCCCTCCCGGATCAGTTCGGGGATGCCCGCGATCCGGCTGGCGATGACGGGCCGGCCCGCCGCGTAGGCCTCCAGCACGGAGACCGGGGCATTCTCGTTCCACACGGACGGCAGCACGGCCGCGCGCGCGGTCCGCAGGAGGGCGGCCAGGCCCGGCCGGTCGAGGTGACCGGCGAAGTGCACGTCGCTGCCGAGCGACTCGGCGAGTTGCCGGAAGCTGTCCTCGTCGGGGCCGCGCCCCGCCAGGGTCAGCGGAACGCCGGCCTGCGCCGCCGCGCGCAGCAGCGTCTCGATGCCCTTGAGCCGGTCGAGGCGACCGAAATAGACGAACCGGTCGCCGATCTCGGGGGACGGGTCGTAGTGGGACGGATCGACGAAGTTCGGAACGTGGGCGACCTTCTCGCTCGGCCAGCCCGCCTCCAACAGTATGTCGCGGTAGTAGCGACTGGGTACGACGAAGCGGCTCACGTTCGACGCGTAGAGGCCCAGCAGCCGATGCAGGGAGGTTTCGAGCGCGACGAAGCCGGAGAGCAGGCGAGACCCCTTGAGGCAGCGGTAGCGCACGGCATTGTACAGTTTCGCGCCCTGGCACGCGCGGCAGACCTGGCCGTCGCGGAACGCCGTGTAGGCGGGGCAGACCAGCTTCATGTCGTGCACCGACATCACGATCGGGATCCCCCGGGCCCGCATCAGCGGCAGGATCGAGGGCGAGAGATGGTGGTAGATGTTGTGGATGTGGGCGATGTCCGGCCGGAACCGATCGAGCAGCTTCGCCAGCCGGGACCGGGCCTGCAGGGAATACATCACGCGGCCGGCATTCGTGATGCTCCGCCCCACCCCGTAACGGCGTCCGAGCTCGATCTCGTCCACGAAGTACGACGCCCATGGGGTGGGCAGATTCTGAGGATGCTGCATCGCGAAGGGCGCAACCTCCCAACCCGCCGCCTCGAACAACTCGTTCTGCTCGAGAAAGACGACGTCGGCCCCGCCGCGGCGGTAGAAGTAGTTGTTCACCGAGAGCAGGCGAAGACCTGACCTGGACATGCAGTGCACCTCTGCGAGCCGCGAGACAATCCGCGCGTGAGGACGATCGGGAGGGGCGGGCGACGGACCGCCCGACCGGGAACCGAGGCCGGCCCGTCCGGCCGACGGGGCCGACCGGGCGCCCGCTGGCCGCGACGCCGCGCCGCGCCGAAGGGGCACCGACCGGCAGCCGCCGCGGGGCCCGGCCCCGGCGGCCGGGCCGCGTCGCCCGGCCCGGATCCGGCGCGGCCGGCGCCTACTCGGCGGCCTCGGGCCAAGCCTGTTCCTTCAGCTGCGTCCAGTGGAGATGCCCGTCGAGCTGGTCCGTCACCTGCAGGCTGCGCAGCTCCGACAGCCGCGTGTAGGGCGAGGCGTTGAACGTGGCCGCGTCGAGCTGGATCCGCTCGAACACGGATTTCAGCTGCCGCGCGCCCCGCTCCGCGCTCCAGCGGCACCGGAAGCGCGGCATGCGCTGCGCGATCTTCGCGAAGGAGACGCGGTAGCTCCGGCTGTCGGGTCCGCTCGGTCCGAAGGTGACCTCGCAATTCTGGAAGACGCGACCGACGATCTCGGCGATCTCCCGGATCGTGTAGTTCTGATCGTCGTCGCCGACGTTGAACGCCTCGCCGCTGACGTTCTCGCGCGGGGCCTCGAGCGCGCACAGGATGGCCTGGCAGATGTCCTCGATGTGGACGAGGGGCCGGCACGGGCTGCCGTCGCTCATCACGCGGATCTTGCCGGTCGTGAACGCGAAGCCCGCGAGGTTGTTGAGGACGAGGTCGAAGCGCTGCCGCGGCGATGCGCCGAAGGCCGTCGCGTTGCGCAGGAACACCGGGGTGAAGGTCTCGTCCGCGAGCCTGCGCAGGTCGTTCTCCACCATGATCTTGCAGCGCGCGTAGGCCGTCTGGGGATTGACCTCCGACGTTTCGACCCGCGCCTCGGCGCCGGCCGCGCCGTACACGCTGCAGGACGAGGCGTAGATGAACCGGCGCACGCCGGCGAGCTTGCACTTGCGCGCGAGCTCGACCGAGCCGCGGTGGTTGATCTCGATCGTGACCTCGGGATCGTTCTCCCCGAGCGGGTCGTTGGAGAGTTCGGCGAGATGCACGACCGCGTCGAAGCCGGTCAGGTCCGCGACCGTCACGTGGCGGGTGTCCTTCGAGATCACCATCGGCCGGGTGCGCCCGTCGTCGAACAGCCATCCCCGCCGATAGAACCCGGAATCCAGACCGACGACGTCGTGCCCGCTCTCCAGCAGCTTCGGGCCAAGCACGGCGCCGATATAGCCGTCGGACCCAGTGTACAAAATACGCAATGCTGCCTCCTTTAGATCGCGCTGACCGCGTGGATCGCTTCCGAAGCACCGGCTGGCGCGGAGGCCGGGCGCTGCTTGTTCCAGATGCACCAGGGCGGATTGCCCTGATCCCAGAGCTCCTGCAGGATCATCTTGTCGCGGAGCGTGTCCATGTTCTGCCAGTAGCCGCGGTGCCGATAGACCGCGAGCTGGTCCATGGCGATGAGGCGCGCGAGCGGCTCGTTCTCCCAGCTGGTGCCGTCGCCGTCGATCGTGTCGAGGGCTTCCGGCTCCACGACGAAGAAGCCGCCGTTGATCATCTGACCGTCGGCCATGTCCTTCTCGCGGAAGCCGGCGGCGCGCGGACGATCCTCCGACAGGTTGATCGCTCCGAACCGGCCGGGCTGCCGCACCGCCGTCACGGTCGCCAGCGCGCTCTGCTGGTGGTGGAAGGCGATCAACTCGGAGATGTTCACGTCCCCGACCCCGTCGCCGTAGGTCAGGCAGAAGGTCGAATTGCCGAGATGCGGGCGCACGCGCTTCAGGCGGCCCCCCGTCATCGTCTTCTCGCCGGTGTCGACCAGCGTCACCCGCCACGGCTCCGTCGGCTTTCGATGGCATTCGATCACGTCATTCCGAAGATCGACGGTGAAATCGCTGTCATGTTTGGCGTAATTCAAGAAATAATCCTTGATCACATTCCCCTTGTAGCCGCAGCAGATCACGAAATCGTTGAGACCATAATGTGAATAAATCTTCATAATGTGCCAAAGCATCGGCCTGCCGCCGATCTCGACAAGTGGTTTGGGGATGACGCTGGTGTGTTCACTGAGGCGGGTGCCGTATCCACCGGCAAGGATGACAACTTTCATCTGTTTCCCCATCCCTGGCGAGGTGATCTCAATGCGGCGGCCGAGTCGCGCTGTCGGCCGGAGATACGCCAGTGATGCTGATGTAACTGGTCCCGCGATGCACGAACCTGACGAACGTCAACTCGTCGCCGGCAATCGGATGTAGACCTCGGCTGGGTCTCGGCTCGCCCCTCGACGGCGCGCCCGTTGAAGCTCCCGCGTGAAGGTGTCTGGACGCCGTTTTGAATGGAGACTCATGTGCATTCGCGTCGCTACAGTCCTGGACTCATTTTCGCTAGCACTCCCTCCATTTTGTGGCGCCGTAAGAGTATAATCGTTGTATCGATCTTCGCGACCTCGTTGGCCGCGTTCGTCTATTACTCGGCAGTCGGTGAGCGGTACGAGGTCTACACGCTCGTGCGCGTCGGGCAGGGCATCAAGGACAAGAACAACACGGGGAGCACGCTGGGCGATTCGGTGGACCTCAGCGCCCGCCTCGACTCGATCGGCCGCATCGGGTCCACCGACCAGGTCATCTCGGAGGCGCTCGACAAGGTCGGACTGCAGCGCCTGACCATGAAGGGCGACACGACGCTGCTGGGTCAGTTCCGGACATGGCTCTCCGCCGCGGCGCTGAACGGGCTCGAAGCCGCCTCGACCTACGTGCTGAGCCTCGAGGCGGCCCGCCCGGTGAGCGGCCTCGTCGAGCAAGCCCGCGCCTTCGTCCGCGAGACCATCGCCAAGCGGCAGCGCAAGCGCGACCCCGCCCAGGTCCGGGCGGAGGCGGTCGCGGGGTTGCGCGACCTCATCTCGGCGCGGCAGGAGGGGCGGTCCGACCTGCTGCGCATCTCGTTCCGCTTCCCGGACCCGGAAGTCGCCCCCAAATTCGTCAACGCGCTCGCCGAGGCGCTGGTGACCGTGCAGGCGAGCCTCGTCCAGATCCCCGGGGCGGACGAGTTCTTTCAGCAGCAGGCCAAGCGGCTGGAGGAGGAGGCCCACAAGGCCGCATCGGATCTGAAGAACTTCTCGATCGCCGCCTCGATCTACTCGACGACGGAGCAGAAGGCGCTGCTCCTGAAGCGGGCCAGCGAGCTCGACGCGCTGATCGCCACCACGCGCGGCGCGATCGTCGACCGCAAGGGGCAGAAGCAGGCGATCCTCGACCAGCTCAGTCTCATGAAGCCGGTCACGCAGTCCCGCACCGTGTCGGCGATCGTGGGCCGGCTCGGCGGGCGCGACACCAAGACCGGGCAGGGGAGCGACCCGATCCCGGCCTTCGAGGAGGCGCCGCCGCTGCTCCTCGTCCGCGTCTACCAGGACGCGATGGCCAACCTCCTGAAGCTCAATTCCGATCTCAACGGCGCGGTCAGCCTCGAAGCGCTGCTGCAGAAGGAGTTGACGACCGTCAATGGCCAGTTGAGGGCGATCACCGACAAAGAGGCGGAGTACGAGCGCCTCAAGCGGGTGCTCGCCCGCGCGGCGAGCGCCGCCGACTTCTACGGAAACCGCATGATGGAGGAGCAGATCAGCGCGGCCAGCGCGAAGAAGGCGCAGCTGTCGAGCATCCGCGTCGTGCAGCAGGCGGACCGTCCGACGTCCCCGCTGTTTCCGCAGGTCCAGCAGCTGGTGCTGCTCGCCCTGGCCTTCGGGTTCGTGCTCGGCTCCGTCATCGCCGTGTTCCTGGAGATGGACAGCTTCGAGAGCTACGACGACGTCGATGATCAGCTGCTTCTGTCCGCGCGGAGCGGGCAGCTTCCCAGGCGGATCGCCGCGGAGTGATCGCGACCCGCTGACGCCGCCGGCGTGATGGTCCGCGGTCGCGCGGCGCCGGCTTGAGAGGGAGGACAGGATGTCGGGTGATCGCGCTCAGTCGGACGGTGCTCCGCCGTTGTTCACGATAGCGATCCCAACCTTCAACAGGGCGCACCTGCTTCGGGACTGCCTCGCCTCGGCCCTCGCGCAGCGCTTCCCCGATTTCGAGGTCGTCGTGTCGGACAACGCGTCCAGCGACGCGACCGGGCGGCTGCTGGAGGACGTCGCGGATCCGCGCCTCAGGTTCGTGCGGCAGGGGCGCAACATCGGCCTCATTCCGAACTGGAACGCCTGCCTGAGCATGGCGAGGGGCCGGTACACCGTCGTGCTGAGCGATGACGACCGGGTCGAGCCGGACTTCCTCGAGCGCTGCGCGCGGCTGGTGCGGCAATCGCCCGGCCTCCCCGCGATCATCGGGTTGAGCAACCTGCACTCGCTGGCGAGCGCGCGGACGCGTCCGGCGCGGCGGAGCGCCGCCCTGGCGACGGGGATCTGCCGAGGGCCGGACCTGCTCCTCGAATACCTGAGGGACAGCATCTCCGTGACGATGTGCAGCGTCGCCCTTCGCACCGACCTGCTGCGGGAGCGGGGCGGCTTCTCGTCCGAGCTTCCCCACATGGCCGATGTGGCGGCCTGGGCGCCGTTCCTGTTCGCCGACGCGGTCGGCTTCATCAACGCGCCCTGCGCCACGTTCGCCTACCATGCGGGCTCGGAGACGTCCCGCCTCGCCGTCGAGCGGCGGTTGCGTGACGGCGCGAAGCTCGTCGACCTGTTGTCGATGGTGGCGGATGAGCGCCTCTCCGACGACCGGCTGCGCCGCGACATCAAGGACCACGCGCGCCGGTGCTTCGCGCGGCGGGGGTTGCAGGCCCTGGCGGACCCGACCCTGGCCGAGGCGCGGGCCGCGCGGTTGCGGGCCGGATGGAACCTGCGGCGCGACCTCGGCGCCCGCGACTTGGTCTACGCCTCGGGCTTCGTGGCCAAGGTCATGTGTCCGGGCTTCCTGGCGGATTTCCTCAGGCGCCATCGTCCCGGGGCGCAGGCGGCCGCCTGAGGCGGCCCGCGCGGACGGGCGGTTCGCGGCATTCGTGACCTGGCACGGGAGGTTGGACCATGGCGAGGAAAGCCGTTCCGGGCTGCGAGGGGCGCGCTCGGGCGCCGCGCCCGTGGCCGGGCCTCCGGCGGCGCGTCGGTGCGCGTTGCCGGCGCGCCGCGGCGTGGCTCGCGATCGCAGCCGCCGCGGCCCTGCCCGGCGCGACCGGCGCCGCCGCCCTGTCGATGAGCGAGGCGCTCCGGCAGAATTCCAAGGGGAACAGCGAGGGCGAGCCCGCCGGCGTGCCTATCAGCTACGATTGGTATGCGGGGGTCCAGAAGGCCCGCCCGGCCCCTCCGCCGGGCTTCTCGGCGGTCACCGCCTGGGGACAGGTCTATCAGAACAAGCGCAGGCCTTCCCTCGGCGGCTTCGACGGCAAGGTCGAGGTCGCGCGCGTACGGACCTACGTTCACGACCGGATCGAGAGGACCTGGAGACAGGTTCAAGCCTCGGAGGCCGACCCGATCGCGGGCGGGTTCTTCAGAGCCGATTTCACCGGGGGCGGCGCGGGCCCGATGCCGATCAGCCGCGGGGAGGACGGAACGGTCTCCTTCGCCGCCCCGCCGGAGGGGTCCAACAACCACTTCTGGCCGGTCACGCGAGGGACCTTCCCGGCCGGTTCCGTCGACGGCGTCTACGTGCAGATGGACCTGCGCGTCACCGATCCCCGCCTCGGCCTGATCGCGAATGTCGGGGCGGATTGGTGGCGCGACGAGACCGCGGAGTTCGTGCAGGGCTTCGCCAACAATCCTGGATCCGGGATGAGCAACTGGGTCGAACTCAGGACGGAGTGGAGGACGCTCAGTTACTGTTCGTCGAACGAGCTGTTGTTGTCCGATCCGCCCCCGCCGGTGAGAGCGGAGGCCTCGCATCGGCCGCGGGCGCGCCGCTGAGGCGGCCGCTCGCCGCGTGATCGGCGCCGATCCGGTGATTCGCGGCTCTCTGGCAGGGTATTGGCTATGCACGCCGATGTGCGGAACAAGCTGCTGGTCTCTCTGCCGCCGGATGAGCTGCGCGGGATCCTGCCGCTCTGCGAGGAGGTCCCGGTCGAGGTCGGCGAGAGGATCATCGGCGCCGACGAGACGATCCGGTACGCGTTCTTTCCCGAGAGCGGCTTGCTGTCGGTGTCCTTCGACGCGGGCGGGCGCGGATGCCTCGACATGTCCGTGGTCGGGCAGGAGGGCATGGTCAGCACCGCGTCGGTGCTCGGGGTCGGACGCACCCCGCACGAGGTGCGCGCGCGGGTCGGCGGCACCGCGCTGCGGATCGCGGTCGGGTCGCTGCGTGAGCTGATCCTCCGGAACGCCGTCCTGCGCCTCACCCTGATGCGGTACGTGCAGGCGACGATCGTGTCGGGTCACCAGACGGCGCTCGGCCTGCACCGGTGCAAGCTCGAGCAGCGCTTGGCGGCCTGGGTGCTGCAGGCCGCGGACCGGTTGCCCGGGGACGACATCGAGATCACGCACGAAGTGCTGGCCCAGGTGCTGGGAACCCATCGCCCGGGCATCACCGCGGCGTTGCAGAAACTCGTGAGGGGGAAGGCGATCGCCGCGGGGCGCCGGAAGCTGACCGTTCTGGACCGTGCGCGCCTCGCGACGATCGCGGGCGCCGGCTACGGCACCGCCGAGCGCGAATACGCGCGGCTCATCGCCCCCCTCAGCCCCGGCCGCCCGTCATCCGAGCCGGTGGCCAGCAGCCGGACGGCGGATTGCGCCGAGGAGCTGTGACGGCGGGGCCGGGCGCCTCGCGCGTCGTCCCCGGGCCGCGGCATCGCCGCGGGCGCGGACGGGGGCGGTGACCGGGAGCGCGCCGCGCCGCCCCCGGCCGCCGGTCGCCCGCGTGAGAGGGGGTCTGCTGGCGGAGCAACGCGGGTCGTCCAGCAAGGCGCGTGCCGCCGGGGCCGGATGCCTCATCCCAGATCCGGGCGATCGCTTCGGGATGGCGGATTTCGGCTTCGCTCAGGCGCCGCGCGGGCTCGTGACACGCGACCCGCTTCGATCAAGGGGATCCCGGATCATCCGCTGTCCGGACGTGATCGTCCGGGCAGCGGATGACCGGTTCGGACGAGGCTGCTCAGGGCGCCGGATCGGCGCCGAGACCGGCCGGCATGAACGGGTGGCCCGCGTCGACCAGCGCGCGATCGATGCTCTCGATCGCGCCCAGCACCTTGGTGAGCGCCTCGACATTCGAGAGGTCGAGATCGTTCGTCGCGGCGATGCGCCGCGCGAGCGTCAGCCGGACCCGGGCAAGGGCCTCGCGGGCCCGGGTGAGCGCGTCGCGATCGTCCGGGGTCATCGCTCGCCCGGCGCGTCCCAGGCGATCGCTTGGCCCCGACGCTCAAGTCGAGCGCCCTCCGCTCCGCGCTGGCCCACGAACCTGTGCCCCTGGAACAGGGAAAGAGCGCCCATCATCATCACGGCGCCCATGATCAACAACAACTCCATCTTCGTCCCCGCTGAGACCGGCTCCTTCGGGAACCAGGAGACCAGTAGAATGTGCCGGACATGATTGCTGCAACCTGAGCCGTTGTGAATAAGTTGGAAACCACAAATAATCCACAGCTGATGTTGTGAATCGGCAACGCTGAGGCGGCGGCTGCGGTGCGGCGCGGGTGGAGAGGATGCTTGGCGCCGCGCGGCTTCGATGCCGCGATGACCTGGATTGCCGGCACAATACGGAGGCCGCGGGGTCCCCAGCCTCGCGCCCGACTCGGAAGACCTGACCGTGCGCCAGGGCCGATCTCGCCGCGGCGGACCGCCGTGTCGCCCGGGAGCCCGGCCGCGCGCCGCGCGCCTGCTCGACCCGTCGCGGGCGCGCCTCGGCGCCGGCTCAGCCGCGCGCGACGGCGAACAGGGCGGCTGCCACGGCGAGCAATCCGGCGAGGCCGGCGGGAATGATCAGGGCGTAGAGCTGCAGCGCGTGATAGGCCGCGGCGCCGCAGAGCGCGCCGAGCAGGAGCGCGGCCCAGACCGCCGCGTCGCCGACCCAGCCGAGGGGCGCGCCGGTGCCCGTCAGCGCCGCCGCGAGGTTCTGCCCGAGGCTGTGCAGCGCGCCCGTGACGAAGGTGGTGCCGGCGCGAAATCCCTTGACCGACCCGAGCACGGCATTCTGCGACCCCATGGCGAGCGCCATGAACAGGGAGGCCAGGCCGAGATCCGGGATCGCGAGGCCGAAGGCGAGCGCGCCCAGGATCAGGAGCGCCTCGTAGGCCAGCACCACCGGGCTGGACCATCGGGGCGCGGTGAGGATCGACAAGCCGCTGCCGAGGGTCGAGCCGGCCAGGAACATCAGCACGAGGAGGGCCGGCATTGCCACGTGGTCGATCGGGCCCTGGCCCAGGAAGACGGCGAGCTGGGTCGTGTTCCCGCTCATGAACGAGGTGTAGAGGCCGCTCAGGCGAATGAACCCGAGCGCGTCGACGTAGCCGGCGAGCCCCGTGAGCAGGAGCCCGAACGCCAGTTGCCAGGAACGCGTCATCGGCCCGAGGGGGTGAGCGCGACACGAGCTTGCCGCGGGTCGACAACTTGCCGGCGGCGCTCGCGGCTCCGCGGCAGCGTCGGACGCGCGGCGCCGCCCCGCCCTTACCGCAGGCCGTACACGGCCTCGAGGTGGACGGCGAACAGGCCGATTCCCGACGCGGCGATCAGGAGCGTGAGCCCCGCGCAGAGGTCGCGCAACCTGTTCGTCGCGCGGAATGCGTTGTCGTTGTCCGCAGGCTTCGGCGCCGCCGTCACGATCACATCACCCACCGACAGCATGACGAGTGCCTTCGCGCTCCGGGCGAATTCGGATCGGGCCGACGATAGCGGCGCGCCGTGGTGGCGTCATCCCCGCCCGGAGGGGGAGGGCGGGCCCCGTCGCTCGTCCTGCGGGCAATCCGGGCCGGAGGCTGCGATGGCCCGCACGACACCTGTCCACGACCCATGACAATCTCTAGAGCAGCACCCGATCACGTTGCAACCGGGTGCCGCTCTAGATCTTTGATCTTGCCGGATTTTCTGCGACGAACCGGCATCCACTTCGTCGGAAAATGCTCTAGGGTGCCGCTCCCTGAGGCGGGGAGCAGCGACGTGCAGACACCAGGATCCGGGGCCGCATCCTTCTTCGACGAGTACGTCAGGCGCGTCTTCCCGGCGCGCAAGGCCGCCGCCGGGGCGGACTGGGCCTGGCCGGGAGACGAATGGGCCGACGCGGCGCTGCGCGAGGCGACTTGGCGGCGGATCGTCGGGACGAGCGATGCGGCGGGGTGGCGCGAGGTGGTCGAGATCGGCCCGGGATCGGGCAAGTACACCGAGTGGGTGCTCGCCCGCTCGCCGGCCCGCGTCACCGCCTACGAGATCAGCGCGGCCTTCCTCGACGCGCTGCGTCAGCGCTGCGGCGAGGCCGCGGCGCGGGGGCGGCTCGACGCCCGCCTGATCGACTGGACCGACAACGAGGGCCTGCTGCGCGACTACGGCGGCCGGGTCGGATCCGCCGACCTCTGGCTCGCGATCGACGTCCTGATGATGATGGATTTCCAGTCGGCCCTGGTCTACCTGATCTCCGCGGCGGCGATGCTGCGCCCCGGGGGGCGGCTGGTGGCGACCTTCGCGGATGGCGGGAGCGAGAGCGGCGTCGAGCGCATGCTGCGCGACGCGGGCCGCCACTCCGCCTTCGACGATTCCCCCTGCACGCGCTTCCACTGGATCGACCGGACGCTGCTCGAACGGCTGCTGCCGCGCCTCGGGTTCGGCAGCCTCACGATCGAGCACGGGCCGGAAGGCGGGCTCGACATCGCGCGGCTCTATCTCCAGGCCGAGCTGACCGACCCGGACGCGGCCCGGGCGCTGCTCCCGCGCCTCGCCCCGGTCGGGGATTCGACCAATCGCCGCCGGGACTGATACCAACGGCTCAGGATGCTGACGCATCGAGCCGTTGCTCCATCTCGGATTTTCGATTTCAAGCCAGAGGGTTGGCGAACCAGAGGGTTGGCGAACCAGAGGGTTGGCGAACCAGAGGGTTGGCGAATCAGAGGCTTGGCGAAAATTCGAGAGCCGCACCACCGGTCATGAGAAATGACCGGTGGTATGACTCCCCCGGCCTCCTCTTCCCGCGTCGGGCGGCCGCATCCCGGCCGCCGAGCGCCCCGCCGCCGCGAGACCCCGCCATGACCCCGCCATGACCCCGCCATGACCCCGCCGACCGCCGGACAGGTCCTCGCCGGAACCGTCGTCGACGACCACGCGGTCGCGGCGGACTACCCGGACGCCCGCCGCGTCGCGATGCGCGCCCTGCAGCTCTGGCCGGACTTCCGCTGGACCACGCAGGAGCTCGTGAGCTTCACGGCGCGCGACGTTCTGGTGACGAGCGCCTTCGTGCCGATCGACACCCGGCGGAGCCGGATGTTCCTCAACCAATCCTACTCGGGCGTCGAGACGATCTTCCCGACCCGGTTTCGCGTCGAGGAGGGCCGCTACCGGCTGGAGGGAACGCCCGTCCCCTGCCCGGGGCGCCACATCGTGCTGGGCGGCCCGATCGACGGCGTGTGGTATCACTGGCTGTTCAACTGGTGCCCGCGGCTGCTGCTGCTCGGGCAGCTGCGCCCCGACCTGCTGGCGTGCGCGGACCTGCGCATCGCCGTCCATCCCCTCGCGCTGCGGGAGCCGTACCGGGCCGTGCTGGACAGTTTCGGCCTCCCGGCCGAGCGCTTCCTGGTCCTCGATCCCGGCCGGGACCACCTGCTGGAGGAGGCCTGCCTGGTCTCGTTCCTCGACCAGAACAGATTGTATCCCGAGATGATCCGGGCTTTCGCCGCCCATCTCCTCGCCGCGTGGGGGCTCGACGGGGCGGGCGATCCCGGGCCGGGGCCGGCGCGCGGGCCGCTCGCCGCGATCGTCCGCCGCTTCGCCGGCCCAAACCTCGGCGCCCGCGGGCCCGCGCCTGGAGCGGCGCCGCGCGGGCTGTTCGCGAGCCGCCAGGATCTGCCCGCGCCCAAGCGGCGCATCGCCAATTTCGAGGAGGTCGCCCCGGTCCTGGCCCGGTTCGGGCTCGACGTGGTGGCCTGCGGCGGGCTGCCGGCGCGGGAGCAGGCCCGGCTGTTCCGGAGCGCCCGGGTGGTGGTCGGCGGCCACGGCTCCGACCTGTCCAACCTGCTGTTCTGCCGGCCCGGCACGCGGGTGCTGGTCTTCGAGAGCCGCTTCAGCGTCGAGGCGTTCCTCCACCGCGGGCTCGAGCAGCTCTGCGCGCTCCTCGGCCTCGACTACGTGCTCAAAATCGTGCCGACCGACGGGGAGGCCGGGCCGGGGGCGGGAACCCAGGCGCGCATCAACCAGGATTACCGGATCGACCCCGACGACTTGGCGCGGACGCTGGCCGCGCTGACGCGGTGAGGCCGGCCGCGCGGCGGAGAGCGGACGGGCGGGTTTGTGCCTTGACCTCCGCCCGGGCAGGGGTTCTAAAGGCCGCCGGACCGCCGCGGCGGTCGCGTGGTCCTCGACGCCTTCCCGATGTCGGCCGGTGTAGCACAGCGGTAGTGCAGCGGTTTTGTAAACCGAAGGTCGGGGGTTCGATCCCCTCCGCCGGCACCACCACCCTAGTGGTTTTTGAAGCCAGCTTAGACACTTAGGTATCGCGCTGAGGCGCCCGTGGTGATACACGGGGTGTTACCGATGCCTTCGGTGCTTCTTGATACCGGTTTGCTACGAATCACAGTGCGATACGTCCGACCCCTTAAACGCGGTGGCCCGCTCTTTTATTATCGCCGCATCCCTGTGGACCTCCTGAGCCACTACCCCGGCAAGCGGTTCAGGCGAATCAGCCTCAGCACGCGAGACATGGCCGTTGCAGCCCAGAAGGCCACACAACTGGCGGCTCAGGATGATGCGTTGTGGACATCGCTGCGATCCAGGGAGGGACAAGCAGCTAAGCTGACCACGCCAGAGAACCGCCTTGCTGCCGTGGCCATCCTGAATGCCATTGGCGTTGCCCCAGGCGACCTTGCACCGGGCCGTGGCTGGGTGGATGGTCCTGATGCCGGGGACGCCTTCGACGCCTACTTTGAGCGCCGGTACGGACAAGCCTACACGGAGCTTCGCCACAACACTAACGCCCCGCGCGAATGGCTTGAGGACCAGTGGACCCCTGCTGAGCGTGAAGCTGTCAGGCTGGCCAAGGAAGACCCCGGCAAGCCCCGTGCTCTGCTGAGCGATGCTCTGGCGGCGTACCTTCAGAACCATGACAAAGGGAATCAGCCCAAGTTCGTGGCGGATACCAAGCGATCGCTGGGGCATGTATTCACGCTGGTTGGAGACTTCCCGCTTAACACGTATGAGCGGAAGCACGCTAACGCAGTACGGGACGGCTTGCTCAAGGAAGGAAACAAGACTACCACGGTTCGCAGACACCTAAACAGTATAAGGGCCGTCTTCAATTTCGGACTAAGAGAGTACAATCTGAGGAGTCACGGCAATCCATTTGAGGGCTTGAAAATACCTCGCGAGGCTGAGGATGCGGGTGGTCGCAAGCCATTCACCTCAGAGGAACTGCGGACCATCTCTGCTGCCTGTCTACAGAAGGGTGATGATATTCGCCAGATCATGGCCCTTCAGGCAGATACAGGGGCTCGCATCGCAGAGATTGTGGGCTTGCGGGTGGGCGACGTAGTGCTCGACCATGAAACTCCGCACATTAACATCAGGCCGCATCTCGCTCTCGGCAGGACCCTGAAGAACGCTAATAGCGAGCGGCTGGTGCCCTTGGTTGGCTTGGCGGTCTGGGCTGCCCGGAAGGCCGTAGAAGCCGCTCAGCAGGCTCCTGAGTCGTCAGGATGGCTGTTCCCTCGCTATGCCGCGGACAGGAACATCAAGGCTGCCAGCGCCGCTCAGACCATCAACAAGTGGCTGTCTGAGGCGCTCAAGATTGAGAAAACCACGCATTCCTTCCGGCACGCCATGAGGGACCGTCTGAGACACGCAGATGTCCCGGAGGAATTTCAGAACCTCATCGGTGGATGGGGAACGCGGTCTATTGGGCAGGGATATGGCCAGGGCTATCGCTTAGGGCAACTTCGCGAGCAATTGGAGAAGGTGGTTCTTGCGAAGGAATTGCGGTTCTCATAAATCGTGACTCCCCAACGACTTTCAGCACGCAATAAGAGGTACCCCTGTGAAGTGCCCCCACTGCGGAACCAGCATCCATGATCTCTGGTCAAGAAACGCCCTTATGTTGAACACCCATCCAAGTGGTTGGTTCGGTCGTATATGCAAATGTCCGGAGTGCAAAAATGACATCATCGAGATTGCCTTTAATAGAGAAAACCCTGCTTCTTGGCCAGCCGACTCGTCTCCTTGATTATGGTCTATCCTCGCCGCGCTAATAGGGGTCCAGTTTCAGAGCATGTGCCCGCGTCGCTAGCATCGGATTACAAAGAAGCTTCCGAGGTGTTATCGATAAGTCCGAAGGCTTCTGCTGCTCTTGCTCGCCGCTGTCTCCAGGCTGTGCTTCACAATAACGGCTATAAAGCTAGAGACCTAGCAAAAGAAATCGATCTTCTGCTAAACGAGACTGATGCCTCAAAAGCCATTCCGATCTCCTTACGGGAAACCATTGATGGCATTAGGAACTTCGGCAACTTCTCAGCACACCCGCTTACCGATGTCACCAGCCTTCAGGTTATTGACGTGGAGCCACATGAGGCAGAGTGGTGCCTCGATATACTAGATGAGCTCTTTGAGCACTTCTACGTGCGTCCTGCGCAAGCCAAAGCCCGCAAGGCGGCTCTCAACGCTAAGCTGGCCGCCGCTGGCAAGCCTCCCGCGAAGTAGCCTTGAGAGAGTCAGAACACGGCTGGAGACAAAAACCATCGATACAGGCAAGCCATGGCGGTCAGCATACAACTACTGAGCACAAGCTCAAACCGCCGCTTGCCAGTGACCATTGCCATACCAAATAAAGCAACAAAGAATGTAACGAAGGTAAATGTCCCAACGTCCAGCGCCCACCACCAATGCCCCGCCCGCTCCGATATCTCAATGATCCGATCCCAGTTAGTTTGCTGCTGAGGCTCTGGCGGCATGTGGTTTATCTCATCTATTTGCCTACCTGCGTTGGTAGCCAAACGGAAGCCCAAGGCAAGCCACTCGCCCTCGCTAGGCGGTCCTTTGTCCACAGTCACTCAGCACAGGCATCATGGATCATTGACACAGCCAGACCGCGTAGGCGCGTTCCGAGGCGAGGCCCGCTGTCCACACATAGGCTCTCCGCTGCAAGACTCGTAATAAATCGCACGCAATCTATCTTGTCTCAGACGTGTAGCTGCCTAAGGGAAATATGCCTATGCAAATGCACCCCTGCTTATGCAGAAATGCCTTCCAGTAGGTGCATAGGGTAACCCGGAGCCCCCTGGCGGCCCATAGCAGACCACGAGACGACAAAGCCCCGGGTTTACCCCATGCTGCTCCTTAGATGTCCATCTGCTCCAGAGCGGCCTCAAGCTCTATCTGCCCACGCCAAATCTCCATGAGCAAGGCAGGTAGTCCATCATTAATGAGATAAATGGCCCTCGCTAGTACCTCAGGATTGCGAGCAAGCTTCACACCTGTGTGCTTCACCACGGCTTGAGCTACCTGCTGAGCTTGTTGCTCCTGCCACTCCTCCACATCCATAGCTTCCTTATTGTTCTCCCTTCTGAGCACCCACCACCAGGGCTGCCCACGAACTATGTTGCCCTCGTGTTTGAGCGCCCTTCGCATCTTAGCGATAGTTCCCTCGCTACAGCCCGTTAGTTCCTGCTCCCTGTGCTTTGAGAACTTCTCAAGCTGAACCAACCGCCAAGCCCACTCGGTTCTGTCACTCCTTGAAGGAGACAGCTTCGGCCTCCGGTTCTCAGTCCACGACTGAACGAATGCCTCTACCAGACTTCCCTCAAAGACTCTGACCGGCACCGGCTCCGTCCAGCCAAACTGCTCATAGGCAGCAAGCCGGTGGTGGCCATCCACACAAAAGAAGTCTGGTCCAATGGCTGTAACCAGCACAGCCTCCAGTGGCCGCCCTTGGTTTCTCCTAAGCTCCTCCACAAGTACCGGAACGAAGTGGGTATCATCCAGCAGATTGCCCCGGCCGACCCGTGGCTGAAACACCTGCTCCGCCACTCGGATTTGATCCAACCTCAGAGCTTCTGGTGTCTCTTCGTTGCGAGGTTGAGTAGCTTCTATTTCGGCCAGATGCTCGTAAGTGAGTTCCGAGTCAGGCAGGCTTGTGGTCTGCTCTTGGCTATCCATGTGTCAGCCCCGACTTCCTGGATAGCCGGGCTTCCTCACACCGCGCACCAGCCCGCTAGTATGCGCTAGCTGCCTCAAGGCGGCTTGGCTGCTCTGAGCCTGCTGAGCTAGGGCGGTGGCTCCCGCGCCTCCCTGCGGTCCTCCTGGGCGTCCTGTGGCCCCTCCCAGGCGCCTAAGGGCTGTCTGACTCTCCATGAGACCCGCAAGCGCCGAAGGGCTATCGGCCAATCCTGGGCTTCGTGGTGCGTTGGCAAGCTGCTCAGCCTCAGCCTGCGCCTGGGCTCTCCGAGCTTCATCCTCAGCGTCCGCCTGGGCAAACCTCTGTTCGTTGGCTAGGCGTTGCTGCTCTTGGTCCTCATCGGCTTCCTGGTCACTGAGGCGACCCCGAGCCCACTGCTGGATGGCTGCGTGGTCCTCCGTGGTGAAGCCTTCGGTTCCCGGAGCCGGGAGCTTGGCAGGGTCCAGCATCGCTATCCGCATCGGCCCGAACGGCTGCCCTGAGCTTGCCGGGTCGAATGGCTGCCCTGGCCTCCACTGCCACTGAGCAAGCTTCGCGAGTGGGTCTATTGGCGTCTGTGTTGCCTGTGGGCCGGTCTGAGTCTCCCCCTGGGCAGTCTCTCGCCCACTGACAAGGTCGAATATTGATGGTGGTGGCATGGTTTCTCCGTGTGCGTGATCCTTGAGGCAAGCTGAAGCCGCCCCTTGTTCTCGGACCGTGTTAATCGAATGCCTGCCAGACCGCCTTGTGCAGCCGTGGTCAGCGCGAAGAAGCTATGTGATAGCAACTCGCATCAGTCAACGATCTTGTGAGGCGTGAGGACTACACATCCTCTGAGGGTTCATTAGGAATACGAGCAAAGACACGCAGTTAGAGACGCCGGGAAGACCAAAAAATCTGCATGAGTAGGACTCAGAGTAGGAGTTGTGGTGCCCTCACGCGCCGGCCGCACTCCCTACGCTCGCCACCCGTGCCAGCACGCGCGCGACCTGCACAGGACCCCAAAGGCCACCCTTGGTTGTCGGAATGCCCTTGCTGTTGAGATCGGCCGCTATCGCCCTCAGGGACGCCCCAGAGGCGTGTAGCTCCACCACGAGCGGCCCCAGGTCCTCCGCCCTCTGAGCGGCCTTCTCGACCCTCCTGGCCACGCTGGCGGCCACCCCTGCTGCTCTAATCTGCCCGATGTTCCCCCGGTCTCCCCCGAGCTTCGTCCCGCGGGCCTTAGCTGCCTGTAGCGCGGCCTTGGTCCTCGTGGAAATCATCTGGCGTTCGGCCTGAGCCACTACGGCCATGATGTGGATGGTGAGTTCGTTGGCATCGGGCATGTCAGCGGCCACGAACCGGAGACCCATCCGCTTCAGGTTGCTCTCAAGGGTCAGCAGGAAGGCGGCGTCTCGTGAGAGCCTATCGAGCTTCGCTATCACCAGCGTGGCGTTGTGGAGCCGGCACAGCCTCAGGGCCTCAGCGAGCTTGGGGCGATCATTGCGCCCTCCCGACTCCACCTCCACCACCTCGGCCACTAACGCCCCCTGGCCCGCGCTGAGGAACGCTGACACGGCCTCCCGCTGTGCCTCCAAGCCAAGTCCAGAGCGCCCCTGGCGTTCGGTGGACACCCGCAGATACGACACAAACCGCCCCTGAGCCATCGCTCTCCCCTGGTGTAACGCTGAGCCCTACGCTCGTTGCTATCGGTGTAACAGGCAGCGACTCAGCACAGCAAGGGATATATCCGGGTTGAAGCAACTATCTTTCATGAATATAGCCGATCTAAGCGTTCCCACCCATTGCCACCCCGGGCTATTCGTGCCATTTATATCGCTCACCCGATCACACTGGCATGATCATCTATGACCGTACTCTTCTGCATTATCTTCATTGCGCTGCTCATCAAGGGCAAAGGCGCGCTACGGAACCCGCTCCACATCTTAGGGGCGGCCTATGTGTCCCTGTGTGTCACGATGATAGCCTCCATCGCCTTACAGATTGTTGGGCTGTAGGAGGGCCGTGGCTGGGCATAGGGCGAATGTCTACCCTATGTCCCCGAATGTCTGCCCGTGTCCATGTGAATGACCCAGGCTGCCCTTAGCTCACTCACAGCCACTATTAGCCCTTGTGAGTGGACGCTGGCTCACCTCAGCGGGGTTGGTGGTCCATCAGAGAGCTTAGGAGTCCCAGGCTCAGAGCTTTTCAGATTGAGACCCCCACCACCCCATCTTCAAATTTTCGGTAAAGCCTCAAGTTGTTGTTGGGCCTTGCGGTGTGTTGTGGTCCTGCGGGGCCGGCTCACGGTCAACAACGGGTCCCATCGAGCTTGGGTGTCCGAAGCATCTAGGCAGTCATTTTGGCGAAACACGGGGCGCAGAAGGTTCATGCGAGACTCCGCGGCATGGAAGGCTGTGGGAGGCCAGTAGGAGCAGCCAGAAATAAAGCACTATAGGGGTTATTTCACATCATGCCACTTTCCATGGATTGGTAGTTGTCATCCTATGCAAGCATTTCAACAAGAAATAAGCTAGACAGCGTACGTTGATGGTGCCATAGAACCCGGGTTGCACAACGATGCGACTGAATGGGGCTCGAATGGCAGAATGACTGGCTTACTTGATCTGGTGGTCTACTCACTGCGGCCTAGCGCCCTTGGCGAGACACCATCGGTGTGCCTACAGGCGCTCACTCAACTCGGCCGTGACTGGCTTTTCACCCTTTGCATTGGCGTTCGGGCCGGTGAAGCTGTGATCCTGACAACCCTGGAGGACATAGAGGATGCCCTGAACGGCATACCTGAATCGCTCCATACAATGACCCTGGCCTAAAGCCAGAGACTTGAGGCTCCCCTAGCGGGCCTCTTTTCTGATCCGTATCCAAGCAGGTTACCATGGAATCGGAGGTGGTATGAACGAAGACACGCCCGCGGACTTCACGCAGGATGGCGACTATCTTCGGGGCCTCATGCGAGCCTTGTGGATACTAGACACCTTCCGAGGGATGAACCCCAGGATGTCTATCACCTACGCCATGGGATTCCTGATGGTGGCCAATCGGCCCGGCCTTGGTCCCACAGACTATGCCCCAATGCTCGGGACCACTCAGCCCATCATGTCCCGGATGCTGCTAGACCTAGGGCCGAAGACACGGGACAAGCCTGAGGGTTTGGGCCTATTGGAACGTCGTGTCAGCCCCGAGAGCTTGAGGCAGGTTTGTTATACACTGACCGCGAAGGGCGAAGAATTAGCAACGAAGATCGCCAGGATAGCATTAGGTCCCTCAGGCTACCCCGGCTAGCGCCAAAAGGAGTTAGCGTCAAAGTCTAGCTTTGCGGCCTTGAGTTCACCCACCAGTCGCGCCTTCCATCCGTCTGAAGGGTCCATTTCAGTGTAGATGACGCCAAACAAGTCCGATGGTATCTCGATACGACCCTTCTTCAGCAGGCAAACTCGTCCACGACCCAGCCTGCCAGCGAAGTAGCCCAGCTCGAAGATGACGTTCTGCCTAGCGCGCGTGTCCTGTTCTTCCGTGGTCTTGGCGCCCCCCATATCGTCCGGAGTCAGCAACACCACAGCATATCCAACATCGGTGGCAGATTGCTCGAACTTTTCGATGATGGTTCGGCCTTGGTCGGGCTGCTCCTTCAACACAATGGCTTCAAGGCCAAGCTTCTCGATGAATCGCGCCAATCCTTGAAGGGCCGCATCGTCATGACCGTGAACAATGAACACCTTGTTAGATGCAGCTTGAACAAGTCGTGGCTGCACATCGCCCCTGCTCAACACATATGCTTTGTAATCGCGAGCAAATGGAATCAGCACTTGCCCGACAAGGGAATGCAGACCCGCAATAAGCTTGTTCCCGGAATAGAAGAAGTTATGGGCAAAATTCAACGCATGACCGGGTTCGGCCGCCAGCTTCTCAATTAAAATTAGCGTCAATCCGAGAGTCTGCTTTTGGTCCTCCGGCCAAACCAAGTTGCCGCTACCGACCATGCCGCCAATAGTGGCCTCGCTTGCGGCGATGAAGCCCTCATAATCCACACCTGAAGTCAACTCACGGTTTATGTCCTGAAGATCGGGGCTTTGCAGGAGTCGTGCAAGAGTCTTCAGAGGACGCTCAAAACCCTGAAGGTGCGCACCTTGTAGGTCTAGGACAGCGTTGTTGATTTGAGTGAAAACGTCAGTTTTGCTGCTCATCTTCGCTATCACCCTTGAGGCGCGCGGCTGCCGCTCGTTCAATGATGGCTTCCCGGAACCGCTCCTTAGAAGCCTCAATCATCGGAGCTACCAAAGGGTTGCTGACATAGTCGCCCAGCTTCCCATCAATTAGAGCGTGCGCATGTTGAATGGCTGCCTCAATGCTTGCCGGGTCGTTGGGGTCGAAGCGCACTGTGCCAAGTTCGCCGTCCAGGTCTGCAAACGCCCGCTGCGCCTGCTCCAAGGTACGGGACATTTCATCAAGACCGGTGATCTTGAGCATAGTAGCCTCCACGCTCCCCGAGCGCATCATTGCATGGAGGGAACGAAATGAGAACCTTATGGTGTGCGGGCACCGCGCTATCCACAGCCGTCAGAGGTGATACGCGGGGTGATACCAGCCCTTGCACCAAGCGCATCGTTTCCAATAAGATCAAATGGTTAGCGCGCCTAGTTCGGTGCCTAAGTGCCCTCCGCCGGCACCAATCCACCCCCTGGCCCGCAGGATGGTCCGAGCCGCCGTCAGCGCGGCGGTCCGGTGTCGGGCCCGCACCGCGCGCATGCCGCCCGGGCGCCATGCGGTTCTCGATCGAGCGGTTCAGCCTCGCCATCCGGCAAGGCCGACATCGGCTGGCTGACTCGATGACCGGCCCGAACGGTGCCGCGCGAGGTCCGGATCAGCGAGACAGCGCCGGGCCGGCGGCACCCAGCGCCTGGACGGCGGGAAGGAAGCGCCGCCGCAGGGCGATCATCCGCGCGGCCTCGTCGCCGAGGCCCTGGTGCGCGCCGGGTCCTCCCGCTCGCCGCCGCACGGCCTGAGTGATGCTCACGATCCCGGGTTTCACGACCTGGCCTGCGCGCCTCGGCCGACGTGACTCGGCCGAAATGACTCGGCCTGCATGGCGGCGAGTGTGCCGGGTGACCGCCCCTCCGCGGCGGCGCCCCGTCCCGGCGGCCCCGTCATCCACACGCGACGCGCGCCATGCTTGACGGACTCGGCGCTCGCCCGCGGATGCCTTAACCCTATGGCCCGGCCGGGATCGGCCGGCCGGTCAGAGTCCGGCCGAGCGCCAGAACAGGGCCGTGATCGATGCCAGGATCATGAACCACGCCCCGAGCAGCAGGGGCACCGACCGGCGGCGCGCCGCGCGCCGGTTGTCGTTGCCGGGCCGCGGCGGCCGCCCGCGCAGCACGCCGTAGCCGTAGGTCGTCGCGACCGGGTCGCGACGCGGTGGGACGGACTTGCGCAGGCTCGACATGAAGACAGTTTACCACGGAGGGCGTCGAACGGGAGCCCTTCTTGCCAGCGTCTTTCGGCGATTTCACGGCGGCGCCGGCCGCTGCGGCGTCATGCCCAGTGGGTGAGCCAGCTGCGCAGCCGGCCGGCGGCGGGCCGGTCGCGGCGCCCGGCGAGGTGCTGGTCGATCCAGTGCGGGCTCAGGATCTCGCCGTCCTCGGTGACGATCCAGGGCAGCGCGTCGGGGTCGCCCGCGCAGTCGGCGGCCGCGAGGAGCGCCTGTTCCAGGGTCGGGTAGATCCGCGCCTCCCCGGGCGGCGCGGCACGGTTCGCGTGCCAGATCATCAGCTCGGCCGGACGATCCATCTGCGACATCGGCAGCGCTCCATCTTCCGAAGGTCGCGCCGATGATGCGCCGTGGCGGCTCTGGCCATGATGACCGCCGCATTGCCATCCCGTAATGCGGCGGGGCCGGTCCGCGCGCCGCCGGATCACTCACCGCCGGATCACTCGCCGCCGGATCACTCGCCCCCCAGCGCCTCCCGATGCGGGCGCAGTTCCGGCGCGCCGAGGGCGGGGGCGGCCTCCGGGACCGGGTCGGACCGGCTCTCGGCGCGGCTCGAATCGACGAAGACCCGCGCCTCGCCCTCGCTGATGCCGAGGCTGCGCAGGGCGTAGAGGGTCATGCCGAAACCGAGCTCGCGCTCGGGCATCAGGACGAGCCCGACCCCCTCCGCCTCCAGGTGCCGGCGCTCGGCGTCGCTGTGGGTGCGCACCAGCGTGTCGATGCCGGGATTCGCCTCCCGGGCGATGGCGATGAGGTGGCGGGCCTGATGCGCGTCGGGGCTCGCCACGACGAGGAGCCGGGCGCGCCCGATCCCGGCGGCCTCCAGGATGCCGGGCGCCGCCGCGTCGCCGAACACCGTCTCGCGCCCGGCCTTGCGCAATTCCTCGACCCGGCGGCGATCGCGCTCGACCACCACGTAGGGCAGGTCCCAGGCGTCGAGGGCGCGGCCGATGCTGCTGCCGACCCGTCCGAACCCGACCACGACCGCGTGGCCCGCCCGCCGCCCGCGCGCACCGCTCACCTGCGGCAGCGGCCCGGCGCCGCGCCGCTCGAAGCGGGCAGCGAGGCCGGGCCGGGTGTCGAGGAGCGCCACCAAGCGCCCGATCCCGGCGAAGAACAGCGGATTGAGGGTGATGGACAGCAGCGCGCCGGCCAGGATCAGGTCGCGCCCCTCGAGCGGCAGCAGCTTCAGCCCGATGCCGAGCCCCACCAGGATGAAGGAGAACTCGCCGATCTGCGCGAGGCTCGCCGCGATGGTGAGCGCGGTGGCGAGCGGGTGGCGGAAGGCCAGCACGATCGCGACCGCGGCGATGGACTTGCCGATCAGGATGATGGCGAGCACGGCGAGCACCGCGAGGGGCTGCGCCAGCAGGATGCCGGGATCGAACAGCATCCCGACCGAGACGAAGAACAGGACCGCGAAGGCGTCCTGGAGCGGCAGCGAATTCGCGGCGGCCTGGTGGCTCAGGTCGGATTCGGCGAGCACCATCCCGGCGAAGAAGGCGCCGAGCGCGAAGGAGACGCCGAACAGCTCCGCCGAGCCGAAGGCGATGCCGAGGGCGAGGGCCAGCACGGCGAGGGTGAAGAGTTCCCGCGACCCGGTCCGGGCCGCCTGGTCGAGGAGCCAGGGCACGAGGCGCCGCCCGCCGACGAGCATCAGCCCGGCGAAGGCCGCGACCTTGGCCAGGGTCAGGCCGAGGGTCAGCCAGAGCGGCCCGCCGGCCGCGTGCGCGGCGCCCGCCCCCTCGCCGCCGAGGGGACCCGCCAGCGCCGGGAGCAGCACCAGGGCGAGGACCATCGCCAGATCCTCGACGATGAGCCAGCCCACCGCGATCCGGCCCTTGTCGCTGTCGAGCAGGCCGCGCTCCTCCAGCGCCCGCAGCAGCACCACGGTGGAGGCGACCGAGAGCGCGAGCCCGAAGACGATCCCGGCGCCCGCGCTCCAGCCGAAGCCGAGGGCCAGGGCGAGGCCCATCAGCGTGGCGACGGCGATCTGCACCACGGCCCCGGGCAGCGCGATGGCGCGCACGGCCATCAGGTCGCCGATCGAGAAGTGCAGCCCGACCCCGAACATCAGCAGGATCACGCCGATCTCGGCGAGCTGGCCGGCCAGTTCCCCGTTTCCGACGAAGCCCGGCGTGTGCGGGCCGATGGCGATGCCGGCGATCAGGTAGCCGACGAGCGGCGGCAGGCGCAGGCGCTGCGCCAGCATGCCCCCGGCGAAGGCGAAGACGAGGCCGAGGGCGATGATGGCGATCAGCTCGGTGGCGTGCGGCACGGTGCGTCGGCCTCCTCAACTCGTGGTGTCGGGGCCAGGATAGCAGCTTCGGGCCCGCCTTGTGCGGATCCTGCCGCGGATCAGCGCGGGGGCAGGGACGCGCCGGAGCGGATCGGGTCCTCGGCCTCGGGGGCCGGTCCGGGCGTCGCCGCCGCGCCGTGGCGCGGCCAGCGCAGGGACAGCCGGCCCGGACGCGCCGCCACGACGATCACGATCGCGCCGACCAGGCCGGAGGTCATCACGAGGATCTCGATCGGGATCATGCGTGGGCCTTGCTGGGGGGCGGGCGGAGCCGGGCGGGCCGCGGCGCGGGCCGCTCCCTCGCCGCGGGTGCTCGCCCCCGGCCTCGCCGCTCTATCGCGGCGGCGCCGCGGCGGCCTATGTGACATCCGGCCATGTGACATCCCGCCATGTGATGGCGAGGCAGGCGACGGCGAGGCAGGCGACGGCGAGGCAGGCGACGCCCCGCCCCCGCCGGGGTCGTCGGCCCTCCCGCGCCGCGGCGCGCGGGTTGCGGCGCGGGCGGTCGCGTCGTACTTCCGCGCACGGCCGCACCGGAGGAGACCTGCATGATGAAGCCCTTGAGCCGGGGCCTTGCCGCCCTCGGCCTCTTCGTCCCCACGGCGGTCCTCGCCGCGCCGAAAGATCCGAGCGGCGTCTGGCTGACCGAGGACGGCCGGGCCCGGATCCGGGTCGAGAAGTGCCTCACCCGCAGCGACCGGGTCTGCGGCTACGTGGTCTGGTTGAAGACCCCGCTCAACGACCAGGGCCAGCCGCGCATCGACTTCAAGAACACCGATCCGAAGAAGCGCAACCGCCCCTCCCTCGGGCACCAGCTGATCATGGGCCTCAAGCCCAATGCCGACGACCATTACGAGGGTCAGATCTACAATTCGGAGGACGGAAAGAACTACGACGTCGCGATCTGGGTGGACGATCCGTCCGAGCTGACCGTGCGCGGCTGCCTGCTCGGCTTCCTGTGCGGCTCGCAGACCTGGAAGAAGACCGCCGACGTTGCGCCCGGCCAGCTCACCGGCCCGACCAACGGCGCGGGCGGCCCGCGCGCCGACGCGGAGTGGACGCCCAAGCCGCCGGCCCCGAAGCCGTCCGCGGCCGCGCCCGCCGGGACGCCCTCGGCCGCTCGGCCGGAGCCCTCGGCCAAGCCCTGACGACCCGGCCCCGGGGGCGCTCCCGCCACCCATCCACACCCCATTGCGGCCCGGGTGCGGCCGGCCCGCCTCTCTCATTGGTTGTATCGCCCGAGCGGCCGGCGCGGCCGGCCGGGCCGCCGCCGACCGGCCGCGCGGCGGCCGCCGCGGGCCGTTCCGCGCCCGACCCAAACGCTTGTCGGCGCGGAGGTTTGCGGCGCCGGTCCGCCCTCCGCACCGCCCTCCGGGCGCCGCTCGCCCCGGGGAAGATCCGCCGCAGGTCAGCTTTCGCCGAGAGGTCGTCGGTTCGTCGCTTCGTAACAACTTTAGTTTGGCTGAACCGAAATGATGAGCCCGCACCGCGGTAATCGGAAGGTCGGGTAAGCACAGAGCGGATCCAGATAACGATTGACGGTCGCAGCTTTTTCCCGCACCTGAAAAGGAGTTTCTCGGCGGGGCATTCCTCATGACCAGCGACCCATCGGCGGACCAGGCGGGCCTGGTCAATCTCGCGGCCGATATCGTGTCGGCGTATGTGGCGAACAATTCGGTGCCGCTGGGAGATCTCGGCGGGCTGATCGTGTCGGTGCACAAGTCCCTGGCGACGATCGTGTCGCCGCCGCCGCCGGAGCCGGCCAAGCCGGTGCCGCCGATCCCGATCAGGAAGACGGTGACGCCGGACGCGATCATCTCGCTGGAGGACGGCAAGCCCTACAAGTCGCTGAAGCGGCACCTGTCCGGGCGCGGGCTCACCCCCGAGCAGTACCGGGAGAAGTGGGGCCTGCCGCCGGACTACCCGATGGTGGCGGCGACCTACGCGGCCCAGCGCTCCGAACTCGCCAAGAGCCTCGGCCTCGGCCAGCTGCGCCGCGAGCGCGCGGCGCGCAAGCCCGAGCCGGCCCAGCCGCCCCGCAAGCGCGGGCGCCCGCGCAAGGCGACCTGAGCCGGGGCGGAGCGGGGCGTCTCGGCGTCGCGCGCACCGGCCCGGGGGGGACGACGGTCTTGCCCGATGCGCGTCTTGCCCGATGCGCGTCGGGGTCAGCCCTCGCGCGGGCGGGAGCCCGGATCCGCGGCGAGGGGGGCCGTGCGCGTCGCGCGCCCGCCGGCCGGGCCCTTCGCGCGCCGGTCGGCCGGGCCCTTCGCGCGCCGGTCGGCCGGGCCCTTGGCGTGGGCGACCTCGATGTTGCGGTAGAACTGCCTCGCGCTCTCGGCCCAGGTGTAGCGCAGGGCCTCGGCCCGGCAGCGCTCGCGCGGGATCTGCAGGGCGCCGAGGGCCGCCTGCCGGAGGTCGCGGTCGAGGACGCCGACGCGGGTCTCGCCCACCACGTCGAGGGGGCCAGTCACCGGGTAGGCGGCGATCGGCAGGCCGCTCGCCAGGGCTTCCAGCAACACGATCCCGAACGTGTCGGTGAGGCTCGGGAACACGAAGGCGTCCGCCGCCGCGTAGGCCCGGGCCAGCGCCTCGCCGGTGAGCGTGCCGAGGAACCGCGCGCCCGGGTGCTCCGCCTGGAGCCGGGCCCGGTCCGGCCCGTCGCCCACCAGCACCTTGGTGCCGGGCAGGTCGAGGGACAGGAAGGCCGCGACGTTCTTCTCGACCGCGAGTCGGCCGACGAACAGGAAGAGCGGCCGGGGCAGCCCGCGCAGGGCCTCGGGCTCCGGCGCGGCGCGGGGGCGGAACAGCTCGGTGTCGACGCCCCGGGTCCACCGCATCAGGTTGCGGAAGCCGCGATCCGCGAGGTCGCGCTCCAGGGACGGCGTGCTCACCATCGTGCCGCTCGCCGCGTTGTGGAAGCGGCGCAGCCACGCGTAGCTCAGCGCGGGCGGGACCGGCAGGCGCGCCGCGAGGTATTCCGGAAAGCGCGTGTGGTAGCTCGTGGTGAACGGCCTGCGCTCGGAGAGGCAGAGGCGGCGCACGGCGAGCCCGATCGGCCCCTCGGTGGCGATGTGCACGTGGGTGGGGCCGAAGGCGCGCCAATGGGGCGCGATGCTCCGGGACGTCACCAGCGAGAGGCGGATCTCGCGGTAGCCGGGCAGCGGGACCGACCGGAACAGCAGCGGCGTGACGAAGCTCGGCGAGACGCCGAGGCCGGGCCCGGCCTTGGCCATCTGCTCCAGGGAGCGCACGACGCCGTTGACCTGCGGATGCCACGCATCCGTCGCGATGAGCAGCCTCACGCCAAGGCCCGCGCGTTGGACGAGGTCCGCTCGGCGGCTTGCCGGGGGACCGACAGGGGCTCGACCGCCGCGACCGGCTCGGGCCGGGGCAGGACCCGCCGCGCGCCGCTCGCCTCGGCCCGCATCTCGGCGAAGCGGATCACCTCCATGCGGCCGTCGTAATGCTCGACGATCGCCGTGCAGGATTCGACCCAGTCGCCGGTATTGAGGTAGCGCAGGCCCTCGATCTCGCGGTTGGCCGCGTGGTGGATGTGGCCGCAGATCACCCCGTCGGCGCCCGCGCGCCTGGCCTCCGCCGCCAGCAGCTCCTCGAAGCGGCCGATGAAGTTGACGGCGTTCTTCACCTTGAGCTTGGCCCAGGCCGAGAGAGACCAGTAGGTCAGGCCGAGGCGCCGGCGCGCCCAGTTCAGGTGCGTGTTGACGAACAGGGCCGCCGTGTAGGCGCCGTCCCCGAGCAGGGCGAGCCACTTGGCGTGCCGGACGACGAGGTCGAACTGGTCGCCGTGGATGACGAGGTAGCGCTTGCCGTCGGCACCCTCGTGCAGGATCTGGTCGTGGACCTCGATGCCGCCGAAATGCAGGTCGAGGAAGTCGCGCAGGAACTCGTCGTGATTGCCCGGCACGTAGATCAGCCGGGAGCCCTTGCGCACCTTGCGCAGGAGCTTCTGCACGACGTCGTTGTGGGCCTGCGGCCAGTACCAGCCGGATTTCAGCTTCCAGCCGTCGACGATGTCGCCGACCAGATAGATCTCGTCGGCGTCGACCTCCCGCAGGAAATCGAGCAAGAGTTCCGCTTGACAGCCCTTCGTGCCGAGATGGATATCGGACAGGAAGAGCGAGCGGACACGCAGCGCATCGGCGTCGTCGGCCACATCCGTCTCCTTGCGGTCGATGGCCGCCATGCCAAACCGCATTCCCGTATCACTTTGATGACGAAGCTCCCCCCGGAGCGGAATTGGGCGGTCTCGACCGCGCGAAAACCAGGTTCAGGCCATTCTTGCGGTTCGATTAAGGTCCACATGCGCGGGCTGCAGGTCTGAGCACCGCCGCGGCCGCTGGCTCGGCCATTCGAAAAGTGGTGTGGAGAATTTCCTCTCGTCCTGCGTGCGACCCTCCCATGGCAGCCCCCGTCGTCCTCCCCGAGCGCCCGCTGCGCGGGGATGCCGCGCGCCCCGCCTCGTCCGGCCGGCCCTATCTCGGGATCGGCCTCAAGGTGCTGTCGGCGCTCGCCTTCACGCTGATGTCGGCGGGGGTGAAGGGCCTCTCGGACCGGCACTTCCCGACCGGCGAGATCGTGTTCTTCCGCTCGGCCTTCGCGATCCTGCCGCTCGTGATCTGGCTGCGCTGGCAGGGGAGCGTGGTCGAGGCGGTGCGCACCCGCAACCTGCGCGGCCACGTCCTGCGCAGCCTGATCGGCGCCTGCGGGATGTTCGCGGGCTTCGCCGGCCTGTCCTTCCTGCCGCTCTCCGATTCGATCGCGATCGGCTACGCCTCGCCGCTCCTGGTGGTGGTGCTGGCGGCCCTGGTGCTGCGCGAGCGGGTCCAGGGCTATCGCTGGGCGGCGGTGCTGGTGGGCTTCCTCGGCGTGCTGATCATGCTGGCGCCGCACCTCGAATTCGGGGCCGGCGGGGCCGCGGGCTCGATCGGGGCCCTGTTCGCCTGCCTGGCGGCGGTCTGCGCCGCGGCGGCGACGATCCAGGTCCGGCGCCTGACCATGACCGAGCGCACGGGCGCGATCGTCCTCTACTTCTTCCTGTTCACCTCGCTGCTCGGCCTCTCGACGCTGGTCCTCGGCTGGAGCCTGCCGAGCCTGCCCGAATTCGGCCTCTTCGTCCTCGTCGGCGTGCTGGGCGGCATCGGCCAGATCCTGCTCACCGAGAGCTACCGCCACGGCGACGCCTCGCTGGTGGCGCCCTTCGAGTACACCACCATGCTGTGGTCGCTGCTGATCGGCTGGTTCGTGTTCGGGCAATTGCCGCAGCCGGCGGTGGCGCTCGGCGGCAGCATCGTGGCGGCGGCCGGCGTCTACACGGTGTGGCGCGAGCGCAGGGTCGCGCTGGAGCGCGCCCGCGAGGCGGCCGGCGGCGCCCGCGCGGCCTGAGGCCGGGCGCGAAGTCGCGCGCAGGTTGACGCCCGGCGCGGCCGACGCTTACTCGGGGCGGGGCCGGAGCGGCCGGCCGGGAGGAAGGCGATGCGCCCCGTGGGCATGGATGGCACCGTTCCGGTCGACCTGCGGCTCTACGGCATCCTCGACGTCGGGGTGAGCGGCGGCGATCCCGCGCTGCTCGCGCGCATGGCCGGCGCGGCCGCGGCGGGCGGCTGCACCCTGCTCCAGTACCGCGAGAAGGCGATCCCGAACGCCCGCGAGAGCCTCGCCCGCCTGCGGGCGATCCGGGCGGCCCTGTCGGGCAGCGGCGTGCCGCTCCTCGTCAACGACCGAGTCGACCTCGCGCTGGCGGCCGGGGCCGAGGGCGTGCATCTCGGCCAGGAGGACCTGCACCCGGCCGAGGCCCGCCGGCTGCTCGGGCCCGGGGCGATCATCGGCCTCACCGTCAAGACCGGCACCCAGGCGGACGAACTCTACCGCCTGCCGGTGGACTACGCCTGCATCGGCGGCGTCTTCGCGACCGCGAGCAAGCGCAACCCGGACCCGCCGGTGGGGCTGGAAGGCCTCGCGCGCATCGCCTTCCGGGCCCGGCTCGCCCGGGGCGGCCTGCCGATCGGGGCGATCGCCGGGATCGATTCCGGCAACGCCGCCTCGGTGATCGGCGCGGGGGCGGACGGCATCGCGCTGATCTCGGCCCTGTTCGGCGCTCCCGACGAGGTCGAGGCGCGGGCGCGCGCGCTGCGCCAGCTGGTCGATCGGGCGCTCGCGGCGCGGGGGGCGGCGTGACCCCGATCGCCGTCACCGTCGCGGGCTCGGATTCCGGCGGCGGGGCCGGGATCCAGGCGGATCTCAAGACCTTCTCGGCGCTCGGCGTCTACGGGGCCAGCGTCGTCACGGCCCTGACCGCCCAGAACACCCTCGGGGTCCAGGCGGTCCATGAGGTGCCGGGCGACTTCGTGGCGCGCCAGATCGCCAGCGTCTTCGGTGACCTCGCGGTGGGCGCGGTGAAGATCGGCATGCTGGCGCGGGAGCCGGTGATCGCCGCGGTGGCCGAGGGGCTGGCGGCGCACGCGGCCGGCATCCCGGTGGTGCTCGACCCCGTGATGGTGGCGACGAGCGGCGACCGCCTCCTCGCCGCGGACGCGGTCGCCTCCCTGCGCGATCGCCTGATCCCGCGGGCGAGCGTGCTGACGCCGAACCTGCCCGAGGCGGCCATCCTCCTCGGCGAGCCGCTGGCCGCCGACGAGGCCGCGATGCTGGCGCAGGGGCGCCGCCTCCTCGCCCTCGGCCCGGGCGCGGTGCTGATGAAGGGCGGCCACGGCGCGGGCGAGGAGAGCACCGACCTCCTGGTCGGGCCGGGGGAGGACGTCCTGCGCCTGACCGGCCCGCGGCTGGCGACGCGGCACACGCACGGGACCGGCTGCACGCTCTCGGCCGCGCTCGCGGCCGGCCTCGCGCGCGGGCTGCCCCTGCCGGACGCCGCGCGGGCGGCGAAGGCCTACCTCGCGGCCGCGCTCGCGGCGGCCGAGCGGCTCGCCGTCGGCCGGGGCCACGGGCCGGTCCACCACTTCCACGCCCTCTGGTAGGGATCCCCGAAAACCTCGGCGCCGGCCCCCTTGGCCCCTTGCCCTTGCGCCGCGATTGCGTTTGATGGAGCGTACGGTCGTTCGGAATGCGGAACGACGGCGGGCGTGAGCGGGCGATGGGCGTCGAGCGGGGACGAGAGCGGGCCAAGGACCTGATGACGGGCGCCCAGGTCCTTTCGGGGCAGCTCGGCAAGACGATCCAGCGCCTGCGCAAGGCCTACAATCTGTCGCTGTCCGAACTCGCCGAACAGTCGGGCGTCGCGAAGTCGATCATCAGCCAGATCGAGCGCAACGAGACCAACCCGACCCTGGCCACGATCTGGCGCCTCAGCCAGGCGCTCGACGTCTCGATCGAGCGGGTGCTGGCGACGGGGGACGAGGAACCGTTCATCGAGAAGTCGTCCCGGGCCGACACGCCGATCCTGGTCTCGGAGGACGGCAAGGTGCGGCTCGCCATCACCGGCTGGATCAAGACGGTGGAATGGCTGCAATGGTACGACCTCACCGCGGAGCCGGGCGGGGAGCTCGATTCGGACGCCCACCAGCGCGGCTCGGTCGAGTGCCTCTCGGTGCTGGAGGGCGAGTTCGAGGTCGACGTGGCGGGGAGCCTGCAGCGGGCCAAGGCCGGAGAGACGCTGCGCTACCGCTGCGACCGGCCGCACACGGTGCGCTGCGTCGGCGACCGGCCCGGGCGGGCCACGATGGTGGTGATCATGAAGGCCGCCGTGATGGAGTAGGGGCGGGCGCCCCGCGAGGACGGCCTCGCCCGCGCGGGCGGGCGCGCGGTCATCCGGGGCGCGGCGGCCTTCCGGCCCGGTCCGGCGGGCGCGACCTCCCGCGCGGGTGCAAGCGGAGGCCCGCGACATCTGCAACCTGCCGCTGCGCCCCTGGCCCGCCGCCGAGATGTCGGGCGCGCAACGGTACGGCAGTCGCGCAACTTGGATTTTGACATCTTCGCCCACATCTTCCTCGTCGTGGACAGTCAATCCGGCGGGGATGCCGCCCCGGTTTAGTAATGGAATCTTCACGGCCCCCTCGCAAACCTGATCGGGGAGGGGGTTCAACGGATGATGAGAGCGATCAGGCGCTTTCTCGCTGACCGGACGGGGGCGGTTGCGCTGATCATCGGTCTCAGCCTGCCGCTGCTCGTGGCCGGGAGCGGCGCCGCGGTCGAGTACGCCCGCATCCACAAGCGGCGGGCGGAGCTGCAGAAGGCGGTCGACGTCGCGGCCCTCGGCGCGGCCGGCGAGCTCAGCGTGGCGGGCTCCGACGTCTCCGTCGAGGCGATGGCCAGGCGCCTCGCCTTCGACTCCGCCCGCGCCACGGATCCGGGCATCACGCGCGTCAGCGCCGCGGTGGTCGGCCGCGGCACCTCGGTCACGGTGGCGATCAACGAGACGGTGCAGAGCCTGTTCGGACGGCTCCTGACCCTGCCCTCGATGGAGATCGGCGCGAGCGCCACGGCCGAATCGTCGGGCTCGACCCGGGTCTGCCTCCTGACCCTCGACGAGGCCCGCCCGGACGCGATGCACCTGCACAAGAACGCCAACGTCGTGGCGACGAGCTGCGGCCTGTTCGGCGCCTCGGCGGACCGGGCCGGCATCCACATCGAGGACGGGGCCTTCGTGGACGCCGCGCTGATCTGCTCGGTCGGGGGCATCGCCCTCGGCCGCGCCACGATCCGCGGGGTCACCCAGAGCGGCTGCCCGCCGCGCACCGACCCCCTGGCGAGCCGCGCCGGCCCCGCGATCCCGCCCTGCTACTCCACCACCCAGACCCTCATCGACGGCACCAGGACCCCGACGGCCCTGCTGATGCCCGGCGTCTATTGCGGGGGCCTCAAGATCACCAACGGCGCCGTGGTGACCTTCGCGGCCGGCATCTACGTGATCAACGACGGTCCGCTGGTCGTCGACAAGAACGGCGTGATCACCGGGCAGAACGTCGGCTTCTACTTCACGGGCGACGCGGGCGGGGTGCTGTTCGACGTCAAGAGCAGCATCGACCTGACGGCGCCGAAGGACGGCCCGATGGCCGGGCTGCTGTTCTTCGAGAACCGCTCGGTCAGCGCGCCGGTCGCCGTCCAGTCCGACACCAAGCTGCCGCCGCCGCCGCCGCCGCCGGGCTCGCCCCCGATGCGCCAGTACCGCATCATCAGCAACAACGCCCGCAACCTGCTCGGCACGATCTACTTGCCGGCCGGTCGGCTCATCGTCGACGCGAACAATCCGGTGGCCGACCGCTCGGCCTACACGATCATCGTGGCGCGGCAGGTCGAGTTCTTCGACGGGCCGAGCCTCTATCTCAACTCGAATTACGGGTCGAGCGACATCCCGGTCCCGGACGGCGTCGGCAATACCCTGAAGCGCACCGTCAAGCTCGTGCAGTGATCCGACATCCGACGGATTGCGTCGCCATGCGGGTCGGGCTCGCTCAGGCGCCGCGCGGGTCTTCGCGGCGCGGGCGCGGGATGCGGCCGATCAGCCGCCGGCCCCGACCCAGCGCACCACGTCCGCGAGCACGAGGGAGAGGGCGCGGTCGAGGCCGTTCGCGGAGGCGCCCGGGCTCAGGTCCGCCACCGGGACCCGCGCCGCGAAGACCCGCGCGGCGACCACGCTCCCGGTCGCCTCCGACACCAGCTTGGCCGACAGGTCCACCACCGCCTCCCGGCTCCCGGCCGCGATGTCGAAGGCGCGGATCTCGGTCACCAGCAGGGTGTCGGCGGCGATCTTGTCTCCCGGCCGGCTCACCGCGCGCAGGCTCCTGGCGTTCTCCAGGCTCTGGATCAGCCGGGCCTGGATCAGGCGCGG